>JBMFVN010000001.1:0-27749 GCA_049965975.1 Candidatus Micrarchaeia archaeon
GCGTGCCAAACGGCGTTACCTTTACGAGCAACTGGTGGTCTGGCTACACGCCGCCGTGACCTTGGTTTTTCCGATTCGATTGGCTAATTTGTTAATTTCATATTGTGCCGACTAGTCTGATTATAATTTTATGTGAGTCGTATTTATAGTAAGATGACCGATGCATAAGTCAAATTTAAATATTTTCTCATACAACTTGCTGACGTTGACGTACGGAAACTACTGAAGGCTTGCGGATCAGCCAACATGCAAAATCGCGCCCAGCAGCGCGCGCAATTCCAAGATTCCTATAGCAAAAATCACTACCAATATAGCATCGATTGTTGAGCAGTATACGCAAATGTGGCCTATCGAAAACATTGCAAGAAAGGAGTAAAGAACTGCAAAAATGCCGGTTATGCTGAAACAAGCCGAAAGCATGCCGAGCATTGCGTTTTTCCTCTGAAGCAAAACAAGCGCAAAAAGCACAGCAAACCAAGAAAAGGCCCAAACAGACAAAGGCACGCCAATTATGCGGGAATATCTGCTTGTAAGAACCGCCGAGCAGTTTATCAGGCTACTGCTTGAACTTTGGCCAGGGCAAACAAATGCTATTTTCTGGCCTGGACCTGGCTCTGACAAGACAAGATAAAAAGCTATGGCTAGGCCTATTAGTGAAAGCACGATCTTAACATGAAAAAGAAGCCTAGAAGAATCGTTCTTCATATGTGCACTGCTCATTTGTCAGAAACGAGTATAGTTTCAGAAACCTTCTTTACTCTCTCGTATTTTACGCTGTTGCTGAATATGCTTTTGAGCATGTCTTCATTCTTTGCAGCGTCTATCTTCTGCAGTAGCAAATGAGATACCGAGCCTGAGTCCAAATCGAGCACGACATGCTGGACTTCGCCGACCCAGTGGCCTGTTGTCGATATTATCTTTTTACCATAAAGCTCTGATATGCTTACCATTCCTACACCTTGCCTATCTTAAGCCTAAATATTCTTTTCGAAGCGAAGATTCTTATTATGTTCTCTTGAAGAAGCCTTATGAATGCCTTTTCGTTGGCACGCATTTCTTCAAGGTCTTTTGGGTCGAAAAGATCCTGCCTGCTGTGCACTATGCTTGAAAGGAACTCGTCAGACATAGAGTAGTATTTGGCGCCGCACTTGCTGCATATGTATAAAGGAACTACAGGCACATTGTCTATCTGCTCCGGCTTCTTTGTGTCTAACTCTCTAACTATTTCTCCCCCGCACTTCGGGCACTTCGCCGCCACAACTACTGGCTTGTATTCGTCGACGTGGGAGATCTCAAGCGTAGAGTTTACAAAATTGCTAAGCTCGCGTGCTGTCTCGCCGCTTTGCCTGTATTCCTGCCTGACGACCTCTCCGTATTGTGAAAATTCGGTAAGCAGAACGCCGATTTTTGTCGGCTCTGCAATGCTAAAAAGCGTGCCTGTACCTTCGGTTTTGGCATAGGTCTCGGTTCTTAAGCGCCTGTCTTTGCTTTCGAAAGCCTTTATGCTCATAGTTCTGCCTTCTTGAAAACATAAGCCTCTATGTCTTCTTTTGTCACTTTGTTCCTCTTTTTCTTCTTTGCGTTTTTTACAGCGAATTTTGCAATCTCTTTGGCCCTTTTCTCAAGCATCTTTGCTATCTCGTCCGCACCGCTATCGGTTATTCTAGCATGCGCATATTTGGCAACGAGCTTCTTTATAGAATCTCGCGAAATGTTTGCCATGCGACCACGTCAGCACTCAAGATCTTCATCACCAATCAGAAAAAATACTCATCATTTGCAAAATAATGGCAAAACAAATATATATTTGTATGCACAATTTTTCTTGATTAATTATTTGTCATTGCAAGTGGTAAAATGAAAGAGGTAAGCAGCAAGGACTTCGAAAACGAAGTGCTTAGATCTGACAAGCCAGTAATCGTTGACTTTTGGGCAGAATGGTGCGGGCCGTGCAGGATATTCACCCCCATAATCGAAGAAACTGAAAAGGAGTATGATGACAAGGTGAAGTTCTGCTCTGTAAACACTGATGAAAATGAGGACATAGCTGTAAAATACAGCATAATGAGCATACCCACTGCAATGCTCTTTGAAAAAGGCGTTCCAAAAGCAATGTCAGTCGGGGCAATACCAAAGGAGGACTTCAAGAAGTGGCTTGAAGAGAATCTGTAGCTATGGCTAATGCCTCTTTTTCTTGTAGTTTGAGTATTTGAGAAGCGCAGAAAGTGCCTTAACTGCTGCAGCAGGAGAATCGTAAACTGGCACGCCGCCGCTTTCCATCATTATCTTGTGCATCTGCGTGTAAGAAGCGCCAGGACTTATTGCAACAAGAGGCTTGTTCACCTCATTCTTCTGCTTTATTATCTCCGCTGCTACTGATGAATCTGCACCGGGCGTTTGGAAAAGCACTATGGCTATTAGCATATCTATGTTTGGATCCTTACCTAGCGCCGCAAGAGAGCCGCCGAATCTTGCTGCATCAGCATCTCCGCCTATATCAAGAGGAGTGCCTATGTTGACATAGTCAGGCAAAACGGATTTGAGCGCAGTTTTAGTCTCTTCGCTGTAAGTTGCCATCTGCAAAACACCGCTATCAGCGATGGCATCTGCGGTAAGCACGCCCGTGCCTCCGCCGTTTGTTATCACAGCCACTCTGTTTCCAGAGGGCTCTGCTTCAGAGTTGAATATCTTTGCGTATATTATCAAATCGCTGAGATCATGGGCTACTGTGAAGCCATACTGCTTAAGCATTGCTTCCTGAACTGCGTAATTGCCTGCAAGCGCGGCGGTATGCGAGTGCGCGGCGGTAACGCCGGCCTGCGTCCTGCCTGCCTTTAGCACTATCACAGGTTTTACCTTTGTTATCTTCTTTGCAACTTCCCTGAAGCCTGCAGGGTTCTTTATGCCCTCGATGTACATTACCACTACTTTAGTCTCGTCATCCTTGAGCAGGTATCTCAGTATATCAGTCTCGTCGATATATGCAGCGTTGCCATAGGAAATGAACTTTGAAAGGCCGAAGCCTTCCCCAGCTATTACATCCAGCACAGTGCTGCCAACAGCGCCGCTTTGCGAGACAAAGCTGACTTTGCCTATGCCTGGCTCGGTAAGCTTGTAAGTTGGCAGGAAGAGCGTATTAACCCTTGAGCGCATGTCAAGAACGCCGAGGCAGTTTGGACCAAGCATCGCTATGCCGTATTTCTTGGCAATTTCAACTATTTGCTGCTGCAAGGCAATGTTGCCAACTTCTGAGAAGCCGCTGCTTATCACTATCGCGCTTCTTATTCCCTTTTTGCCGCACTCTTCAAGCACCTCAGGAATTGCCTGCGCAGGAATCGCTATTACCGCAAGGTCCACCTTGCCCTTTATGTCGCTCACGCTCTTGTACGCCTTTATGCCCAGTATTTCGTCTGCTTCCTTGTTTACAGGATAAAGCCTGCCAGAGTAGCCAGTGTTTATGTAGTTTTCAAGTATTACTCTGCCTACCTTGCCAGGGTTTCTCGAAGCGCCTATTATAGCTACGCTTTTTGGCTTCAATATGTATCTTAGACTCTTGTTCTCCAAACAACCGCCTTTACAAAATCAAGCATGCTGCGAAGCAGGATCGTCATTGGTAAGCAGCCTGAGGTCAAGCGCCTCGTAGTCGTTCTGCCTTATTACTACTGGATTAAGGTCTACTTCCCGCAAGCTGTCGTTCTCGCTGAACATCTTTGAAAAGCGCAATAGCAGAGAAACTAGCATCTTCTCAGCCTTGCCGTTGTATGTTATCACGTTCTTTGACTTGAGCTCAGAGATCATTTCCTCGGCATCGTACCTTGTCAATGGGCAAAGCCTTAGAGAGGTATCCTTGAATACCTCTACGTATATCCCGCCGAATCCGAGCATAACCGCCTTGCCGAATTGGTCGTCTGTAGAACCGCCTATTATCGTCTCGACACCGCCTTTGCTCATCTTCTGGGCAAGTATCTTGTAAGGGGCGAACTTCTTTGCGCGCTGCTCAAGCGTTTTATATGCTTGCTCTATCTCTGAATCTGTGCTAAGGTTTAGCATTACAAGACCTGCCTTTGTCTTGTGAAGTGCCTTGTCGCTTAGCGCCTTGAGAACTATGGCATCATGCTTTGCAAACGAAACTGCCTCTTGTGCCGATGACACATAAGCGCTATCTACGCTTTTTATTCCATACTTATCAAGCAAGGCTTTGGCCTGCATGTAATCCATTAACATGCTTACACCCGAAACACAAACAACAAACGTCAAAACTTCATATTAGATAATGTGCTTACCCAGCAGTACGGCAAGCACTATCACAACCACTGCCACTACAAGGACCATTATGTTTGCCTTTCTGCTTTGCTTTGGCTTGACCAATTCATTCTGCATCTGGTTGATTTCTTGCGTTTGCTGTGACTGCTGCTGAGGCCCTGTGGCTTGCTGAGCCTGTGCTCCAGCAACACCTTGCTGGACCTGCTGTTGCGGCTGTGCTGCCGCAGGTGCCTGAAGGCTTGTGGCGTTAGCCTTTAAGAATCCCTGCTCTGTAAGCAACAATTCCACATTGCCATTACGCAACTCATAAGTCAGCAGATTCTGCTTGTAAAGCTTGTAAAGCCTATATGCTAGATCCTTAGAGACCAGATTGAGCGTGCTCTGGAGCTCCATCGGCAGTCGCTTGCCACCAGAAAGCTGCCTGAGTATTTCAGAGTCAAGCACATCTAGAGGCTCTGAGCTCCTTGCATTTAGGTCGTTAAGAAGGGCCTTAGCAGAATCGGTAAGAACTATGCTTGTGGGGCCAGGAAAACCGGAATTTATATCTATGAGGCCTTTCTGCTTAAGCGTGCCTACAAGGTTTGCAGCGTCGAAATAGCTTGCATTTATCGCACCGCTGAATTTCTCTTCGGTCATGTCTGGGGTTATCCTAAGAATGCATACAACATCAAGAAAATTAATCTCGTTTGAGTTCTCAGCCATGCAATCTTTCAGACAATATAGAAGTAATACAAATATAAAACATAAATATAAATGAGTAAACCATACTATTGTTTACTTTGAGAAAAGTTGTTCAAATGCAGATAACATTTTTGGGAGGAGCAAGGGAAGTAGGCCGCTCTGCTATATTGGTAAATGCAGAGAAAAGATTTCTTTTAGACTACGGCATAAAGCTGGACCATAAGACAGAATACCCTCTGCCTTTGCATGCAAAGCTTGATGCGTATGTTTTGAGCCATGCTCATTTAGACCACAGCGGCTTTGCGCCGCACCTGTATAGCAATTCATATGTTCAGGCATTCGGCACCGCTCCTACAATAGAGCTTTCGAGGCTCCTTATCGAGGACTCTATAAAAATAAACAAAAGAAACCATGCAAGGCAAGAATTTTCAAAAGGGGATTTGAGAAGGTTTGAGCGCGCATATACGCCGTGCGAATACGGCTCTGAAATCGATATTGGCGATTACACGCTGAGCCTTCATGACGCTGGCCACATAACAGGCAGCGCAATAACCTTGCTGACGAGCAGGAAAACGGGAAAAAGGCTCGTTTATACTGGCGATTACAAGCTTGAACCCCAAATGCTCCAAAAAGGTGCAGAAATAGTGAAAAGCGACATACTTATAACCGAGTCCACGTATGCCGACAGGGAGCACCCAGACAGGAGCGCACTAGTAAAAAGCTTCATAAACGAGGTAAAGGAGATAGTCGACAACGGCGGCACTGCGCTTGTGCCCGTGTTTGCAGTTGGCAGGGCTCAAGAAATATTAACCATACTTTACAAGAACAATCTCATAGACTATACGGTAATTGATGGAATGGCTAAGCAGGCAAGCGAGATAGTCATGCGCTACCCGGGATTCAGCACTAACGAGAGCCTGCTTGTTGAGGCTATGAAAAACACTACTTGGATAGGCACAGAAAAAACAAGGGAAAGCGTTGTAAGCCCTGCAATTGTCGTAACTACAGCAGGCATGCTAAATGGCGGGCCTGTGCTCAACTATATACTCCAGCTAAACGGCAAGTCAAAGATATTCCTTACAGGTTATCAGCTTGAGGGCACAAACGGCAGGAACCTCCTTGAGGGCAAGCCCATAATCATAGACAACAGAAAGCACGTTATAAGAACACCTGTATCGTATTACGACTTTTCAGCGCACGCCGGAAGGAAGGACTTGTATGAATACGTAAGAAAAAGCGGCCCAGAAAAGGTAATTTGTGTGCACGGCGATGCAAACGTGGCAAGGAATTTCGCAGAAAGCCTAAAGCTAGAAGGCTTTGACGCTGTGGCTCCGGCACCGGGAGAAACACTAAATCTCGACTTTTGAGAAAAAGAAAAGAAGAGCAAAACAAAAAGAAACAAAATTACGCTTCGTTTGCCTTCTTTATTATCTCGATTTTGCCGTACTTGCCAGGCGAAAGCTGGGGATTGCCCCTGAATTCGTTGACATAGCCGTTTGTTATGCGTATTTGGTCGCCGACATTTATGCTAGAGGCATAGTCCTCCCAAAGCGAAATCGATATGCTCCCGCTATCATCGCTTAGCACTGCGTCTGCAACATTAAGCCTCTTGCCAAACTTTGTTATAACTTCACGAGGCTCGCTCTTTTCAGTTATAGTGCCTTCAACTTCGACGTTGCTAGCACCAGCTTTCAGGTCTATTATCTTCATTTATTCACCAGAATCCATTAGACTAAGAGAATTTATGTCAGGTAACCTATAATAATTTTTGCTTTGGGCTTTTCTTTGCAATTTACCCCTATTTATCTTTTCTTTCTAAAAATCGCTTTGCTGCGCCGCTTACTATGCCAGATTCATCGTGGCTTAGAGCTTCTGCCTCTTCCTTTGTAAGGTCTTTCCTCGATGCAAATGCATACCTATCCTCTACCCTGCTGCTTTTCATAATCAATTCCCTTTCTTCCTTGCTAAGCTTTGCATATGTTATGAAAACCGTAGAAAGCGCAGGATTGCCCAAGATCTCTTTCTTCTCTTCCGGTGTGAGAATGTCTATCGCATAGCGCACATAGGCTCTTGCAGCCTCAACATTGCCGTTGTTTATTAGGTTTAGCCTTACTTCCATTGGCAAGCGCGCCCATATGCCCTTGTCCTTGAGGTTCAGAAAAAGAAGCGTTGATGAATGCACATACTGCCTGCCAAGTACAAACACTGCTTCATCGAAAGACAGGTCTTCCCTCAAAGAGAAGCCGTCAACTAGATATGCATCTGAGCTTTGCATTATCTTTTTCCTTTGCTCCATGCTTAGATTGGCGCACCTTGCGGCTTCCTTCCTGACTTCGCCATCTGCGTCTTCCAATAGCAATGCGACTATCTCTGCGTCAATGGCAGAAAGCCCGGCAAGCTTTTTCCTTATTTCTTTGCTCGGGCTTTTTGCAAGATAAAGCTGCTCCTCCTTGCTTAGGCTGCCTTTGCTGAACAGCTCTATCTGGTTTATCGTATAGACTAATTGCCTTGCAGCTTCCTTGTCTTCTTCTCGCCTGCTTGGCTTGGTCTTTAGCTTCATGCTAGCAATAGAAACAAGAGCAAACAAAAAGGCGACTGCCTGCATAGACAACTGGCAAACAAGCTATTTCCTGAGCAGTAGATTCTTGAAAAAAGCAGTAGGGCTGTCCATGTCGCCATACTTGCTTAGAAGAGAGCCAAAACCCAGCTTGCCCAAAGCTCCGATGAGCAAAGACATGCTTCGCGGGCTTAATGAAGAGTATATGCTGTGGATAAGCTTGTGAATCAGCATGTCTGCGCCGAACCTTTTCTTGAAAGCCTTCTCATAAGCGCTCAGTGGCGCGCCTTTTGTTATGTGCTCGTAAATAGCCTTGGAAGCCATTAGAGCGGCATTGCCGCCGAAGATTATGCCACCACCTGTACTAGCCTTCACCTGACCTGCAGCATCGCCCACAAGCAAGACTTCCTTTTTTTCATCAACAAGCTTCTTCTTCGATTCTATCGGTATTATGCTTGCATACTCGCTAACGGGCCTTGCTTCGCCAAGAACCTGCTTTGCATACTTGGCCATAAACCTGTCAAAAGCCCTTTTGGCGTTGCCGTAGCTTGATTCTATTCCTATTCCTGCCTCTATTGCGTATTTTGAAACGGGGCAAAGCCAAGAGAAAAACCCCGGCGAAACTGAATTATCGAAAAACAAGTCTACAAAGGAATCTTTAGGGCTTACCTCGAACTCTGCTTTGTAAGTCAGCACGTAGCGCTTCACAAAGCCCATGCCAAAATGCCTTGCAACAAGTGAAAGCGCTCCGTCGGCTCCGACTATTATGCTTCTTTTTGACATTTCGCCGAGCTCATAAGCAGGCACCTGCCTGCCAAGCTCTACATTAGCGCCGTTTTGCTCGGCCAAATCAAGGCATATGCCATTTAAAATTGGTCTGTCAAGAACATATGCCTTGGGCTCTTTTGAATATACGCTAAGCAATACGCTTCCTGCATGCAGTCTTGCTCCGTAAAGCGTGTTCCTTATGGCATTCTTGTATGGTATTCCAAGGCTGTTAAGTCCTTTTATAGAGAGTATGCCACTTGCTACAGGAGGATACCCTGGCCTTTTCTTCTTGTCGTAAACGCTTACGCTTATGCCTCGCTTTGCCAAGTTTGCAGCCAAAAGCAGGCCTGCTGTGCCAGCGCCTATTATCGCTGTTTCGCTTTTCATTTGCTCAATATTTATAAGGATGTATTGCAAAAGATAAATATCTTATTTGACAAGATCTCTGATTACATGTCCTTAGCTGCAACAATCTTGCTCGCTTTTATTAGCATAATAGTGCCTGGCTTCGTGCTTGCTTACGCTCTTCTTGGCAAGACAAAGCTGCACCTGTTTGAAATAGTCGTAATTGGCTTCATATTCGGCTTAATATTTCCTCCTACGCTGACTTGGTTCGAAGCCTATTTCATGGATTACATACACGCATTCACTTTCTCTGCAGGGCTTTTTGAGGCAAACGTAGTGGTCTTGACTATAGTTGGCCTGTTAGCCTGCTGGTACGAAGGCTTATTGAATATAAAAATACCAAGGGCAAAAAGCATAGCTGCGATTTCGAAGGAGGAGCACCTTGAAACGATAAAAGAGGTAAGGGCAAGAATACAGGAGCTTGGGCTGGACATGAAGCTGATAAGGCAGCACGAACAGGAAGAAAACGAGCTCGCTGAAAGACATAGGCAGGAAATGGAAAGGCTTGCTACTGCAGGGCCTGAGGAAAGGGCAAAGATAAAAGAGCTGCACGAAAAAGAAGAGAGGGAGCTTCTTGAAGAGCACGAAAGGGAGGAGAGGCTGCTCTTGCAGGCGCCAAAAGAAGAAAAAAGCAAGGGCAAGAGCGAATGGATTATGTGGACCTTCGTGACGCTGCTCATGCTGCTTACCTTCTCGACGCGCATACTCAACATAGGCACTGCGCCAAGATACTTTGAATTTGATCCATATTTTGACATGCTGAGCACTGAATCTATACTAGTGCACGGCTATCAGTACCTTTACGACTATTCTGCGTGGCCCACGCTTGTGAACGGCTCGCCACATAGGATGGAGCCGCTAATTCCATATCTTGAAGCCTTTTGGTACGATATTGCAAATCCGCCAAAGAATGCAATAAGCACCGCATTGCTTAGCGATGTAAGCAGCTTCTACCCACCAATAGCAGCAGCATTGCTTGTGTTCGCAGTGTTCATGTTCCTTTACCACGAATATGGAAAAATCCCCGCACTATTTGGCGCATCGCTTACTGCATCGATGGCCGTGTTAGTGACTACTTTCATAGCCGGAGAGCAGCTGCTTGAGCCGTGGGGCATTTTCTCAATGTTCTTCTTCTATGCTGCTTATCTGCTTGCAATAAACAACAAAGAAGAATGGCGCTATGCTGTTCTTGCAGGCATAGCATTTGTAGCTACATTCCTCGGTGCGCACTACTATACGGTAAATGCAGGAGTGCTTGCGCTTTACATACTCTTCCAAGGAGTGCTTGATGTATTGAGAAAGAAAAACATGCACAGCTTTTACAAGATGAATGCAATTGTGATAGCTATAATCGCATTTGGCTATGGCATATTCGATCCATACAAGTCATCGCTATACCACAGGATACCAAGCGTCGCCGGAATACCTGTAATAGTTTCTTTTCCATTGCTCGCGCTTTTGATAGTTGCACTTTTCGAATATGTGCCGAAAGAGCTTCACAAGAGGCACATGATAGCAGCGCTAGACTCGGCGGTATATTACACTTGGCTTGCAATACTGATTATCTTAGCGTTGCTGCTTGTGTTTCTAACGCCTCTTGGTAGGCCTGTAAAGAGCTACATAAAACTCAGCCTACACTTTACAACTCCTTCAATTCCTCTTTTCATGACTGTTCAGGAATTCGAGCCGACGGGCTTTGGCTTTAACTTTGCATCTGCGGGCTTTGGCTGGATAGGCTTAAACCCGATAGTGTGGATAGTGCTTATAGTTTTCGTTCTGCTCTCGCTATTTGCGATTTTCAAGAGGAATTCAGATTCGGGCATGCTTTCAATATGGATTGTGCTTCCTTTAGCTTTCGCCGCTATGGTGGAAGTCAAGTACTTGCCTCACTTTGGAGTTGCATACATACTTGCATTGAGCATAATACTTGGTGAACTGCTACTCATGTTTAGAGGCAAGATAAATACTCAGCTGAAATACCTGGGCATTGCGATACTTACTTTAATAGTGCTTTCTGAGGCAGTGCCAACATTTGCAGGAGTGCTTTCTGGCTATGCAAACCAGAATAATTGCAGCGTAATTGCAAAGCAGGGCAATTCAATAGGCTATGACATGTTCTGCAATACGGTGCCGAGCTATTGGCTTAACGCCACAGCATGGATGCGCAGCAACGTTGGGCCGTATGGTCCTAGGATTCTCTCCTGGTGGGATTACGGCGACTGGATAAACTGGTTCGGAAACAGCAACGCGGTGCTAAGAGGGGACAACGCTGTGCCAACACTCGACTATGAGACTGCAGCAAGATATGTGCTTGGGCCTCAGGATGGCTATGGACCGGCCAGCCTTGCCAGCTTTGCAAACTCTGTTCAGGCAAAGTATGTTTTATTTGATAATGCGCTTACCCAGAAGTGGGGCGCTCTTGACTTTCTTGCTTGTATAGACATAAACGAAACAAACATGACTTTTGCAAAGAATGCTGCAAACGGCACAGGACAGCCGTATGTGCTTGGCACGTCGCAGTGCGAGCTTAAGCATGACCCTGCAGTTTTGCTAATTCCGGAAAACCTTGGGAGCATTAGCAGTTATTGCGCGCCCATAAAGAGCCTTAAGAATGAGACCTTGCTAAAGGGCATAGTCATTGCAGGAGACATGCTAACAAACATAACATACTGTGTGCCTTTGAATTCTACAACTCCAGTAGAAAGGCTTTATTATCCAAATGGAACACAGAGCAATGCACTGTTTGTCTTCAATTCACAGTTCTACGAAGGCACGCTGAATGTTTCTGGAGTACCAATGAGCGCATTCATGCTTCTTTATCTGCCGAATAAGAATGGCACAATAACCGCACCAACAGAATTCTACCAGTCAAGCTACTATCGCGGCTTCTACCTAGGTAGCCTTCCTGGGTTTAAGCTAGTTTATCCAAGCAACTTTACTGGCATAAACTACGTAAATGGCACGCACCCGATAATGATCTACGCGCTTGACAACTTTACAGGGACATTGCCCAAGGTTACTCCTAAGCCTGCATGGGTCCACAACAATTACACTATGCCTGGCTGACAAATAGAAAAGAATAAAAACAAGCCAAGCAATAGGTTGCATATGGCGTACTGCCTGAAAAGCAAGGTCAATGAAGCACTTGAAAGCGGCACTGTTGATAAGGCATTAGACATACTGAGAAATGCTGGTCTAACCGTGACAAGGCACACGAATCCGGACGGCTCTTTAGGCGGCTGGATTGCCGGAGAATCTATTTTGAGAAATGTAACCACAGACAGCGAATGCATCATAATACAAGCAAAGCTTGAAAATTGCGAATTGAAAAACGCGAAAGTATACAATGCGAGGATATACAATTCCAAGATATACGATTCTGAAATAACCGGAAGCAACAAAGTTAACATTTCCTACTCTAAAATTTCCAATTCGGTAATAAAAGGAGGAGACATAAACTCGTCTATTATTGAAAAAAGCACAATTACAGGACACTCAAAGATAATTGGCTGCAAAATTGCTGGAAAAATTTTGAAAAGTGTAATCGCAACACAAA
The DNA here is from genome assembly GCA_049965975.1 of Candidatus Micrarchaeia archaeon. Lineage (GTDB taxonomy): Archaea > Micrarchaeota > Micrarchaeia > Micrarchaeales > CABMGC01 > JAGDXZ01. The sequence goes on from JBMFVN010000001.1 coordinate 12,231, forward strand.
ATCAGCAGCTAGAAAACATTTTCCAAAACCCGGGCACTTCGAAACCGCGCGAATTGCTTATCAAAAATCAAAGACGCTGGTCTTGAATAAAGCCGCACTATTTTATAGATTGCAATAGAAGTAAAACCATGAAATCGAAAAACCTTGTAAAAAGCATAGCAAAAGAGCGGATATTGGCACTCCTCAATTTAGCAGAAAGAATGGCAATTGAAAACACTGAGCAAAGTAAATCGCTAGAAAAACGCTATGTTCTGCTTGCTAAAAAGATAAGTGCGCATTACAAGGTAAAAATACCAAAAGGACTAAAGCAAAGGATATGCAAAAAATGCAACAACTTCATAGTTCCTGGGATAAACGGGAAGGTCAGGCTTGCGAGCAGCGGCTATCTTGTTTATAAGTGCGAGTGCGGCTCTGAAAACCATTTTTTCATACAACGCAGTCAGTAAACTCCTAAGGCGTCTGCGATGGCGCTTATAAGATCTGCTGTCTGCGAATAGTCGCTTGCTGTAATAATGCCCTTGTCGTTTACCAAATTAGAATCTGAAAGCACCCCTTTGTAAAGGCTTATTAGCCTCCTCGCGTCTTCATCTTCAATGCCTGCAATCTTTGTGTCTTTTATTATGTTCGCCTTTGCCAGTATCTTTATTGCGTTGCCTACTGCGGCTATGGGCTTTTTGTTCTCCTTGGCAATTTTCAGTCTATCAAGAAGCTGCCTGTTCTCATAAAGCCTGCTTGATTCGACACCGGGCCCATCGATAAGTAAGATGGCATCTGAGTATACGGGCTCGAACTCGTCTGCCTTTCCATCCTGCTTTATGCTTGCGCCATGGTAGCCTTTGCATTCCTTGCTAGCAAGGCTAAGAATTTCATGCTGTATTCCTTTCTTGTCCAGGAACAGCAATGCCTGCGAAAGGGTTTCGTCCCTGAAATCCTGGGGAGCAACGATTATAGAAACTTTCATGATGTCGCCTATTGCTTGTTTTCAGCATTAAAATTCATACGTCTTTCTTTGAACAGCCAGAAAGCAAATAAAATCAGCGCAAGAGGAATTACTATTATTACGAGCAAGCTCTGCGGGGATAAAAGTACTAAATGCACAGGCACGCCATTTTTTGCGACAAAAGATTCTGAAAACAGTGAGAAGGCGCTTCCTGAAGCATAGCCGTATGGTACATCAGCTAAATAGAGAACTCCGGAAGGCCCTGAAAAGAAGTTGGCCCTTGTGCCGTTTGCGAAGGAAAGGCTTATGCTAGCATTAACAGGCATGCCAAACAAATCTTTGGTATAGATTTCCAAAGGATAGACCGGCAAGCTGATTTCTACAAGCCTAGGGCCTGAAACTGCAAACGAGTAGGTGATATTGATCTGAGTGCCCTTGTAGAACGCCTTTGTAACAGAGTACGATCCTGCCTGCAGATATGGGGTATTGTTAACAGACTTGCCGCTTACTACGTAATTCTCTACACTTATGTTTTTTCCGCTTGCATCTTTTGCCAACAAGCTAACGCGGTATTCCTTTGCAAAATAAGCCTGCAGCGAAATCGGCTTTTCCACCAGCATTTCAAATGAACTTTTTGTGCTGCCGTTGCTCCACGCCACGAATGCAATGCGCTCACCGGCAGATACGCTAATATAAGGTTCTACAACGTTCACCGTGTCATTGCTGCCTTGGGCGAGCCAGCCGCTGCCAGTAACATTACCATACTGTGAAGTTATGTTGACAAAGAATTCCTTTTCATAAACGGCAGAGACATACAAAGGCTGAGTCGCTACAAAAATGCCGCTTGGCTTTGTGTTTCCATTGGTCCAGTGCTCAAACACAAACCTGGTGCTGTTGCCAGAATAAACCGCATTGTTCAATATTCCGTATTTTACTATACTGCCATTTGAATACCAGCCTGTACCATATGTCTGAAAGCCAGCAGGAGTAGAAGTTACATTAACAAAGTATTGGATTGTATAAACTGCGGATTCTGTTATGTTACTATACATGTTTACAACTGTGCTGTTCAGCGGACCTGTATAAGATCCGATTCCCTTACCTATCCAATAGGAGAATACGGCGCGCTCGCCGTTTGCAATATAAATCTTTTCTGGCACAGAAATTGGCACTTGAGCATATGCTGCATATTCGGCACTGCTGTTAAGGGATTTGAAAGGAGTGGATATGCGAAGCCAATAGCCCAGATGCCAAAGCTGCGTGCCGTTAGTGCTAGTAGGCAGGCCACTGCCTACTTCAAAGTAGTTCACCCTGCTGTCCACTTCCTCAACGCCATAAGGATTAGCAACATTTGTCTTGCTGCCCGACCCATATGAGATTATGCCATAGCCGTTCTCTACTGGATAAAAGCCGTTGTACTTGTATGCTGAAAGATTTTCAAACAGCACAGGCCTCATATAGCTTGTAATCCCGCTGCTGTTGGCAAGCTCTGCGATTGCCACTGGCGGATTTGGACCTGATGAATCTGTGCCAAGATTTACAGAGCCAACCTGCTTGCCGTTAAACAAAAAGTACCATGTATCGCCTAAGGAATAGAAAGAGTAAGTGTTAAAAGTGCCATTACTGCCTGCTGAGTCATTCGGCCCGATGGCGCCCATAAACGTTGAATTTTCCCCAGGAAGGAAATATTCGTAAAACCATGTGGGCGAGCCAGCAGCAAGATAAACTCTGCCTGTGCAGCCGCTAGCAGTACAATTTGTAGGGTAATTGCCGCTCTCATTTTCAACGGTATAGCCAATTTGTATGAAGGCGCCATTTTGCAGGTTCTCGCCAACCCAAAATGCGAATGAGCCGCTTGTCGGCATTTGAGGCTCGATAGTTTCTATGCTTACAGATGCCCCGTTGTTTTGCGAAGCAGAATTGCCAGCCCTTACGCCAGATTGAAACCAATATTCTGCATTGCTTGAAGCAAAAATTATTGTCAAGGCAAGCGCGCAAAGCAAAGCTCTGCTATATCCGCTCATAATCGATACCTAGCTCATTCAACTTTTTAATTATTTCCTGCCTTTCCATAGAGTTGAATGAATGCCAATTTAGCACTGCAAGCTCAGGCTCAGGCTTGCTCCTGCTTACTGCTTGCTCTAGCATGAAAACGTTGTTTGTATCATCGTCGTTGTAATATGCGTATTTCGGAAACATATGCGAAAAGGCATAGCCCTTCTCAAGGGCAAGCTTGGTAAACGGGGAAGGATAATGGTTGCTACCTATGCCAATAACCACTTTGCTGTATTCTGTATTTGCCTGAAGGCTTGCCACAATGGCTTCTCCAAGAATTGCTGCAAGGGCCTTGTTGCATATCGTATCGTTGTTTCCGCCGAGCTCGACAAACAAAGAAGGTGTTTTGAGCAAGGGCCCATGGTGAGTAGCTTCATAAGTCAGCGAAATTCCAGGTGCAGAGGCAAGCCTTGCATTCAATTGTTGGAGAATGCCGAGCATGCGCAACGGCGCCGCGACAGAAAGCTCGTGCGGCTTGCCCTTAAGTTTGGCTTCAGAACCCCAGTTACCTGTCGGATGCGAAGTAAAGGCGCCAACCCCCGCAGAGCTGACATGCTCGCTCAGCAAATAAGCGGCTTCGAAACCTAATGAATCGATAAACTCTGCTTCGAGCAGGTTTACTTCGCTTTTTATTATCTCTACGGCTTCAAGCTTCTCAGATACAAAGCCAGTTCCAGAGGAAGTAAATCCATAAGTTGAGGCGATATACTCTGCAATATTCTTTGAAGCGGGATCGCTTTCATTGTAAATTATGCCAATCATGAAAAACAATTTGAAAAAGAAACTAATTAAAGGTATTAGTCAAATTGAAACAAAAAAGTTATTCAATGGCTTCTCATTTGCAGGCATAATTCTTTGGAAAATCTACCGAAAAGCCGGCAAAGTTTAGCCGAACTGAAACATTAGAAAAATTAATTGAAGACTTGTTAACTCCTAAGCTGTTGAACGCTATTATTGGATAGCGCTGTATTGTTGAGTTGTAGTAAAAAGGCGAATGCGCCCTTATGCCGATATAACGCAAGTATACCCAATCGTTTGATACGAAATTGCAGTTTTCCAAGCCGAGCGTAGCAAGCGCCGACTTTACGCTTGCATATATCGGATCCCTGTAGCCATATGATGAAAATACTGCAACATTAGACAGGTAAGCAGAGAAAATGGAACCTAAAGAAAATATAAAAAGAACAGCAAGAACAAGTGGAAGCAGTCTTGCCCTAAACCTTGCTACTTTGACCGAAATTCCTTGGGAAAACTCGCTTATAAGCAGGCCAAGCAGCAAGGCAAAGCCAGGATATATCAAATAAACCAACCGAGGAAGGTTGTCTACCGAACCGTTAGGCAAGGTTAAAAGCCAGCCAAAAAGACCCAGTGCAAGGAAAGCAGAAGTCTTCTTAAATATACTATTCCCAAAAGTTTGCTCGCTTTTTTTGCTTGTTGTTTGAATTGACAAGCTCTTGCGTGCAAGTCTCAATATTAACAGGCAAGCCAAAACTGCAATAGCTAAACCAAAAGTTTCGAACAAAAGCCTTAGAGATACCACAGCCCCTGCAAGAGCGCTGCCGGAATGCGAAAAAATACCCAAAGAATATAGGTAGCTAAATGCAGGATTGCCAAAAGCAAAGAAGTTGAACACAAGCCATGGAAAAAGCGTGATTAAAAACACAGCAAAAGCCTTCTTTCTGCCATGTGGAAGCAGCAATAGAAGAGGCACAAAAACAAGCGAAGGATATTTTGCAAGGCTGGAAAGCGCAAACAGAAATCCAGACTGCCATTTATTATCAAGCAGCAAGCCAAAACCGAATAGCGCAAGCGTCATGGAAACCAGCTCAGTGCCGTTCAGAAGAACGAAATACAGAAAAGCGAAGGGTGTGAAGAAAAGGAGCGAAAGCAGAAAGAAATTGAGCTTTATTTTCTTTGACACAAACCAGACTGAAAAGAAATTCAGCAGCAGGATAAAAGCCAAATAGAGCTGAATGAAATTATTATTCGAAAGCACAAAAGGAATAAGGAGCAGGCCTACTAATGGGGCTCTTTCTGGTTCGAAATAAAACGCGTTTGCATTATTAATAGCAGCAAACAAATCTCCATGCAAAAGAGAAGAATAGAAAAGAGGGCTCAGCAAGGACTTCGCATAGAACACATGAGCGATAAAATCCCAGTATATGCCGCTTGCGTTGAACACGGCAAAAACTGCCAGAGAAGCAAATACAAATAGCAAAGCAGACAGCAAAATAGTCAACCAAGCAACTTGTCCAAGCTTATGTCCGAGCATACTGGTCATATGAATGACCTAAAAACTTATTCATATATTCCCGCTTCTCTGTTGATTTTTCTCAGTTCTCTTATCCTTATAGCTGAGGGCCCTCGTATTGGAAACCTTGCAACAAACACCTTTGAATCAAAAAGTTTTTGCTTCTGAAAGCCAAACTTGAAATCATTTGCACCAGTGAATTTTTGATAGGTTATCCTGCCAATGAAGCACACAATTTTTGGCTTTTTTCTCTTTACGATTTGACAAAGCCGTCTTACACCTTTGCCTTCTTCGCCTTTTATCAGTTGTGACACGTCGCGAGACGGTCTGTCAACTAAGTTAATAAATCCGAGACCGTACTTCTCAAATTTTGTGTAATAGAACCTTTTCAGTTCTTTGTCGCTTTTGAGCAGGTTTACTGGCTCTTTTATTATGCCTGCTTTAGACAAATTGTACCAAAACGTCTTGTTGTTCGAGAAAGGCACCCCTTTGGCGTATGATCCAAAGTGCGGGTTTATACCTACAAACAGTATTTTGGCCCTATTGGGAACAAGGTACCTGATCACTAAATCGAGTATATTGTGCAAGCAGAATATATATTTATAGCAAATTATCGCCAAAGCACATGTTGAAATTGAAGTTTGGAGTACGAAAAGAGTAAATACTCTATTGTTCATATATCTTTTATCTTTATTAGATACGGTGATTGCACGCCTGATATGATAATTGTTGCTGCGATAGATTATGATGGCCTGCTTACAGGCATTGGAAGGGCCCCAAAGGTTGCTATAGCGAAGGCAAGCAACGGAGCCATAACAAGCGTAGAGGAGAAAGAGGTAAAGTGGGGCGAGGCCCACGAAAAAGAACAAGAAGGCCTGCACCATTCTAATCTTGCAAAATTCTTCATATCAAACAAGGCAACAGACATAGTTGCTGCAGGAGCAGGACCAGACATGCAGCACATGATAGAAAGACTGGGCATCAAGCTTCACATAGCTTCTGGCTATTACCGCGATGTTATAGCTTCGATTGCAAATGAAAACAAATAAACCTGCAGCTCTCTCGCGAAAAGACAAAGATTAAATAGTGTTTCGTAAATATTATATTGTCAAGGGGATTGTGTGTTCGAATTGAAGCTCGATGATGCGAGATATTGGAGGGATTGCGTTGAAGCAATAGTCAGCCTTGTAGACGAAGGCGTGTTCACAATAAGCAAGGAAGGCATAACGCTAAAAGCCATGGACCCTAGCGGCATAAGCATGGTTTCCTTCTTCATGCCCAGCAAGGCGTTTTCAAATTATGATGTTGAAAAGACTGCAACCATAGGCGTAAATCTCGACAATCTCAGCAAGATAATGTCGAGAACCAGGGACAACGAGTCATTGGTTATGAAAGATTCTGACAACAAGCTTCTTTTGGAGTTTGCCGGAGGAAAGAGCAAGAGAAGGTACAAGCTGCAGCTCATAGACATAAAAAGCAAGGACGAGAAAGAGCCAAAGGTGGAGTTCGACGCCAACGTAGAAGTAGATGGCGAGCACCTCAAAAACGTGCTCAAGGATGCCAGCCTCATATCTTCTTACATAGCCTTCAAAGCAACAAAGGACCAGTTTGCGATAACCGCAAAGGGCGATTCTGGAGAGCTTGAAGAAGTGCATGATGTCGACGGCGCTGAAGTTAAAAAGGTAGAAGCCAGCAAGGATGCCAGCGCAGTGTTCAACCTCGAATTCCTTGAAAACATGGTAAAGTCAAGCCCCGTTGGCAATTCTGTGCAGCTTTCACTCAAGACAAACCAGCCTCTAAAGCTTGGCTATAGCATAGGAGACGCTACAATCGTGTATTACCTTGCGCCTTACGTTGAAGAGTAGCCTGTTTAATTTATTTTTATCTGCTTTTGTTTTTAGTAGTTGTGGCTATGTTTATGCGCGTCTTCTGTTTCTCAAAGTCAAGTATCTCTTTGGGCAGATCGGTATAGCGGTTGAGCTGCTTCAAACCTATCAGCTTTATCTCGGCCTTAAGAAGCTCTGGCTTGCCTGATGTGCCGTCGTTTGCGTAGGCAAGGTCAAGGTACGTAAAACCACGAGTGCCTTGGCTTGTTGGTATGCCAACCTGCATTGGAAAGCCAGTAAGCATTGACGAGGTGGTGCCAGTAGCAGAGATTACAGTTTGACCCCAAGGAGTAGTTATGAAATCTATAGAGTGCTCATGCCTGTCTGCGCCCAGCGCCAAAATATGATCAGCGTCAAGGTTTAATCTCCTTGTTTGCAGCCTGTGGGCCACATAAATGCTTGTATTGTCTGACAATTTAACGTCACCGGAGCCCATGTCTCCGCCAGAGATCGGAATTATTTGAGCCCTTACCCTGCCCTTCAAAGTCTGCGCTATTGACATGGCTTCGTCGTTAGTTTTGTTTCGATAAGATTTGTTGTAATGCTGGCCTGAAACAACCACTATCGCCTGAGCCTTCGCCGCTTTTATCACTGGTAGCAGATGCTGGATAAGCACTTCCCTCTGCTCATCAGTATTGCCTATAGGCTGCTTGTAAAGCAAATAAGATTCGTATTCTTCAACAAGCTCCTGCCTTCTGTTTCTGTCGATTTTTGTTTTCGCCAGGTATTCTTCAAACTCCTTGACATTTGAAATAGAACTCTCTTTGTTAAGCTCGTTCTTTATGCCAAGATAATCGCCTTCTATGTTGTCCCCTCCTAAGAACAAAATGTTTGCCACCAGGCCGTTGTCCTTTAAGTACTTTTCCAAAGCGTCTGTAAGCCGAACGGTTGGCAAGCCGTAGCCTGAAGTGCCTATGTGCGCATCGTTGTACATCAGAATGGGCAGCTGCTTTATCTGCGCAGGCTGCGAATACGATGCCAGATAAGGAGCTAGCGAATCCGGCATTCGCTCTTTAGCTTCCCTTAGCAAGCGCAAATTCATCTCGCTTGGAAGCTTGTTCTCAATCTGAGCTATTGACTCTTCGGAAAGCTCTGAATTTGAAATACGCTTCAACTGATCGCTCCTCTTCAGCTCTTTAAGCCTGCTTTCAAGAGGCTCCTTTTCGTCATCAAAGGCTTCCTTTGCCTTAAGCTTAAGGTAAGCCGAGCTGTAAAAATAAAAAGAAACACCGCCATCTTTGCTTATTCTAGCCTCGATAAAGCCGGATGTCACTCCTTTGTTCTTGCCAACGACCTCTGTAAGCGGGGTCTTTATGCCTTCGTTCCATGCCTCCTGGACTTTCTGAAAATCTACTATCGGAGGAACAGAAACCTCATAGACAAGCTTGCCTTCTGAATCATGACTATTGAATAAAGGCTTTGCTTTTACGCTTCCTACAACCACGTGCGACATGGCAACTATTTCGGCATTGCTGCCTGCGAAATGCGCCTCTGTCTCAAGCCTAGCATCAGGACTGGCAGGATAAGACTCAGACGTGTTAGACCCTCTGGCAGAAAGCCTGACACCTATTTCTTTCAGGCTTACGTCGTTTACATTCTCACTAAGAATGTCAAGGTTGACGCGCCTGCCGAATGTGTTCCTTATGTAGGTTTTGACTATTGAATCTGCAAGAAGCCACGAGAGGTCATCGAGCCTTTTCGAGCCAGGGAGATTGTGCGTATAGAGTTCTCCTGCCTCGGCATGCTCGTGCACTGCCCGCATCGCTTGCTCCTGCTGCTTACTTATCTCTTTTGCTGAAATCCTTTTCAGCATGTCGGCAAGCTCCTTTGAATAAGAGTCAAGTTCTTCGTATCTTTTTGGCTCTTTAGACTTGTCAACAGAAATTAGCTCTTTGGAAACCTCATCGTATTTCTTCTGCACCTCCTCAACGGAAACGGTGTCTGTTACAAAATTCGAAATAAGCTCGTCTAGCAGCGGACTTTTGCCCGGGTTCAGCTTTGAACGTATCTTGGCAAGGTCATCGATAGAGTTAAAGTGCTCCTCGAGCCACAGGCTAAAGAGCTGCCTGAGAAGCTCGTAAGTATGGGCGTAATCGGCCCTTTCCTCTTCAAGCTGCCTTACCTTTTCTCTCAAATTGTATATTTTCTCCTCATGGCTTTTGCCGTCTTTGCCGTTTGAAAGCTCCTTGTTCAGCAAACCCTTGCTCTTTTCTATTATTGTCGCATCTGCATCTACTTTCTTTGAATAAGCCAAAAGATCCCTGCCTATCTGGGCCGGGTTGAAGTTGTATTCTTTCACGAACAAGTCGTGGTAGCTGCTTTCGTTGTAAATATCGCTGTAGCCCATTACGTATACTACTTTAGTATCAAGCTTGTTCTTTGCAAGAAGCTCTGTAAGTCTGACAAGGTGCGGCTTCATAGCAACAGTGGCAAGATCAAGAGTTCTTATGGCAAGGGGCTTTGTCTTGCTGTAGCCCCCTCTGGTTATGTACTCTGGCATTTTAGGGAGAAGCTCGCCGTTAAAAGCAAGCAAAGAAGGAACGCCTTCTCCTTTTAAAACTCTGTCCTTTAGCTCTTTGTAAACCCCAATTATGTTTTCCTTGCTGAACCAAACAAGGCCGCCACCAAGTTCGCCAATAAGCCATAGGCTTGTTCCGGCATTCTGCCAGTCCCCACCTTTGTTGGCATTAGCCAAAAGGTCCCCCTCCCTAATGGAATAAATGAGCAAACAAATCATTTAAATAAGTTGCTCGGCATGTGCCGCAATACAAATAAAAGGGGTAATACTTTAGTAAAAATTTTTTTTGATTTTGCTATTTTTGAAATTTCCTGCGCCTCCGCCTTCTCGAAACGAAATCGATTACCTCTAAGTAGAAGAAGCCTATAATTATCCAGACAAAGAAGGCATATACAAGAACAGGGCTCGCAAACATTATCCCAAGGGCAAGCTGGGCAAGAGAAGCCAGCGCAGCTGCCATAGAAATGTACATAGGCCTGCGGCCGAAGCTCAGGCGTATTAGAGAGGTGTCTGCAGCAAGATGCACGAAAAGGCCGCCGAGTGCAGAAACTATGGCAAAGCTCATGAAGGTATTGAAAGCGCCTGCAGGGCTAAGGGCGACAAGGCCCAGGCAGGCATATGCCAAAATGGACAAAGCTGCAGCGTTTATGGGCTTGCCCGACCTAAGCTCAGCAAGACTGCTATGCAAATGGCCTTTAGATGCCATTGCAAAAATGGTCCTTGAAGAAGCGGTCATGAAAGCGAGAACACCGAGCACCGAATCGTTGAATACTGCAAGAAGCAGGAGCAGTACCGCATAAGGCCCGAACATTTGCTTTATGACATACAATGCAGGAAATTCTGTAGAAAGCAGATTAGTCTCGTGCAGCGAAAGCAGAGCGTCAGAAAGCCCGTAAACTGCAAAAGCGGCAAGGGCGCCGCCGATTAGAATAACTCCTATTACAGCAACGCCTATATGTCTGGGCTTCTTGGCTTCTCCAGAAAGGGGCGTGAGCGTGCCGTAGCCTGTAGGTATGCCTATTGCAAAAAGTATTGCAAGCGCAATAGAGCCAAGGCTTGGCACAGCCGCAATCGGGTTGTATATTTTGAAGCCTGCCGCCTTTATCCCGAAAACGGCTATCAAGACAAGGAACAACACTTCAAGCGAAGCTGCGAAAATGGCATATTTTGCTGAAGGCTTTATTCCGAAAATTACGAACAAGGCTGCAGTGGCAAGAACAAGCAGCAGCGAAAACGCTATAGGAATGTGAACTATGTAAGTTATTAGGAAAGCCCCACCGACTAGATAAGCAGAGCCATACAAAACAGAATAAAACAGGTAAAGCCAGCCTGTCTCGAAACCGAGCCTCTTGGAAAGGCTTGAAAACGCATAAGCATAGTAGCCACCTGGCTCTGAAAACCTTGCCGAAAGCTTGTAAACGACATAGCCGTTAAGAAGTACTATGAGCGTGCCTATCGCTATGGCGATGGGAGCGAATGTAAGAGCATAGATTAGCACGGCAGTAGCAAAAGTAAGTATTGAAAGCAAAGGAGCTTGGCCACCAAGACCCATGAAATACAGGTCTGCCAGCTCAAGCTGCCTGCTTAACTTATCGGCCATGCCAACACCAGAAAGAGCATTTAGCTATTTTCTATTCTTGCACGCTAACTTTTATATAGGTGCTAGACTTTATGTAAAATGGGGGTTCTGTGGAAGCTGTTGCTGCTAAAGAGTTTGAGGACAAGTTCCTTGAATTTTACAATGCTTATTACACAGAGCAGATAAACGCCCTTTTCGTAAGCTATCCGGTAAAAAGGTCGCTAAGCGTAAACATTGCTGACCTTGAGAAGTTTGACCATGAGCTTGCAGAGGAGCTGCTAAACAACCCAGACAACGTAATACCTTCTGCAAACTCGGCGCTGGCAAAGCTTAACCCTAAGCCAGATGCCACAAAGCCCGTTTACGCAAGGTTCTTCAACCCCGATACTTCTAACGCACCGCTTCTTCAGGATGTAGGCTCCGAGCAGATAGGCAAGCTGCTGACGCTCGATTCCCTGGTAATAAAGCGATCAGAGATAATGCCAAAGGTGCATGTCGGCGTATTCAAGTGCAACGTCTGCGGGACAGTGGTGAAAATAGACATGGACAGGCAGGAAGCCCCCGAGATATGCCCGCAGTGCCACCACAAGTCTCTAAAGCAGGTTACCGAAGAATCAGAATTCATAAACTTGCAAAGGCTAGAAGTCCAAGACCCGCTAGAAAAGCTCAAGGGCAACGTGCCCAACTGGCACATGGAAATATGGCTTCAGGATGACTTGGTAAACAGCGTCCTGCCTGGAGACAGGGCAGACATAACAGGAATTCTGAGAATAAGGCCCAGGATAACAAGAACCGGCAAGCAGGACAAGTCAGTTTTCACGATGTTTCTCGAAGCAGTCTCTGTAAACCCGAAGCAGAAGGAATTCGCAGAACTCGAGATAACACCGGAAGAGGAGCAGAAGATAAAAGAGCTTGCAAAAGATCCGCTCATATTTGACAAGCTTGCGAAGTCAATAGCGCCTTCCATATACGGCTATGATGAGATAAAGAAGGCCATAACGCTTCAGCTCTTCGGCGGCACGCCTGACAAAAGGCTGATAGACGGCGGACTGATAAGGAGCGACATACATATACTTCTCATAGGCGATCCTGGAACAGCAAAGACAAGACTTTTGCAGTCTGTAACTGCAATAGTGCCAAAGGGCATATATGTCAGCGGCAAGTCAGTGAGCTCTGCGGGCCTTACTGCAACTGCGGAGAGGGACGAACTCTCAGAAGGTGGTTGGACCCTTAAGGCAGGCGCTCTAGTTCTTGGCTCTGGCGGAACCGTATGCATAGATGAATTTGACAAAATAAGCGATGAAGACAAGGCAGGATTGCTTGAAGCCATGGAATCTCAGACGATAAGCGTTGCAAAGGCAGGAATAGTGGCGCGTTTCAACGCGAAGGCGTCTATTCTTGCAAGCGCAAACCCAAAGTTTGGGAGGTTCGACAGGAACATATATCCATCGGAGCAGTTCGACATACCGCCGACACTTCTTTCAAGATTTGACCTTATTTTCCCGATAACTGACCTCATGGACGAGGAGCTTGACAGGAACATAGCAAGGCACATACTCATACAGCACGAAGCGGCAGGAGCACAGATCGCACAAGTAGCCGAGTACGAGCAGGTAGAGGCTCCGCCGATAGACGCTGATATTCTGAGAAAGTATATAGCTTATGCAAAGAAGAACATAAAGCCCAGGCTCACAAAGGAGGCAAGCGAAAGGATAGAGGACTATTACACAGATCTCAGAAAGCTTGGGCTCAAGCAGGGAGCCACGCCAATAACGCCGAGACAGATAGAAGGCCTTGTCAGGCTTGCAGAAGCAAGCGCAAAGTCTAGACTCTCTCCGGTTGTAGAGCTTAAAGACGCTGAAATAGCTGTGCAGCTCACCGACTACATGCTTAACACGCTTGCAGTAGACAAGAGCGGAAGGCGCGACATAGACATATTGCAGACAGGCATGCCTAAGGAGAAAGTCGACAAGATAAACACAATAATGGGCATAATAAAGGAAATGGAGGAAAAGGAGGGCAACGCAAAAGTAACTTCTGTTCTCGAAGAGGCTGAAAAGGCTGGCATAGACAGGCAGACAACTGTAAAGTACATAGACGAGCTCGAGAGAAGCGGCGACGTGTATATGCCTAAGCCAGGTATACTCAAGATTGTGAAGCACGAGTCCGAATAGCTTCGGAACCGAGAAGCTAAGAAAAGGTTTTTATTGATAAATAGGTATTCTCTATTGATTCTGTGCTGCTAATTCCTGTGCTAGTGCTGCTTCCACTTTTGTTCATAATACCAGTCTTGGTTCTTGACAGGCGCCACTCTTTCGCTGTTTCTGTTGCTTCTGCAGCGGTAACCTTGCTGCTTATTGTATCTGCACTGGCATTGGCCCATTACTATGGCTTTGGCCCGCTTGATTCGTCTTTTGCTTATATCTCGAGCCTGGGCATAGGATTCAGCTTCAGCATGAACGCCTTCACAGAGCTTCTCGCGCTAATGACAGGCATAGTATTCCTTGCAGCTGCGATATCGGCAAAAAGCTTCATAAAGGAATCTGAGAAGCTTTACAATGCGCTTTTCCTAATTTCTGCTTCTTCCACTTTGGGCGTGTTCCTTGCAGGAAACTTTTTCCTGCTTTATGTCTTCTGGGAGATAAGCGAATTTGCGATGTTTTTCATAATCTACATTTTCGGGGCATATGACAGGCGCTATGCGGCAATAAAATTCATAATATTCTCTATGACATCTAGCCTGCTTTTGCTTATAGGCATAATGCTAATTTATTCTGAGATGCCTGTGCACACGTTCAGCATAAGCGAGGCATTGAGCAATGCTAAGCTCATACCTGCTCAATGGCAGCTTTTGATACTAGTGATATTGCTTGTTGCTTTCATGATAAAAATGCCCATATTCCCATTTCATACATGGCTTCCTGACGCGCATACAGAGGCTCCTGCCCCTGGAAGCATGATACTTGCTGGCGTTTTGCTGAAGTTCGGCGGATACGGCATGCTGCTTGCTTTTCTCATGCTGCCGATAGCTGCCAAGTACTCTTTTTACCTTGCGCTGCTGTTTGCGCTTTCTATCATTTATGCCGGTTTCGTAACACTTAGGCAAGAGCACTTCAAGCGTGCAATAGCATATACGAGCGTTGTCGACATGGGAATAGCGGCCCTTGGCTTGGCTACATTCAACACATACGGCTATGCTGGTGCATTGTACGCCATGCTGAGCCATGGCATAGTAATTGCCCTTATGTTTCTGATTGCTGGTACTGTCGATGAGTCGTTTGGCACGTTGCTAATAAACAAGCTAAGAGGAATAGCAAAGAGCTTCAGTGGATTGGCATATGCTTTCATATTCGGCTCTTTTGCAATGGCTGGCCTGCCGCTTACAGCTGGCTTTGTCGGCGATCTGCTTGTATTTACTGGCGCAACAAAAGCGCTGGGCGTTGTTTTCCTGGCACCTTTGCTCGGCCTATTGCTGATAAGCGTATTCATGTTCTGGCTTGCCGAGCGCATGTTTTTCAACATAAGTGAGGCAATAGAGCCGTACGCAGAAGTCGATAAAAGCTTTGCATATGCCGCTTCTTTGCTAATTGCTTCGACGCTTTTGCTTGGCATACTTCCAGAGATATTGATAGGCCCAATCAGCACCGCTTTGGCGGCACTCTAGGAAAATAGAATCAAATAGTCTCAAGCTCTGAGGCTCCTACTTCGCCGTAGCCGGAATCGAGAAGTTCTCTTAGCAGACCTATCAAATAGTTAGTATTCTCGATAATGTCGGTTTGCGTTACAATGCCTACAAGCTTATTCGACTCGTCGACTATGCAAAGCCTCTTTATCCTTTTTGTGGCCATGTACTTGGCAACGTCCTCTATTTTTGCCTCGGTGTTTGCGGTAAGGACGGGCTTGCTCATTACGTGCTTTGCCTTTGTAAACCAGAGACTTCTCTTCTTAGAAAGCAGCCTTCTTACTATATCGCCTTCTGTAACCATTCCTATTGGTTCATTTTCCTTGTTTACAATCACAACTGTGTCAATGTCGTGGTTTTTCATCTTTTTTGCTATCTCTCTAACGCTTGCATTCTCTCTTGCAGTAACTACAGGAGAGCTCATTATCTCTCTTATGGCTATGTCTGAAGTCTTTCGCGCATCAATAAGCAAATCCTTGTCAGGAGCTCGCATACACCCACCTAATTCATATTTCACCTGAAAGATTTTTAAATGGCTTGCAGCCATTCGGGTAGTGACATCCACCCACCCATAAATGGTGTGGGCTTCCTTCACATTCATCAGCTCG
>JBMFVN010000002.1:0-19444 GCA_049965975.1 Candidatus Micrarchaeia archaeon
ATGTTTGCGAATACGGCTGTGATCCGCACCACGCGCTATAATTTCCATTTATTCCGTAATAAACAGGAATAAAGTATCCGTATTGAAGTTTAATTGCAGAAGGTCCGTAAAATTCAATGGCACTGTTTAATGAAGAATAATTAAATTGCACCTCTGTAATATTATAGAAGACAAATTCATTATACCAGACATCTTGGTAAGGATTTAATATACATTCTAGCAATGAATATCCGTCAAGTTGACTTGGACAATTGTAAACCGCTAAGAAGCAAGTTGCAAGGTTGCTTTGGTTTAGGGCTAAACACTCTATAAAGCCTACTAGTTTGCTTCTTCGCAAAAAGAGAAATAGGAAGGTGCACGTAGGTGGGCAGGGTTAAAATAAACAGACGTGCACCGTCGGGAAAGAATTAGAAAGGAAAAATATATAAAGATAACCTAGATTTTGCAAAAGTGACAAGAAGCTTTGTTATTTTGTCACTTGAGCTCTATCCGCTTTATCTCGAACTTCGAGACTGGGGCTATCTTGCTAAGCCTTTTCATTCCTTCTCCCTGAAGCTCGTTTGCCAGCAGGCTTTTGACAAATTCGTCGCGCGTGTGGCTGTTCAGGTACTCGTTAAGAAAGAGACTAAGCTCCTTGCGTATTGCATGCCTCTTTGAATAAGGAGTCTTGCTTCTTGTAGTTATAAGCAGCTTCACTACTACATCGCCGCCGTCTTTTGACTTTAGAGCATCATAAGTGTATATCGCATCTGAATGCCTCCTTATAAGCGAATGCAGATAGCTGAATTGGCTTTCCAGATAGTCTATCTGCGTTGTAGCCACATTGTTCAAGGCCTGGTTTATGCGAAGGCCTACTGTAAGGAAAGAATGGTTGGCATTGTGCGTAATCCAGGCAAGGCTCACTTTGAGAACCCTACCTACTGCAGCCTCTGGAGTCGCAGCGGGCACGCTGCCTATTACTTCGTTTCCAAGTATATCCGGCGCTTTTACGTCAAGCCATGCCTTTGTTTTCCACTTTTCAGCTCCTTTCTGTGTTGCCATCTAAAAACCTTTCTCAATTCATTTTAATTTACGACTTAATCAGCAATGCCGCCTGCTTAGGGTCGTAGTGCCAGCTTTCGGGAAGCTTGCCTTCCTTCTTGTAGTATTTTTCAAGCCTGAGTATCTTGGACTCGACATGCACAAGCTTCACCTTGTTGTGAATATCCTTGTGGTTGCTTGCAAGATGGTCTCGCATGTTCACAGCTTTGCGCATCAGGTCGAGCATGTCTGAAGGCACAGGCCCGGTAATGCCCTGCTTCTCAAGAAACTCGCCGAGGCGCATGCCGAGTATCGGCCTTACATACTTTACACCGTGCTTGTCCTTAAGGATCTGGCCTATCTTTGCAGGCTCTATTCCCTGCTTTGAATAGCTTATTATAAGCTCTTCTATTTCCTTTTTCTTTTCGCTGCTTGCTTCCGCTGCAAGCTCGCTTAAAGGCGGCTTCCTAGACTTAGACTTACCATGCTTTCTTGTCTGCATTCTTGCCATATATTCACTACTCAGAGTATTATCGAATGCTAAATTATATTTCACTACTTATAAATATCTTTTGCTTTTGATTTTGAGAACTATTTTCCTATTTTGAAATATGTATCATAACTCCTAGCCCAGGTATCTCTTCGCCGGCGTTTCCTGCCTCTACATTCTGCACATTCATTGCGTCTGCAATGTCGCGCATGCCCGCCTCGCTTATTCCTGAAATTTCTACCTTGCTTATAGGCGCATTCAATGCAAGCTTGTTGTCATGCTTCCACTGCCTTACAAACAAAACTGCCTTGTAGACTTTTTCGCCTTCATCCGAAAGCTTCTTGTCGAATTTTATGCTAGCTGAGGAAGGCCACTCTGAAACATGTATAGAGGCCTTGCCTTCAACCGGCTTGTAAAGCTCCTGGTATATGCGTTCTGTGACAAAAGGAATGAAAGGAGCAAGAAGTTTTAGAATATCGAGCAATACTGTGCTTATAATGTACTTTGCTGAGTTGTCATTGGCGTAGAGCCTTTTCTTCACGAACTCTACGTAATCGTTTGCAAAAAGCCAAAAAGACTCTTCTGCAACGTTCCTCGCCTTGAAGTAGTCGAAATCCTCGAAGTGCTTTGTCGCTTTGTCTATGGTAGAACTGAGCAGGCTTAGCATGTAATTGTCAATCGGCGATGGCGATCCAGAATCAGAAGCTGTATAATCTGCGCAGGTCATGCTTACAAGCCTGGAAAGGTTCCAGAGCTTGTTGACCAGCCTGGCTCCTGAAACAACCTCCTTTTCCTGGAAGGAATTGTCCTCGCCAAGCACTGATGAGCTTGCCCAGTACCTTACAGCATCAGCGCCATACTTGTCTATGTAAATATTAGGGTCGACAACATTGCCCCTAGACTTATGCATGGGCCTGCCGTGCGGGTCTAGGCCCTGGCCTGAAATCATGAGATTATACCATGGTATGTTGCTTGTATGGAGAAGCGATTTGACTATTGTTGTAAAATCCCAGAAGGAAATGATCTCGTAGGCATTTGCCCTGAGGCTCATAGGGTAGATCTTGCCCATCAAGGAATCTTCGGAGCCCCATCTTGCATTTATCAAAGGAGTGAGCGAAGAAGTGGCCCAGGTATCCATTATGTCTGTTTCAGGAACAAATTCGTCCGAGCCGCACTCGCATTTTTCCTTAGGCTTGTCCACGAAAGGATTTACAGGCAGGTCCTCCTCTCTTGCAAGCTTCACCCTGCCGCACTTCTTGCAGTACCAAACAGGAAAATAAACCCCGAAAAATCTCTGCCTTGAAATGCACCAATCCCACTTCAGCCCGTTTACCCAGTTTTCATACCTTACGCGCATGTATTCTGGATGCCACTTTACTTTACGACCCTGCTCCAGAAGCTTATCCTTGAGGTCGAGGTAGTTTATATACCACTGCTCCTTGACCGAATACTCTATCTCTGTGCCGCATCTCTCATGAACATTTACTGAATGCTCTATTTCCTCCTCTTTTACTACAAGCCCCTTCTGCTTCAAGTCGTCGACTATCTTCTCCCTTGCCTCTTTGATGCTTAGCCCTTTGTAAGGCTCTACAATCAGCTTGCCGTGGTCGTCAATTATGAGCCTTAGGTCAAGATTATAGGCCTTGTAAAGCGCGATGTCGTTCTGATCTCCGAAGGTGCAGCACATCTCGGCGCCTGTCCCAAAATCCGGCCTTATGCTCTCGTCGGCATATACCTTGACCTTGTTGTTTGTCAAAGGAACAGTGTATTCTTTTCCTATAATTTTTGCATACCTCGCATCTTTAGGATTAACAAATATGCCAACGCATGCAGGCAGAAGCTCCGGTCTTGTAGTGGCTATTGTTAGGTCTTCGCCGAACTTTATGTAGACGAGCTTGCTCTTCATGATTCTGTCTTCCAACTCCATTTGCGAAACAACGGTTTTGCATTTAGGGCAGTACATTACTGGCGATTTCTTCCTTTGAATCCTACCCATGTTGTACAATTCTATAAATGACTTCTGCGAAATCCTTTGAACTTCCTTGCTTATGGTCTCATATGTCAGCGACCAGTCTATGGAAAGGCCGAGCCTTTTGAAAAGGGTAATATATGCCTTGTCGTATTCCTGAATTTCTTTTTGTACAAGCTCGACGAACTTGTCCCTGCCGAGCTCCTCGGCAGTTATGTTGTACTTTTTCTCTATAAGTAGTTCTGTTGGCAGGCCGTTATTGTCAAGACCGAACGGATAGAAAACGTTGAAGCCGCGCATGCGCTTGTATCTTGCTATGAACTCTGCCTGTGAATACGAGAATACGTGACCCATGTGTATGTCTCCAGAAACAGTTGGCGGAGGCGTGTCTATTGAGAATACTGGTGCATTGCTATCTTTGTCAAACGAGTAGACGTGCTCGCGCTCCCACAAAGCCATTATTTCAGGCTCTGCCGTTTTTGGATCGTATTTGGCTTCCATGGAGAATACTTGTTTGCTGATTTTTAAATACCTTTTGCAAGCGCAAAGCGCCTATGCCTGTTTCACTTCGAAGCATTCTAAGGCATAAGCCCTAATATACGGCGAGACTGCCACTACCGTGTAATTGCCAGGTGCAAACCTGACAAACTGATATGCGCTTTCGTTAGCAACTTTCCAATAGCCGTTTGTGCTTATGCTAAAATTTCCAGGCACGTTCGCTATTAAGCTATTTGAAACAGTTGAGAAATAGCCGAGAACGTCTGATTTTGGATATATTACTGCCTTGTAGCTTATTATGAAATAAGGGCAGAATATATGCCCAAAAACGGGCTTTTCAAAAAAGAGAGGGTTTTGATAGGCAAGTTCTAATATGTTTGGGAAGCAGCCCCTGTATAAAGCGACTGCTATTGCGTATGTGTCGGCTCTGCAAGGATATTCATCCTGTATAAAAGAGGTATTCCGAAAAAGCAAAAGCACGTAAGATTCGTTTCTGCGCAAAGGCAGCACATAACTGCCGCTATTGAACAGCTGGGCCTTTATGCTAATGTTGCCAGCAAGATTTGCACTTGCATTCACAAAAATGTGCAAACCTGCTTGTGCGCCTTGCCTTTGGGCATGCACACCAAGCAAAAGCACGACCAAAGCAAGCAAGGCCAGCGCGGCAGCGACAGCCAAGCATGCATTGCGTATTGACTTTTTTCCGTGCTTCACACTAATCCCTTTGCGAATTTATTGCATTATAATAATAGAGCGTTGCCTTTATTATAAAGGCTTGCGCTTTTCCAGTTTATAATTGTGCCGTCGCTGTCAAATAGAAAGATTTAAATATCTAATTGTGCATTAATCTTACTGCTTATTTTGGAAACTTTTATAAATCTTTCTTTGTCTTGACGACGATGCTTAAGCGTGATGATATGGCAACGAACAAGAATAAGAAGAAGAATGAAACCGGAAGCAAAGCCAGCGAAAAGATTGCACAGCAGAAGCAAGAAAGCGAACATCAAGAAGAAGAGCCAAAGCACGAGGAGCAGGAGCAGGTGGCAGTAAGCCACACTAGTGGCGGTCCTGTAATACAGGAAAGACCTAAAGTGTGCCCGAGCTGCGGCAGCACTGACATTATATACGACGCTGAGAAAGGAGAATACGTGTGCAACAACTGCGGGCTTGTCATAGAGGCCAACGTTACCGATTCAGGGCCAGAATGGCGCGCCTTTGATGCAGACCAGAGAAACGAAAGAGCAAGAACAGGGGCGCCAATAAAGTACATGAAGCCAAACAAGGGACTTGTAACTGAAATAGACATGTACAACAAAGATATTAGGGGCGCAAAGCTTCCTTCGAAGAGGCAGGCGCAGCTTTACAGGATAAGAAAATGGCACAAGCGTGCAAGCATAGCAAGCTCTAGCGAGAGGAACTACCTTGTAGCTCTCCCGGAGCTCAGCCGTGTTGCCAGCTATCTCGGCTTGCCTGACAACATAAGGGAAAGCGCAGCGCTGCTTTACAGGCAATGCGTCAAAAACAACCTGATAAGGGGCAGGCCAATAGAGACTGTTGTCAACGCCGCACTTTATACTGTCTGCAGGCAGACTGGTATGCCTAGGACGCTTGATGAAATAGCACAGATCTCAGGAGTGCCAAAGAAGGAAATAGGCAGAACCTACAGAATAATAGTACACGAGCTGAATCTCAAGATACCACTAACCAACCCGGTAAGCTACGTGCCTAGATACGTTACAGCACTCAAGCTGAGTGGCGAAGCGCAGGAAAAGGCAGAAGCCCTCCTGAGGCAGGCTATGAAAAAGGGCCTTGTGAGCGGAAGAAGCCCGACCGGAGTTTGCGCCGCGGCAGTTTACATAGCTAGCGCCCTAGTCGGCGAAAGAAGAACACAAAAGGAAGTAGCTGAAGTGGCTGGGGTCACTGAAGTGACTATAAGAAACAGGTACAGGGAGCTCAAGAAGGAGCTTAACATAGAAGTAAACCTGTAAACTTAACGGAATAGGCATGGAAATCAGCAGGCTTGCATTGCCGCTTTTGGTCTTGGCGATAGCCTTGCCAATTGCGGCAATAATGGCGCAACCTGAAATAAGAGTTCAAAGCAATTTGAGCGAAACGCAGTATGCAAACAAGACGATACAGGCTGCGGAAGCATACATAGAGAAGATAAACGAAAGCACGTATCTAGTATTTGTGCCTAATCTTACGCAGGCCTATGCGTACCTCAGCAAGGCAAAAAAGGTGCTAAATGCCTCGCCGTATGAGGCAATGGTGTATGCTGATGAAGCAAAGAAATCTGCCGCAGCGGCATATGCCCAGCTTAATGCATACAGGGTTCCTTCGGCATTGGCAATGCTTGCTTTTACAATAGTCATAGCGGCGATTCTGGCCAGAATAATGAGAAAAACAAACGAAAAGGAAAGCAGGCAGTGGCTAAAGAATAGGCAGAGAAAGAGAGAAAACAAAAACAAAAAGTAGTTCTTATAACTTTTAGCTTCCAAAACTAGAACATGGAAAATTCTGACAACACCGAAGAAGACATAAACAGGCTCACATACCTGCAGGCAGTCTATACGCAGCAATACGAGCTCATCTCGAACGAAATTGCAACCTACTCGCTTGCTCAGGAAACCCTGCTAAGAAACAAGGACCTGCTTGAAAACGCTAAAGGCATAGAAGACTCGAACGTGCTAATGAATTCGGGGAACATTTTCTTCGAAGCTAAAACAGGCAAGATGGACAAGGTGCTTGTATACGTAGGAGCGGGCTATGTGCTGGAAAAGACAGCTGAAGAAGCAAAAAAATTCGTTGACGAGCGTTCAAAAGAAACTGCTGAAATACTTGAAAAGCTGGTTAAGGAAAGAAGCAAAATAGAACAAACACTAGTTGAGATAAACTATAGCTTAAGCGCTCTGCAAAGCAAGGCACAGCAGTAAAGGGTAAGCAAATGTTTGAAGGGCTGAAGAAGAAGCTTTCCGAGTTTGCCAATTCGATAGCCAACAAGGAGAAGGAGGAGCTGAAAGAAAGTCAGGAGAGCAAGAAGGCAGAACCTGAAAAACCTAAGCAGGTGGCAGAGCCTGGCAAAGCCGGGCCCGATATTGCACTTGCCACTAAAATAAAAGGCACATTCCTTGGAAGCGTAAAGCTCTCAGAAAAAGATATAGCGCCGTTTGTAGAAGATTTGAAATTAAGCTTAATCAAGTCAGATGTAAATTACGAAGTGGCCGAAAAGCTTGCACAAAACATAGAATCTAAGCTTGTAAACAAAGAAGTCAGGGCGAGGGAAGCTAGCAAGGAAATAAACGAGGAAATAAGAAACTCAATAAGCGAGCTTCTGAGTGCAAACAAGGAAATAGACATTGCGGCGAAAATAAGGGAGAAAGCTGCAAAAGGCGAGCCCTACAAAATATTGTTCATAGGACCGAACGGCGCAGGCAAGACAACTACTATAGCCAAAATAGCAGCAATGCTCAAGCAGCAAGGCATAAGCTGCATTCTTGCCGCAAGCGACACATTCAGGGCAGCAGCGATAGAGCAGATAGAAACACATGCCCAAAAGCTCGGAGTAGAAGTAATAAAGGGCAAGTATGGCGCCGATCCGGCAAGCGTTGCGTTCGATGCAATAGCACACGCCTCTTCGCGTGGCATAAGCTGCGTTCTCATAGACACCGCTGGCAGGCAGGAGACAAACAAAAGCCTAATCGAGGAGGTCAAGAAGATAGAAAGGGTCAACAAGCCCGACCTGGTTCTGTTTATCGGCGAAAGCATAGCAGGGAACCAGCTTCTTGAGCAGGTAAAGGAGTTCAACGAAGCGGTGCACATTGACGGCATAATACTCACCAAGCTTGACTGCGATGCAAAGGGAGGCAATACTCTCTCGATACTTAGTGAAACGCAAATACCTGTGCTTTTCTTCGGAATAGGCGAAAATTACAAGGATCTTATACCTTATGACAGGAATTTCATACTGTCAAACTTGCTGCCTAACAACTAGAGCGGCAAATTACTGCAACGAATATAAATACAAATGAAGATATCTTATCAAAATTAAGCGGATGCTTTTCATGGAGGAAGAAGCTGCAAACATTCCTTGGATAGAAAAATACAGGCCGAAAAGGCTCGATGAAATAATAGGCCAGAATGCAATAGTTGAAAGGCTGAAGGCGTTCGTGAAGATGGGCAATTTTCCAAACATGATTTTCTCGGGGCCTGCAGGCGTTGGAAAGACCACCGCTGCAATAGCGTTCGCAAACGAACTTTACGGAGAAAACATCAACTCATATTTCCTTGAGACAAACGCGAGCGACGCAAGAGGAATAGACGTGATAAGAGGCAGGATAAAAGAGTTTGCAAAAACATTGCCTTTGCAGTCCTCTTTGATAAAAATAGCCTTCCTTGACGAGGCTGACGCGCTCACGCCTGAGGCACAGCACGCACTTAGGAGGACAATGGAGAAATATTCTGAAACTACAAGGTTCATATTCAGCGCAAACTATGCAAGCAAGATCATAGAGCCTATACAAAGCAGGTGCGTAGTGCTCAAGTTCAGGCCGCTTAACGAGGACCAGGTAAGGCAGTACATAAAAAGAATAGAAGAAGGCGAGCACCTTCAGATAGACGAAAAGGCAGTAGAGGCGCTAATATATGTTGGTGAGGGCGATCTTAGAAAGCTCACAAACGTACTGCAGGGAGCAGCTGCAATGAACAGCAGGATAACGGAAAAGGAAATATATGACATAGCCTCAAGGGCAAGGCCCAAAGAAATAGTAAGCATGCTGCGTTACGCTTTGGCCAAGGATTTCGAAAAAGCAAGAAACGAGCTAGATGTGCTCATGCTCCAGAATGGCATGAGCGGCGAAGACATACTGCTGCAATGCTACAGGGAAGTGATCAACATGCAAGTAAGCGACGAGCAGAAGCTTAGCCTTGTAAAAGAGATAGGCGATTGCAACTACAAGATAGTCCAGGGAGCAAACGAGCGCATACAGCTTGAGGCAATGCTTGCCAAGATAGCGCTTGAAAGCAAACCAGACAAAAACGGCAATCTATAAATTCTAGAAAAATAAAAAAATAAGTGGTCAAGCATATGACTTCTATGACTATAGCTATAGACTTAGACAACACTCTGGCAAATTCTGAGTACAGGTTCAGGAGAGTGGCGCTTAAGAATGGCATAAGGGTTACAGATGAAGATGAAGACAGCTACGATTTTTACAAGGGCATAGGTCTAGATAAAAATACTCTTGACTCGCTATTCATGGCGGCATGGTCAAACCCGGAGTCAATACCCGCGATGACGCCGACTCTGCGCTATATTACTCAAAAGCTGAAAAAGCTCGGTTACACGATCTGGGTGATAACCGCAAACCACCTAAATACGCCTGAAGAGCTTAAAAACTGGCTTGCAAACAACGGCATAGCATATGATGAATTTATGCAAGTAGCAGATCCGCTAGACAAGGCAGGCCTAGCTGATATTTTGATTGAAGATTACGGCGAAGTAGCAAAGAAGCAGGCAGAGCTGGGCAAAATTGCAATACTGATTAAGTGGTCATACAACAAAGATGTAGCAGATATGGCCAACAAGAACATCAAAATAGCTAAGGATTGGAACGAGATATTCGAATACCTGCTTGAATTGAGCGAAAGCAATCAAAGCAAGAGCCTGGCGAAGGTAAGATAGCCCGTATGCCATATTCCCTTTGTGCTAGGCCTTGTGCCCTCCTTCCTAACCAAGATATCGCGCACTATTACTTCTATGGTGTACATGTCTGTAAATTTCATCTTTTCAAGCTTGCCGACATAGGCCTTGACCTGCTCAATGTTTGGCAAGTAGCTTACAACGCAGCCGCCAGGCTTGAGAGCCTTCTTCACGTTCTTGAGAGCCTTTTCTGGGTTTGGCAGGTCGAGAGTTACAAGGTCTACGTTTCTTTCGTCTATGGACTTGAAAATGTCCTTGTTCTTGAATACTATGTTGTCAAGTCCTAGGATCTGCCTGTTCTTCTCTGCTATGCTCAGAAAATCCTCGCGTATATCGTAGCTAACTACCTGCTTGCAAAACCTTGCCAGCTCAAGGGCAAGCCAGCCGCTGCCAGTCCCGGCGTCAACGCAAACGCTGTTTTTGTCTATGTCAGAATAGGCGAGTATAAGGCCAATGTCCTTTGGTAGTATCACCTGCGGGCCTCTTCTCAGCTTTCTGAAAGTCTTAGGATAAATGTACATCAAACCATCTTGGCAAACCTCAAAGCATCTTCATACATGTAGATGTTGTTGAACATCACATA
This sequence comes from Candidatus Micrarchaeia archaeon, assembly GCA_049965975.1. Classification (GTDB taxonomy): domain Archaea; phylum Micrarchaeota; class Micrarchaeia; order Micrarchaeales; family CABMGC01; genus JAGDXZ01. The sequence goes on from JBMFVN010000002.1 coordinate 10,259, forward strand.
CACCTTCTTTGAATTGAAAAGCTTCTTTGATAGCTTTTGCCTTAGAGCATTAAGATCACTTTCAGTAAACTTATAAGCATACATCATTCTTGATCCGAATCCATGAAGCCTGAAATAGTAGAATTGCTGCTTCAGGTCGAGAAGCTTCCTGAGCGGGTCAGTAACTATTACTATGCCTTTTTGCGACAGGGCTTTCAGCTCTTCTATTGCATTTAGCCACGTTCCCCTGGGCTCCCACATTATGCTCATGTTCGATTGCCTGCTCAGCCTTTTGAAGAAATCGCTTACTAGCTTGTAGTTTGATTCGGAATAGCCGAAGCTCGGCGGGGTCTGGAAAAGCAGCTTGCTTGAATTCAGCGCCTTTGCAACGTTAAGAAAGCCGGGCAGGTCCTCTGTGCTGAAATTCCTGTGTGTTATGCTTTTTGGAGCCTTTGGAATGAATTCAAAGCTTTTGTTTACATCGCGCGCTTCTGAGTACCATTTCTGAGCGAGCTTTTCACTCGGAAGCTTGTAAAATATCGAATCGACTTCCACTACCGAAAACAAAGAGGCATAGGCAGAAAGCCTTGTTGCATATTTTTCCTTCCAGTTGTCTATGAATTTTCCTGGGCTAAAATAAGACCAGCCGCAGTTTCCTATTTCAACTTTTGGCACGGCTCTTCGCCTCGCTCTTCTTTTTCCAGTCCTTCTTGCTGGGGCAATTCGGATCAAGGTCCATGGTGAACACCTTTCCGCGCATGAAAACCTTTACTATAGGCGTGTGGCACAGATCGCAGACCTTGCCGGTAGGCACTATTGTTGCATTTGCAGGCAGAGGATAGCTTGTGTTGCATTTCGGCCAATTGCTGCATCTTGCAAAGTTTTTGCCATTTGAAGAGTGGAAAAGAAGCAGATCGCCTCCGCAATTCGGGCACTTGCCTAGAACTACCGGTTTCTCGCTCTCTATTACCCCATTTAGCAGCGCCTTGCCTATCTCCTGCTCGTGCTGCTCGAACTCGTGTATGGCTTCTGTTATTATCGACTTGCCTTCGTCAATCACCGCCTCTTTTGTTGTAAGCCCGTGCATCACCTTGTCCATGTCAATTTCGAGCTTTCTTGTGAGATTCTCATCTATTATCTCGGGCGCGTAGCTGCTAAGAGCATTATAGACGCTGTTGCCAAGGCTTGTAACCGCTATTCTCGAGCCCCTGACATATCCTCTCCTGAACAATGTATCGATTATTTCTGCCCTTGTAGCTTTCGTGCCAAGGTTCTTGTCTTCAAGAAGCGCAATGAGACTTGCCTTTGTGTACCTTTCTGGCGGCTTTGTCTTGTCCTTCTTTACCTGCACCTTGCCTATCGCTACGACTTGGCCCTGCTTGTATTCTGGAAGGGCACTTTCCTTAAGCTTGTAATATGGATAGAAGGAAAGCCAGCCTGGAGAAACTATTTTGCTTCCAGCGGCCTTGTACTGCTCGCCAGAGACCTCGAGAACAACGCTTGTATTTTCAACTGTAGCATAGTCTGCAAAAACAGATAGGAACCTTCTTACTATAATGTCGTATATCTTCTCCTCTTCAGCTGTAAGCTTCTTTGGAATTTCTCCAGTAGGAAATATTGATGGGTGAGCTTCATCCTCTTTCTTGCCTTCTGCAGGGGCAAATCTCTTTTCGCTTATGAGCTTAGATGCCAAGTCCTTGAACTTTTCCTGTTTAGAAAGCTCTTCTATTATGCGCGGAAGGTTTAGTGTCCTTGGCAATTTTTGCGAAGAAGTCCTTGGATATGAGATGTATGAACGCTCGTAAAGAGACTGGGCAATTGCAAGAGTGCGCGAAGGGTCTATGCCAAACGCCCCGCTAGCTGCCACCTGCAGAGAAGTAAGGTCGAAAGGAGGAAGCGGCCTAATATAGGCTGTGTTCTTCTCTACTTGGCTGACAACCCCTTTTCCTGCATCTTTCGCCTTCTTTGCTATTTCCTTTGCTGCGCTTTCGTCAAATATGCGACCTTTCAAATTTGCAAAAGCAGTATTGCCTGAAAAGACAAAAACCTCCCAGAAATTCTGCGGCACAAAGTCTGCGATTTCCTTGTCGCGCTGCACAAGTATTGCAAGCGCAGGGCCCTGGACTCTTCCTATGCTCAGCGTCTTGTACTTGCCTACTTTTGAAAGAGAGCGCATGAGCGCCCTGCTGAGGTTTATTCCCCAGAGCCAGTCAAGCACATGCCTTGTATAGCCCGCTTCGAAATTGCCTTTGTCATAGGATTCAGTGTGCAGGTATGAATAAACAAGATCTGGCTTTGTTGTAGTGGAAAAGTGCATTCTCTTTACTGCTTCAGAGCTTATCTCCTTGTTTGGATCTGCATAGAGCAGGTAGCTTATTATGTTGCTTCCTATGACACTTCCTTCTATATCGTAGTCGCAAGCGTTTATGAAGAAGTTGCAGCCCTTGCCTACGCGCTCTATCACGTCTAGGTATTTCTTTGTGAAATATGCAGATTTGTTGACCTTGTAAGAAGGCACCCATTCCACTTCGAAAATAGGCAATGCAGAAGCATCTTTGTGCTGCTGCGCAAGCGTAAACAAGTGGCCTACTGCTGCCACGACAAACAGCGTATCATTGCCGTTCTGGAATTCGAAATAGCTTACTCCGTTTACAAAATGCCTTGTGGGCTTGCCGTCGCTCAGCGAAAGGGCTAGACGTAAAGCTACGCTTGGCTTTTCTGCTATTATAAGCTTGTTCATCTTACCTCTTACCTTCTTCCGCTTCTTGTGCTTCTTTCACTTGGCTTGGTCTGCACCGCCTTGGATTCCTTTGAAATGTAGTATGCCATGAAGAATCCGAGAGCTATTGCTATTACTGCAAGGATATAAAACAGCGCAAGCGAAGACATTGCAAAGGCTATCATTGCGAAAACGCTAACTACGACAACTACGATAGCTAGAGAGAGCGACCTGATCTCGCTGCTCGAATACGCCACAAAACCATCACTACTAATAAGCAAATTCATTTAAATAGATTATCATTCATAGCATAAGTTCGTAACGGCGAAAAAATGGCAAGCGAACTCGAAGTAATCTCGCTTACGCTTGTTGCGGCCTTGATAGCAGCATACGCTCAGTACTTGTTCAAGAGGCACCTTAAGAGCTTCAGCTTGAATGTCAAGGGCATGCTGGGCGCGCTGCTTGAAAGATACGTGCTAATAGGCTTGGTCCTTTACGGTCTGAGCTTCCTGCTTTACATATATGCCCTAGACAAAGCGCCAATAATATCTTTTGTCTACCCTATATTTGCAAGCACCTTCGTCTTCGTCTTTCTCATTTCCAAGTTTGTGCTTAACGAGCCAGTGGGCCTTGCCCGTTCGCTTGGCATAGCCTTGATAATAATAGGCATAACTGCAATTGCCTTTACTTACTAGGTGGTTAGTTGCAATCGGCAAACAGAAACAGCAAGAAAATGTTCGCTTTTATTCTTCTAGTTAGCACTTTTCTTGGAGCACTCGGCCAAGTGTTCTTCAAGATAGGAGTCATGAGCGCAAAGCCTTGGCTTTATGCTTATTTGACTATTGGCCTTTTGTTCTACGCAATTTCTACAATAGTTTACTTTTATGTCCTTAGCAGGACCCATTTAAGCTGGTCGTACGGCTTTACAGGCTTGAGCTACATTTTTGCAAGCTTGATAGCTTTTGCATTTCTTGGCGAGCAAGTGCCGCTGCTTAGGTGGCTGGGAATTGCTATTATTGCAATAGGAACTGCACTCATAGGCGCGAGCTAGCAGAAGCAGATTCAATATTTTGAAAAGCCCTTGCCCTTTTCGGCTTCTTGCACGCGGCTTGCTGCTTTTGCCTCGTTCTCTATTTCTGCAATTGCCTTGTTCTGGCTAATGCCCAAAGAGGCAAGCTTATAGCCTATGCCTGCGAACAGGAACAATATTATTACCTTGAGGAAAACCAGCAGGAAAGAATTTGAGCTTGAAAGCAGGCCGCTGACAAGAGCATTTACGCTTTTGCTTACAGACTCGTTTGCAGGCAAATTTGGCAAAACAGTCAACGAAACAGAATTTATACCAAGGTATAGCGTATACCCTGCATAGATTACCCCTGCAAGAACCAATATCCCTGCTACTATAAGAGCATTACCGGATGCTGACATGCTTATCTCTTTTATTTTGAACCGCTATGTTTATATTGCTTATTTGCGCTTGCACCGCATGCCATTCTGAAACTCTACGAGCGCTTGCAAACCAGAAAAGTATTTATAGCTTCTATTCGAGTATTTAGGAATACTGGGAAGAGATTATGAAAGCAGTAATATTAGTAGGCGGCTATGGTAAGAGGCTTAGGCCCCTTACTGATACTATTCCTAAACCGCTTCTGCCTGTTGCTGGCAAACCCATACTTGACTGGCAGCTTGATTGGCTAAAAGCCAATGGCATAAGGTCTGTAATCCTTCTGACAGGCTATCTTCACGACGGCCTTATCAAAAAAGCCAGGCAGTTGTGCAAGAAGAAAGGAATAGAAATGAAATATACTGTAGAGAAGATACCGCTGGGCACTGGCGGCGCTTTAAAGCTTGCAGAAAAGCTGCTAGAAAACGAAAAAGAATTCCTGCTGATAAACGGCGACATTATAACAAACATGAGCATAAAGAGGCTTTCTTTGGGCAATAACGTTGCGGCCATGGCCCTTGTCCCCCTTAGGACAAGCTACGGTGTTGCTGAGCTAAAAGGCGACAAGATAATAGGCTTCAAGGAAAAGCCTGTGCTGAAAGACCACTGGATAAACGCTGGAGTTTACCTGCTCAGCAACGATATTTTCGATTACGTGCCGACAAAGGGAGACCTTGAAAAAACAGCGTTTGCAGAGTTAAGCTGGAACAAGCTGCTAAAAGGCGTAAGGCTTGATGGTGTTTACTGGCGCTCGATAGACTCGCACAAAGACCTTGAAGAGGTTTCTAAGGACCTGAAAAAAATAAGTGTAACAAATGTGCACTAGCAGCAAATCAAAACTGATCAAAGATCGACCTATCAAAAAAATTTATAAGGTTTTCTATGCAAGTTATAGCGGAGCGTTTAGAGTGAAAAACGCATTTTAAACCTGTTATTCCCCACCCTCTAAACGCCCCCATTTCCTAGATTCCTGATCGAATTGAAAAGAATTAATAATTGAAATGCATAATAATCAATGATATGATGAAAAGGTTCAAGGATACAAGCGAGATAAAAATACCCGAAAAGCTCATAGACCAGGTCATAGGACAAGACAAAGCAGTATCGATAATTAAAAAGGCAGCCAAGCAGCACAGAAATGTCCTGCTGATAGGAGAGCCGGGCACAGGCAAGACTATGTTAGCACAGGGCATGGCCGAGCTTTTACCAGCTACTGATCTGGAAGATGTACTGGTTTACAAGAACCCAAACAACGAAAACATGCCAATTATAAAGACTGTCAAGACTTATCCCAACGGGGTAGACCTAAGCAAGCCTCTGCCTGATGGCCAAGGCAGGCAAATAGTACAAAGGGAAAGGGCTAACGGCAAGCTAAACATGCAGCAGCACAAAAGCAGCATAATGCCAGTTGTTACAATAATAATAATTGCACTGTTCGTGTTGTCGCTGACGGGTCTGCTCAAGGGCGATGAGCTCATAGTTCTCGCGGCAGTAATACTTGGCGTACTGGTGTTCGGCTCTGCAGCCCTATTCGTAAGCAGCTTCAGGGGAGCAGGCATGCTGCCAGGAGTTTTCGAATCTGATGAGCCTAAGCTAATCGTTGACAATACCGGCCTAACTCACGCTCCTTTTGTAGACGCAACTGGAGCAAAAGCAGGCTCTCTCTTTGGCGACGTAAAGCACGACCCTCTGCAGAGCGGCGGATTGGGCACGCCACCACATTTGCGCGTCGAAAGTGGAGCAATACATCGAGCGAACAAAGGCGTGCTGTATATCGATGAAATAGCGAACCTCGAGCCAAGGGCTCAAGAACAATTGTTAACGGCAATGCAGGAGAAAAAATTCCCAATAACAGGCCAGAGCGAGCTGAGCTCCGGGGCGATAGTGAGAACAGAGCCAGTGCCGTGCGACTTCCTTCTTGTAGCTTCAGGAAACCTCCAAGACATAGAGAAAATGCATCCTGCACTCAGGTCCAGGATAAGGGGCTATGGCTATGAGGTTTATGTCAATTCTACAATGCCAGATACAGAAGCCAACAGGGAGAAGCTTATCAGATTCATTGCCCAGGAAGTAAACAAGGACAAGCGCATACCTCATTTTGACTATGATGCGTGCATGGAGATAATAGAGGAAGCGAGAAGAAGAAGCAACAAAAAGAACAGCCTTTCACTTGTCTTAAGAGACCTTGGCGGCGTCATAAGGGCTGCCGGCGACATAGCTGTTGAGAAAAAGGAGAAGCTTGTCACTAAGGAGGATGTGCAAGCTGCATTGGGCTTGTCAAAGCCCATAGAGGCGCAGTACGCTGACCAGATACTTGAGCAGATAAAGGATTACAAAGTATTCAACACAAAGGGGTATTCCATAGGCAAAGTCAACGGGCTTGCCGTACTTGGCAGCGGCAGCGCAGTAACGTCTTCTGGCATAGTAATGCCAATAGTGGCAGAGGTTACGCCTGCGAGCTCTCGCGCTGAAGGCAAGCTCATAGCTACTGGAGAGCTAGGAAAGCAGGCAAGGGAAGCTGTGCAAAACATAAGCGCTGTAATAAAGAGGCACATGCAGAGGGATTTTGCAAGCTATGACATACACGTTCAGTTCATACTCCAGGCGACAAAAGGCGTCGAGGGAGACAGCGCAAGCGTCTCTGTAGCAGTGGCGGTGATATCTGCAATGGAAGGCATACCTGTCAACCAGGAAGTCGCAATGACAGGCTCTCTAGATGTTCGCGGCAATGTTCTGCCTGTTGGAGGCATAACAGCAAAGACCAGAGCAGCGATAGAAGCAGGCATGCACTATGTCATAATACCTGAAAGCAACAAAGACGATATTTACATAGACAAGAGCGAGCTCAAAAAGATAAAGGTGATAACAGCCAGAAACATAGCTGATGTGCTAGAATACGCTCTCAAAAAGAGCGACAGAAGAGACGCCATAATACGTGAGCTGAGGCAGTACCTTACCACAGACTACAAGGAAAAGCCTCCTTTGATAGTAAGCCCTCAGCCTCTTGTCAACATTGCTCAGCAGCAGCACGCCAGTGCTAGCAGCACTGCTGGCACAAAGAGAGGAAAATCAAAGTAATAGTGTGATGGCATGCCTGAAAAAAACACAAAACAGGAGACAAACCAAGAAGACGCAAGCAAGCGCATAGAGGAACTTGGCAAGCAGATAATATTTGACATAAATTCAGGCAAAAACCCAAAGTTCGTTACATTGAGCAGGGTAAAGAGCAACATAATGTTCGACAAAAGAACAGGCTACCTTACCCTAGGCAACAACAAGGAAGAGAGGACTTTCATAAACGTGGCGCAGGCAAAAAGGTTTATGCAAACAATAGCAATAGCAGCAAAATGCCACAAGTTCCTTCAAGAGAACTTGCACACGACAATAAGGGGCCTTTACTACCAGCTCAAATACTCTCTCGGCGAAGACGTTGACGAAAGCATATTTGCTGAACAGGCCGAATCAAACCCTCTAATAGAAGATCTCGAAGTAGCTCTTGGGGTAAAGAGGGAAGACCTTAACCTCAACGCCAATAGAAAAGGCGTTCTTGCAGGCAACATGAAAATACTTGACAAGTTTGGCGGGGAGGAGCAGGAGATAGACTGCAGCAAGCAGGGAAGAAGTGGCTGGGCGATACCAAGCGACGTTGACAGCGGCATGCAGTTTCTAGATGTCAAGGCAAAATACGTGCTTGTTGTAGAAAAGGATGCACTCTGGCAAAGGCTTAACGAAGACGGGTTCTGGAAGAAGGAAAATGCGATATTGATAACGCCGCAGGGCCAAGCCGCAAGGGGAACAAGAAGACTCATAAGAAAGCTTGCAGACATGAACCTGCCGATTTACGTGTTCACAGACAGTGATGCTTGGGGTTGGTACATATACTGGACCATAAAGACAGGCAGCATAAACCTTGCATATATAGGCGCTGATGTAGCTACTCCTGAAGCCAAGTTCCTAGGAGTCACAATGTCTGATCTTAACAAATACGAATTTCTTAAGAAGCTCACAATAAACGCAAGCGATACGGACATAAAGCGCGCACAGGAAATGCTGCAGTATGAATGGATACGCAAAGATAAGGAATGGGTAAACGAGCTAGAAACTATGATAAAAACAAGGAAAAAACTTGAGCAGGACGCTCTGCAAGGCCCGAGGCTCACGTTTGTTGACGACTATATACGAGAGAAGATAGCAAACAAAGAATTCCTGCCTTAGCAATTTGAGCTGCTAAAGAGTTCCCAAGTCGAGGAGGTCTATTTTTGCGAGAGCGTGCTGTGGGTTGTCGTAGTATTCTTTTACGAATTCATTTATGCCTTTCAAATCACGTATTCCAAGCTCGTTTAATCTTTGCAATATCTTGCCGCGCCTCTGTTCTTCCATCACTATTTCTGTCGGCGTGTAGCCTGTAAGCTTAGACAGCGTATCCCTGTAAGTGACGCTCGGCAAAATCTCTGAGCTCTTGTGCGTCTTGTAGTCGTAAGTGTAAAGGTCGCTTAGAAGGACTTGGGTCTCTATTCCAGAAATCTCCGAAACCTGCGTTATTTTCCTTACAAACTTTCCATTCTCATTGACCTGAGAAACCATTATTATGGCATCTATGAGAGGAATTATGTCCATTTCGACGTTCATTGGCGTGTGCTCAAGCCTTGTTATTACATCCCTTGCTGTGCTTGCGTGTATAGTGCTCATTGCTATCTTTCCAACGTTCATTGCAGTGAGCATGTCCTTGGCTTCTGCGCCTCTAACTTCGCCTATAATAAGCATATCAGGCCTCATTCGCAATGCGTTTTTGACAAGTTCTTCCATTGGCAGGTCAGGGCTTGTTTCCAATCTTACTGTGTTTTCCTGAGTCTCGGTATTGAGCTCATAAGTTTCTTCTATTACAACGACCCTTGTTTCGGGCCTGAAGAAGCTAAACATTGCGTTGAGCAAGGTGGTCTTGCCGCTTGCAGGCATGCCGCCTATGAGCAGGTTTGCGGGCCTGACTTTCAGGCCTTCGGTATAGAGCCAGAATCGGCCTGCCATGTTGTAGCTGAGCTCTCCG
>JBMFVN010000002.1:19454-27043 GCA_049965975.1 Candidatus Micrarchaeia archaeon
TATGCTCAATGCCTTTTGCCTGAAGTTCCTTATTGTTATGTCTGCGCCAAGAGGAGATTCAACTATGTTGGCGCGAGAGCCGTTCGGCAGGTGCACATCAAAGATCTGCTTGTTAGCAACAGAAGTTGTAGCATACATTTTCATCTTTTTTACGAGAAGGTCAAGATCCTCCCTTGACTCCATCTTCTCTGGAACTTTCACAAAGCCCTTGCCAGACACGTACAAGAAGGTGTTTGAGGTGTTGTTGACCATTATGTCTTCAACTTCTTCGGCATGAATATACTTGTCTATAGGGTCGAAATTCTTGGAATCCTGGATTATCCTGTTAAGAGAATCGCTGTCCAAATCAGGCTTCAGCATTTTTGCAACTTTGGCTATCTGCTCGCTCTTTGCAGCATCGCTATCAAGCAGAGAAAGTTTGCCCTCCAAGGCGTCAAATACAGCGCCTTCGATTTGCTTGAATTCAGCATCATCCATTCAATCAATTTAGAATAGCAAAAGCACAATTAATAACTTTTCGCAAGAAAGCAAGAGCAATCAAGCCAAATAAGTTATTTCCTTGTGGCTTCATAGATCTCCGCAGCACCACGAAGCAGGAAGAAAGTTATGACATAGGCAACGAGCGCATAGCCTATCACTGCTGGCCAGTGGCTAATATACACGAGTGCCAGATAAGAGAAAGTAATGGCCTTCGAGGCACCTATCGCACCGCGTGCCAAGTGCGAGTATGCGATCTTTCCAAATCCAGAGTTCATGTTGTGAAATGTCTTGCCGCTCACATGCGTGAATGCATCGGAAAGAGAATCCCTTATAACAACTATGAAAAGAATAAACAGGGGCACTACGTTAAGATAGGTGAAAAGGATCCAAAAAGTGTATTCTGTTATGCGATCGCCAGCTATGTCAAGGGCCGAGCCGTATTTAGGCAATTTTGAAACGTCTTCTTCAGAGTAGACATGTTTTCCTCGCGCCTCAACAGCCAGGTATTTCAAGAAGTTGGTCTTGTGGCCAAGGGCAAGATATCCATCAACTTCGTCGAGCAGGAAAGCAACAAGTATGAGCAAAACCACTGCAGCAGCATTGAACTTAAGATAAACAAGATAAGCGATTACGAAAACAAGAAGCACTCTGAAAATTGTCACAGCATCTGCGCTTCTCATAGAACCATACTCATGCCAATTGCCACAAAGCTAATTCGTGTTTCAAGTATAAAAACATATACCCGCAAATAATAAATAATTAAAAGGCATAAGCCAATGCGCAATGGTGATCATTTGTTAGACATGATAAAGAATGAAGAAGACGTTCTGGAATACTGGCGATCAAACAGCATTATGACTAAAGTCAGAGCAAAGAATAAAGGCAAAAGGCCTTTCTACTTTCTAGATGGGCCGCCTTTTGTAAGCGGCGACCTACACCCAGGACAAATGTGGGTAAAGAGCATGAAAGACGTAATACTGAGATACAAGCGAATGAGAGGGTTTGACGTATATGACAGAGCAGGTTACGATGTGCACGGCTTGCCCATAGAGCTCAGAGCTGAAAAAAGCCTCAACGTGCAGACCAAAAAAGACATAGAAACAAAAATAGGAGTTGAAAAATTCATAAACAGCTGCAGGGAGTATGTAGAAGCGTACATTGGCAGAATGGACTCGGACTACGAGCGATTTGGCATATCGCTTGACTTTTCAAATCCCTACTTGCCTTACAAAAACACTTACATAGAGACTGAATGGTCTCTTTTCAAAGCAATCTACAACAAAGGTCTCGTCTACAAGGAAAGGAGAACTGTACCATACTGCACAAGATGCGGTACTGCGCTTTCGCAAGGCAGCATGGAAGTAGTTTACCAAGACGACACAGACCCGTCAATATTTATTTCTTTCAAAGCGGTAAAGTCTGAAAAAATAACCATAGATGAAAACACATATCTGCTAGTTTGGACTACTACTCCTTGGACCCTTCCTGCAAACGTCGCTATAGCAGCAAACCCAGAAGCCAAATATGTAACGGCTAGAATAGGTAACAGAAAGTATATAGTTGCAAAAGATAGGCTAGACGCAGTAGTGGCACAGCTTGGCGAAAGCGCCATAGTGGAAAGCGAGTACTATGGAAGCGAGCTTGTAGGCACAACATATTTGGGAGTGCTCGAGGACAAAGTGCCTGCACAGCGCCAAATGAGAAGATATCACAAAGTAGTGGCCTCAAAAGAGCTTGTAAGCACAGAGGAAGGAACAGGATTGGTTCATATTGCTCCGGGCCACGGGCTTGACGACTATGTTGTCGGAAAGAAAAACAAGCTGCCAGTATTCTCGCCGGTTGATGCTGAAGGCAAGTATACAGAAGAAGCTGGGGCTTACAAAGGCCTCAAAGTTCCTGAGGAGGCAAACCCAAAAATAATCGAAGATTTGAAAGCAGAGGGCTCGTTGGTAAGCGAAGGAATACTCACGCACAGCTATCCTCATTGCTGGCGCTGTAATACAAAGCTTATTTACATAGCTACAGACCAGTGGTTCATAAACATACAGAAGGTCAAGAATAAGATAATCAGGGAGAACAGGAAGGTGAACTGGCATCCTGAGGAGGCAAAGAAATGGCAGGAAGACCTGCTTGTAAGCTCTCCTGATTGGGCCATATCAAGACAGAGATACTGGGGCGTGCCTATTCCGATATGGGAATCTGATGATGGTCAAAGAATAGTGATAGGCTCGCTTGAAGAGCTGAAATCTCTTGCTGTCGACAAGGAAAAAGTTGAGAAGCTTGAGGACCTGCACAGACCTTACATAGACGAGATAGTGCTAAAAGGTCCGGATGGCAAGCTCATGCATAGAGTAAAGGATGTTTTCGATGTTTGGTTTGATTCATCGATAGCGTTCAGAGCAAGCTTGACCGAAGAGCAATTTAACAAACTGTTCCCTGTAGATTTCATATTAGAAGCGGTAGAGCAGCTAAGGGGCTGGTTTGCATACCAGCTGAAGACAAGCGTAATGATTTACGGCAAAAGGCCTTTCAAAAATGTGGTCATGCATGGCATGATGCTCGGAGAAGACGGCAGGGAGCTCCACAAACACCTTGGCAATTATGTGCCCCTAAACGAGCTGCTCAAGCAGGTGACAGCAGATTCGTTCAGACTCTGGTGCATTTCGCACAATCCCAAGCTAGATCTTATTTTCAGAATAAAAGACATACAGGAAGCCAACAAGGTAGTGCTGCTTCTCTACAACATAGCAAACCTCTTAAAGGAGTATTCAAAGGCAGCAAATTACGAACCTAGGAAAATCGCAAAAGCGGTTAATACCGAAAGCTATGAAGACGCCTGGATGCTGTCAAGACTTAACGAAACAATAAACAGCGTCACAAAAGACCTGGAAGCATACGAGATAGACAGCGCCGCAGAAGCCATAAGAAAATTTGTAGTAGAAGATTTCAGCAGGTTCTATCTCAAAATTGCAAAGAAAAGAATGCAGGAAGGCAAAGCCGAAGCCCGAAAGAAGCTAAATATAATAAACAATGTCACATACAACATTTTGCTCCTCTTCTCACCTATGATCCCGTTTGTTTCTGAAAAGCTATACATGGACCTTTATGGATTCAAAGAAAGCGTATCTCTCGAAGATTGGCCAAAGGCGAGAAACAAGTACATAAATGCGCAGCTAGAATCAGAATTCGGCTATGCAACAGCTGCAATCAAAGCATTGCTAAACGCAAGGGAGAACGCAGGAATAAAGCTGAGACAGCCGCTTGAAAATGCAAAGATCGAAGTGGATACCGATGAGGCATACACGGCTCTAATCAAGCTTCTTCCGCTTATTGAGGAGCTGGCAAACATAGCAAACATAGAGGTAAAGAGAATACAGGCAATAGGCAAGAGAATAGTGCCTATTTTCAGCAAGATAGGCCCAGAATTCAGGACGAACGCTAATGCAGTGGCAAACGCCCTGAAGTCAGCAAATCCTGAAGAGGTTGAAAAGGAAATAGAAGAAAATGGCCATTACATATTGCATACTGAGAAGGGTACTTTCACAATCCTGCCAGAGCATTTCAGCATAGTAAGCGAAAAGCAGCCAACTAATGCTGTGGCCTTCGAACACGGCATAGCAAGCATAGATACAAACATAAGCATGAGGCTAAAAGAAGAAGCGCTGGTGCGCGAAATAGAAAGGAGGATACAGCTTTGCAGGAAAAAGGCACAACTGAGCAAGTCGGACACGATAGAGGTATTTTACGAAGCAGACAAGTCAATAGCTGAAATTATATCTAAAAATAAAGATTCAATAATGAAAGCAGTAAATGCAAAGTCTGTCAAGGAAGGACTTGAGCAAGGAAAAGAGGCAGAAGAATCAAAAATAGGAGAAGGCAGCATAAGGATTCAAATAGAAAAAGAATCTCATGAATGAGCAGCAGCAGGCGCCATTACAGGCGCTATCAAAACATCGGTCTCCTTTGCGCTCTTGAAAGCCTTTCTTTTGCTTATGTCACTCCAGCAATCCTTGCAAATTACTAGCCTTACAGATTTGCTAACCCTTCTGGAGCTTTTTACGCATTCTTGGCCTATTTTTCTTCCGCAGTAATTGCATACTTCGTATTTGTATATTTCTCTCTTGCATCTTTCGCAAAGCATGAAATCACATAATGTTTTATTTCACAAAATATAAAAAGCATGCTATTTGGTACTTGGCCTATTCCTATTGCCTTGCCTATTATAGAAATAGCGAAACTCATAAGTAGGTAAACGCAATAAAAATAAGCATGACAAGGATACTTATAGAAACATACGGCTGCACTCTGAACCAAGCAGATAGCAGGATAATGGGCAGCCTGCTAGAAAAAGAAGGCTACGATGTAGAGTATGGCAGGCTTGACGTTACACAAAAGAATAGCTATGATTTTGTCATAATAAACACGTGCACTGTAAAAACACCGACAGAGCAGAAAATCCTTAACAAGATAAGCAAGGTGAAGGATCTGGGCGATAAGCTAATAGTGGCTGGCTGCCTTGCAAGCGCAAGCCCAGAAAAAATAGAGCAAATAGCTCCAAATGCCAGCATAATTAACACTGAGAACGTTACAAGGATAGCTGAAGTGGTAGCAAGTGCAAAGGAGCATAAGCTAGTACGCTACAATTCAAGGGAGCTTGTCGACAAGATGCTTTTCTTCAGTCCTGACAAGTCGCTTATAGCAAGAATACCAATAAGCGAAGGCTGCCTAAGCAACTGCACTTTCTGCGAGACCAAATTCGCACGCGGACCTCTCAACAGTTTTTCTCAGGAACTGATTCTCAAAGCAATACAAATGAGCGTAGAAAAAGGGGCTAAGGAAATAGAGCTGACTGCTCAAGATACCGGCGCATACGGGCTTGACAAGAAAACAAATGTTGCAGAATTGCTTAGCAAGGCCACAAGCATAGAAGGCGATTTCAAAATAAGGCTTGGCATGCTCAACCCAGAGCACCTTGGCAAGTATTTTGACGAGCTTGTAGAGGCGTATAAAAGTGAAAAGGTATACAAGTTCATCCATCTACCAGTCCAGTCTGGAAGCAACAAAGTGCTGAGCGACATGAGAAGAAACTATACAGTTGAAGAATTTGAAGACCAGGTAAGAGAGCTTAGAAAGAAAATCGCTGGCCTGACATTGGAAACAGATATCATAGTGGGTTATCCTACTGAAACAACCGAAGACTTCGAAGAATCAGCAAGCATGCTTGAAAGAGTAAAGCCCGAAATAACAAACGTGTCTAAGTTTGGCGCCAGACCACATGCAGAGGCTTCTAAGCTGAAGCAATTGAGCAACGAAGAGATAAAAAGGAGAAGCATAGAGATGAGCAGAATTGTAAGAGCTGTGCAAGCGGAATTGCGCAAAAAGTATGTTGGCACAACGCAAAGAATTCTTATAACAGAAAAGAACGAAAGATCGCTTACTGGAAGAAACGACAGCTACATAAGCATTGCGATAGCAAACACAGAAGCAAATTTGCTTGGAACATTTCAAAATGTGAAAATAACAGGCAGCACATCGACATGCCTCATAGGAAACCTATTCTAGTGGTTTTTGTTTTGGCTTTGAAAAAGCAAAAAGGATTTTAAATGTCTATTGCTAATGTAAAAGCATGTATTCTGAAGAGCTCGAACAAGTTCTGAGTGCGCGAAAGATAACTTACGGAGATAAAATACGCATAAAAAGAGGGAGCGAAACCTTTGAAGGAATACTGATGCCAAGGCCAGATCTTGGCGACAAATCGATAATCGTGCTCAAACTAGAAAATGGCTACAACATAGGAATAAGATATACGCCAGATACACGAATAGAAAAAGTAAAAACTGAAAAGACTTACTTTGAATTTCCAAAGGCTGAAATTACAAACAATCCTGCGTTGCCTAACATAACACTCGTATCCACAGGCGGCACCATAGAAAGCAGAGTAGACTATGTAACTGGTGGCGTATACATGCTTGTGAAGCCTGAGGAGCTTCTCTATGAAGTGCCAGAGCTTAGCAACATAGCAAACATAAGCATAGTCAATCCGATGAGCATAGCAAGCGAAGACATGACATACATAGACTGGCAGACAATAGCAAAAGAAGTAGCAAACGCATTCAAGAAAGGGGCAAGAGGAATAGTGATAACGCACGGCACCGATACAATGCATTACTCATCTGCCGTATTGAGCTTCATGCTTCAAAAGCTTCCGGGGCCTGTCGTGCTCACTGGAGCGCAAAGGAGTGGCGACAGAGGATCTAGCGACGCTTTCATGAATTTAATATGCTCTGGCATAATAGCGGCAAAAAGCGACATAGCAGAAGTGGGCATATGCATGCACGCAAGCAGCTCTGACGACTACTGCAACTTCATAAGGGGAACAAAGGCAAGGAAGATGCACACATCAAGAAGGGATGCTTTCAGGCCCATAAACAACAAGCCCATTGCAAGGGTGAGCGAAAAAGGCAGCATAGAATACCTAACCGATTACACAAAGCCTACAGGAGAAGAGCTAGAATTAAGAACGGGCTACGAGCCGAAGGTGGCACTTGTAAAGTTCTACCCAAATTCAGATCCCGCGATAATTGATTATTATGTTGAAAAAGGCTACAAGGGAATAATAATAGAAGGTACAGGATTGGGCCATGTGGCCGTAGCACCCAAAGAACCGGCATATTCTTGGCTTGACCATGTCAAGAAGGCTGTAGAAAGCGGGCTTGTTGTAGGAGTGACATCGCAATGCCTTTACGGCAGAGTCAATTCGAGCGTATACAGGAACCTTAGGCTTCTGGCTGCAGCAGGAGCAATTCACTGCGAAGATATGCTGCCTGAGGTCGCTCTAGTAAAGCTTGGCTTCTTGCTAGGAAACTACAAGAAGTCAGAAGCTGAACAAATGCTCAACAAGAACCTTGTTGGAGAAATAAGCAAAAGGACCGAAGCTGATTGGTTCATGGTATGATGCTTATGCAAGACGAAAGCTACTACAAGAGTATAGGATTCATGTGCGGGCTTGAAATCCACCAAAGGCTAGCAACAAAGGAGAAGCTTTTCTGCTCCTGCGATGCAACGCTAAAGGAGGATGCGCAGATAGGCAAAATAGTTAGGAAGCAAAG
>JBMFVN010000003.1:0-3724 GCA_049965975.1 Candidatus Micrarchaeia archaeon
AATTGGTATCAAATAGCATGCGTATACAACAAGACAGCAGTTTCTTTGTATGTTGACGGCAGACTTGCTAATTACACACTAACACCTTATGCTATAACAAATGCAAGCATTATACAAATAGGGAAGAGAACCTCTACTTTCTACATAAACGGAAAAATTCCCTCATTTGCCTATTTTACCGGCTACCTTGAAAACATTCAGATTTATGACAAAGCTCTGAATGCCAGCAGTATTCTTGCCCTTTATAATTCAGGAATTGGTGGCAGGCCCATTCCAAATGCCACAATCTATATCCCCTTGGCCAATGCCGTTTTAAGCATAGGCAAATCGATTCCGTATTATATCAATAACACCATGTCGTATGCCGCGGTGCTAAGCACCTGATTGCTTGCTTTTGGCATGCCTGCCTGCTTTTATCGAGTATGACAAAATTCCTCTTAAAATCTCTGATTTAACTTTGCGCAAGGAAATATTAGACTTATTTGAATTTAGCAAAATAGCGAGTCCGTAGGCATTTTCAGAAATATGCTCGACGTTTAGAGCACTTTCTTTGCCTATTCCATATTTTACAAGCACACTTTGTATTATTTGTTCAACCTCATCAAAAGGAACCTGTTTGTTAAGCTCGACTCTAAATCTTAGCGTATGTATGGCCGCCCTCCTGTGGTTTATCAATAAGGCCTGGTTAAGTATGCCATTTGGCACGTAAATTGGTTCGTTCGAATCGTCAAGCAGCTCTGTATAAAGCAGGCCTATCTTTTCAACTGTTCCGGAATAGCCGGGCACAAACTCTTCATGCGGATATGTCGAGGGCATCTTGTTGTATTGCCATGTCTCTATTGTTATGTAATCGCCCGGCTCCAGTGGCTTCGCGAGTATCATCGCTATGCCAGAAAACACGTTGCCAAGGGTTGATTGAGCCGCAAGGCCAAGTACTATGCCAAGAAAGCCCGCGCTTACCAGCAGACCAGTAACATTTACGTGCACTAAGTAAAGGGCTACAAGCGCAATTACAGAATACGCTATTATGCTGAAAAACATCGAAATGGTATCTGCTTCTTGCTTGATGCCGTTCACTATTACATATTCCTTTATGATTTTTGCCATGAGCCAGGTTATGCCTACTCCAAAAACTATTGTTAACGCGGCAAAAATCCAGGCTTTCAGGTCTTTGTTAACGTTAAGGAAGTCGAGTACAGCATAAAAAATGCTTATCAGGATCGCGCTGCCTATCAAGAGCAAGACAATGTTGAACAGCGCAGTTCTTTTTATCTGCCTTTCTTTCATGCTTCAAAATATGAACTAAACTTATTTAATAGGCTTTCTTATGGTCTTCTAAGTAGCTGCTCAAGTTCGCCTTTTATTTCGCCTGTAGCTTGTGCGATATTGCAAAGCCTATTGTAGTATATAGCACCGCTTGCTGCTTCTTCTTCCACAGTCAATCCCACTTCAGATTTTCTTGAGATAATTCCTGCAATTGGAAGTATATAATCAAAATCCAAGCTGCATAAATTTTTCATTTTGTCCAGAAGGTCTGCTACACTATTTCCATATTCATTTAGCTCTTTCTTTGTATTAGAGCGCGAAATGCCGACTTCAAATTCCGACTCCGAATTAGCATGCCTTATCAATTCAACCAATTGTCCAAACGTGTTTTCCCTCGGGTTCAGTCTTTTTGCCAGTTGGTAGCCCACATTCACATATTGCTTGTAGAAATCTTCCTCTTGCAGCAAGTCAGCTGATGCCAATATGGAAATAGTAAGAAAGAATTGCTGATTTCGATCTTGAATTCCAGCAGACCTTAGCGTCTTTAGAATGTACGAATAATCTGCAGGGTTAATTCTTGCGTTTTCAAAGCTTTGATAACTTGACACAGTTGAAAAAGAGGAATCAATTTTTGAAATCGAATCAGGAAAGAGACTGACCAGATTGTAAATCTGCAAAAACGGCACCGCTTGCTGATTGCCTTGCTTGTTTTGAATGGTAAGAGCTTCAATAAAAGCGGCGCCAGGAAGCATTCGCACTATCTCTTGGTAGAATTCGACTTCTTCTCCCAAAGCATGCATCAAAAAAGAATATGAAGCCAGTTCATTGAGTACCAGTTCCTTTTCTTTTTCATCTAGCTTCAAAAATTCGGACGAAAGGACAAAAGTGTCATAGTCTGGCAAATACGTAAATCCGTATTTTTGGTGTTGCAATTCAAGAGCCTGCCAAGGAGCACTGCGCTCTGGCAGGATTGTTAGGCTTGGTATTTTGTTTCTGGCAAAATTTACGTGCATTCTACAACTCTCTATTTCGTGTGCTACCCGCTTATACGCTTCTATGTATGCCTTTTCTACTTTTTCGTGTAAATCGAATGCCATTTTTCTAATACTTTATTTTCTTATATTTATACTTTGGCTTATAGTTCAGATTCAGATTTTTTACTCTTGCACAAATAAATCAGGTTACTAAATAAGGTTAAGCACAGCTATTGCAATGAACAGCACTCCGGTAAGCAGATGCAGGTACTGCTTTATTTTGCCTCCCTCTTTTCTTACAGTGTCTATCTTGCCCAACCCGAAGTAGAGTACAAGCGTTATGATTATGAGCGGCAGTACCATGAAGAAGTTGTAAACAACCAAAAAGAAGATTGCGGTCGCACCCTTTATTCCGTTAGTCAACAAATACGTGGTATAAAAAAGAGTAAAGCCGCTTGCACAAGGAATATCGCCTAATGCAACGAGAACTCCAAGCGCTATCACAGCTGGCAAGGTGGCTTTTTCTATGAGGATGCCTGCCTGCGCCTTGATATTATGCGGCATTTCTACACTAAACCATTTCCCCGGCGCAAGAAAATCCTTCAGCTCGAGCAATCCCCACACAACAAGAATTGCACTTACTGCTATCTTTATGGCTTGAACATAAGGAATAAGCTCCATAGCCTTTAGCAGGCCAGCCATAAACAGGAAATAAATAAGAGCTATAATAAACGAATAGAGCAGGCCATAAGCCACTACCTTTTTCTTGGAATTAAGGCCGAGCATATATGCTATAAGAAAAAGCAATACGCTAATTCCACAAGGATCGGCTATGCCGTCGGCGGTGCCGACTGTAGCTGTTATTGCCCATATGCTATTCATTTATGCACCCTTTTCATCCGCCTTGCCAAGGCAATTGCCGCAATTATCGCCAACACCAATACAGCATATTGCGCATAGTTTGCATAGTCGTTGTCTTTAAGTAGAGATTGAGCCTTTTCAGGACTCACAACAGTAGCGCATCTTGTGCTGCTCACATTGCACGAAAACGCAGAAATCGGAATCGGGCTAGGGCACGAATTCCCAGTCGCACCAATTGCGCGCAAAATGGCTCCACTGAAGCCCATGTCAAGTCTGGGGTTAACGCTTTCTGAAATGTTACCATAGGTAAAGCCGACAAAAGCCTCATTTCCAACAAAAGTCAGAGGAACATCTCCGCTCGAATTGTAATATGCTGAAAGGTTCAGGAACAAAGGAGTTACATTAGGGTTAAGCACGTTGAATTGGTGTATTGTCAGATTGTATTTTTGACTGATGTTATATAAAAAGTTCATCTCATCTTGACAATGCGGGCAGGTCGGATTGTAAAATATGTAGAGGCATCTCGCGTTTATTGCAGCTATCATTAGAAACGCTATGCCAATAGGCAAGGCTAAGCTGCACTTCGTTGAAACACCTCTAAATAAATTAGATTATTTAGATTA
>JBMFVN010000003.1:3824-23971 GCA_049965975.1 Candidatus Micrarchaeia archaeon
GCAATTGCAAACATCGCTCAGATGAATTTAGCAGTCTGGTAAAGTTAAAAAGCTTGCAGTAGAAATCTTAAACGTGTAAACATGGCAAGGACCGATGCACCGAAGATAAGCGTAGTAATACCCACTATAGAAGAGGAGGCAGTATTTGGGGTCATCAAGGAGATAAGGGAGCTTCTTGGCGAGCAGACAGAAATAATAGTGATAGACAAGAGCAGCGATGCGTATTTCAAGAGGCTTCAACAAGCTGGCGTAACAGCCGTGAAGCAGCAGGGAAAGGGTGTAGAACAGGCAGTGGCTCAAGGCCTCAATCTTGCTAAAGGAGATATACTTGCAACAATCGATGGTGATGGTACACATGAAGTAAAAGGGCTTGTTCCGGCAATTAGGCTTGTGGAAGAGGGAAAGGCAGATATGGTCCTTGGCAATAGGCTGAACAACCTTGAGAAGGGATCAATGAATCTTTATCTTAGAATAGGAAACAGGTTTCTAAGCGCACTTTTCAGCAGATTATACGGTGTAAAGGTTCATGATATTCTTACCGGTCTGTTTGTAATAAGCAGGAATGCCTTTGAAAAGGTCAAAGATGTAGAACCATACAGGGCAGGCGTTGCAACAACCTATGCCATAGAGCTCGTAAGAAAAGGCTATAAGATAAGCGAGGTAGACATAAGATATGCTAAAAGAAAGGAAGGCAGATCGAAGATCTCGGGCCACAAGACCGGCTATGCCTTAAGTGTTGCAGCGAACATAATAAGACAGGTGAGGGACTACAGCCCTCTGCTAGTCTTTGGAGTCTTTGGTCTTGTTCTTTTAATTGCAGGCTTGGTGCTTGGAATTGCAGTTTTTGTAAACTTTTTGAGCACGGGCCAATTTACCGAGATCGGAAGAGCACTTATTGCCTTTATGCTTGCAGTTCTTGGCATATTGTCAATATTTGTAGGCATAATACTTGACTTGCTTCTTGAAATAGATAGGGAAATAAGAGAACTCAAAAGCAAGCAGGCTAAGTAATGCTTTTCTTTGCCTCCCTGTGGGCAAGCGAAGCTCTCACAAAGCTATCGAAAAGCGGTGCAGGATTTAAAAGCTTTGATTTAAGCTCAGGATGCGCCTGCGTGCCAACCCCATAGCCGTTCGGCCACTCTATTATCTCAACCAACTTGTTGTCAGGGGTAAGGCCTGTTATCTTTAGGCCTTTTTTCCTAAGCAGATTCCTGTATGCGTTGTTAAATTCGTACCTATGCCTGTGCCTCTCATAAATCTCAGTAGAGCCGTATGCAGCATAGGCTATGGACTTTTTGTCCACTATTTTGCATTTCCAAGAGCCGAGCCTCATAGTGCCTCCTTTGTAAATAACCTTAAGCTGGGAAGGCAGCAGGTCTATTATCTTGTAGCGAGCATGAGGATCAAATTCGGTAGAGTTGGCTCCTTTTAGACCACACACATTTCTTGCGTATTCTACCGCCATGAGCTGCATGCCAAGGCAAAGGCCGAGAAACGGCACATTGTTTTCCCTTGCGAATCTTATCGCGTTTATCTTGCCTTCTGTGCCCCTGCTGCCAAAGCCGCCGGGCACTATTATTCCATCTACATCTGCAAGCAGATCTTCCGCGCTTTTGCTTTCCAGTTCGCTGGACTCGACCCATTTTATGCTTACTCTGGCATCATTCAAAGCGCCGGCATGCGTTAATGCTTCCTTCACGCTAGCGTAAGCGTCGCGCAGCGCGGTGTACTTTCCTACTATGGCTATGCTAACCTCTTTAGTCGGGTTTTTAATCCTGCTTACTGCCGCTTTCCATGCTTCAAGTTCTTTGCTATTTATTTTTGTACTTCGTGAATCGAGACCAAGCTCATTCAGGAGCACCTTGTCGAACTTCTGCCCAAGCAGGTGAAGGGGCAGCTCGTAAATCGACTGCAGGTCACTGTCATCGAAAATATTGGATTCTTTGAGATTCGTGAACAGTGCAAGTTTTTTCCTGGTTTGCTCGCCCAATGGTGCTTCGCTTCGGCATACCATTATGTCTGGCATTATGCCTGCCTGCATGAGCGACCTGAACGCAAGCTGTGTAGGCTTTGTCTTCTGCTCGCCCACAGCTTTCAAGATTGGTATATAGGTTATGTTAACAAAAACTACTTTTTCGGTAAGTGCAAGCTGCCTCATTGCTTCTATGAAATAGCTGTTTTCTATGTCTCCTATGGTGCCTCCTACTTCGATTACAAGCACATCAAGCTTGTTTGTTTCTGCTACTTTCCTGACCTTTTCTATCAAAAGGTCTGTTAAATGAGGTATTATTTGAACATCTTGCCCCAAATATGCTCCTTTTCTCTCATTTTGCACAATTTCACTGAATACTTTCCCGCCGGTAAGAGAGCAATCGCCAGAGAGATTTATGCCGCTGAATCTTTCATATGTGCCAAAATCCATGTCTACTTCGCTCTTGTCATCAAGCACGAAGACTTCGCCGTGCCTATATGGATTCATGGTGCCGCAATCGTAGTTGAGATAGCCGTCGAATTTGAAAGGCAAAACCTTGAAATTGTAGAACTGGAGAATTTTAACTATTGAAGCAGTGACAACGCCTTTGCCCAAACCGCTTAACAAGGAGCCCAGCACAACAACGTATTTGGTAGGCATAAACCATATGAAATTGAAATATTTAAAAAGGTGAGCTCGGCGAGCAGCTACAAAAATGCGCACACTTAGAAATAAGTAAATTTGCCTTGCTGCTTTCTCATAATTAGCCAAAAATTATTTTGCAGTAACTTGTGTTGCAAAACTATTAAAAGAGTGAATGATAATAAATATCCTTTATGCCAGAAAGCGAAGAAAGACCAAACGAAAATGCAAATTCACAATTTCTTGATACTGCCATTTT
Source organism: Candidatus Micrarchaeia archaeon (assembly GCA_049965975.1). Taxonomy (GTDB): domain Archaea; phylum Micrarchaeota; class Micrarchaeia; order Micrarchaeales; family CABMGC01; genus JAGDXZ01. The sequence continues at coordinate 6,698 of JBMFVN010000003.1, forward strand.
TGCACTTGCAATTATCGGCATTCTTGCAGTTGCTGCATATTTCAGAACACCCTTGCTCAAATTCTACGGATTTTACGAGCCTGATGACTATTACCACTTTTCAGTCATACGCGCTGCAGTAGCCCACAATTTTATAGTGCCATTGTATCTTAGCATATCCGGATGGCCTTCACATACCATAGTAAGCGAACCAAGGGGGCTTTACTACGTTGTCCTTGGGCCCTATTTCCTGATGAGATTTTTCGGAGTAAGCTACTATACGATAATGCGCTATATCTCACTTTTCTTCGGCCTTTTCGATGTTCTGGGAACTTACTTGCTAGCTAGGTACATAAGCAAAGACAAGCTTTTCGGCTTGCTGGCAATGCTGTTCGTTGCACTTAATATGGGAGATGCGGCAAGGACTAGCGCTCTAATATTCAGGGGCGATGGCTTTATAACCATATTTCTGATTCTGGCTCTTGCTGCAACAGTAGCCATGTTCAAGCAAGAGAAGAGAAACAAGAAGCTGGCAATTGCAGTTGCTGCAGGATTTATTTTAAGCCTGACAAATTTTGTGTGGAATGGCGGACCGTTTACTACCGTAGTATTTATGCTTATTTTTATATTTTTGATTTCTTTTGGCTTTGTATTCAGGGACAAAAAGCTGCTCACTGACGCAAAATACATGCTTCTCTTGTTTGTAGTGTGGTTTGTTTTCGTAACCTTGTACAGGCATGCGATCCTCATAATGGGCCAAGCATTCACTGGCTGGCATTTTCTGCCAATACTGGCAATACTTTCTTTCAGTGCGTTCTTCTTTGACTGGCTGCTAGGCAGGAATGAGCTGAAAGGGCTAAGCTCTTACGGCTTGTTTGCAGTGTTTGTGGCTCTGCTCATTGTCGTGTTCGCTATTGTGTTTGCCGTATTTCCAAGCTATGTAGTAAGCATAGTAAAGAGCGGCAGCTTTCTGACAATGAGCAAAAGCAGGTTTGCAGAAACAATACAAGAACTGCAGCCTCCGAGCACGAGCTTCTTGTTTGCAAGCTTCGGTCTTCAGCTTTTGATGCTGCCTATGGGCTACGCAATACTTGCTTCTACAAGCATCGGGCTTGCCAAATACTTGCTAGAAATCTTTGGCATTGCGACTATTGGCTTTGGAATAGTTCTTGTAAACAAAAAACAGGCAATCAAATATTTCCTGTTCTCGCTGGTTGCTTTTGTGGCAACATTGGTAGGCTTTTTGTCTTCAGGATTTGTCTCCATACTAAGCTATTGGACCCTTGTTTTGGTCCTTTCGCTAATTTACTTATTCCTGAAGGTTTTTGATACTGGCAGGTTTGCAAATGGCCGCGCAAGATTCCTTTTTGATTATACAGAGCCTATGCTGGTCGTGATTGCCTATTTTGCAGTAACAGCCTATTTGCAGATGAATGCGATAAGATTTAATTCGCTTGTTTCTGTGCCTTTATCTATTCTTGCCGCTTATGCTGTGTACTGGCTTCTCATGTTTAGCAAGAGATACAAAATAGTTTATACCCTGGGTTATATCGCTCTTATTGCTGCCATTTTGGCAATGTTTTTGATAAGCAGGGCTTACACCGCCAATCTAATGCCTGCCGATGAAATTTGCACTACCGCATTCTTCTGCACAAATCCAATGAACCCGCCAGTGGTGCAGGCTCTTTCATGGCTAAAAAACAACTCGCCGAGCAACAGTGTCGTGCTTACGCTTTGGCCTGATGGCTCGCTGGTGGAAGGTATAGCAAACAGGACAAGCGTAACTGACAGCGTGGGATCGCAAAATGGTAGTAAGGCAGACGCGTTTGCCGCTTGGCTTTTCAATAGCAGCCCTGATGGCAAATTCCTGTTAAGCCCGATAAACGGCAAACCCAATTACCTATTAGTTAGATATCCTTGGCTTGTAGAAACCGGCGGAATTTATACGGAAAGCGGCTACGGCACAAGCAACTATTTCAACATGACTTTTGTCCACGATTTGCAAAATCAGATCTCAATGCTCAAGTATAAAGTTCCTTTCAACCAGCTAAATGAAACTGATGCGAACCAGATAAATGAGACTGCGAATACGTATATTGAAAGTATGTATGGATATGGGACTTTCATGCGCATAGGAGAGCAAATAAACGCCACAACAAAGGAAGAAAACTTTACATTCAGCGGCTACGCAAACTATATAGCAAAGCTTACTATAAGAGAAGCTTCAACTTCGAGTGGCGAGCAGGTTGGAGGCTACTTAATAGCAGTAAATTCAAACAATACATATAGCGTGTCAATGTTTTCAAACGTAATTTTGTACAACCTTGTGAACGCGTCTTCGACAATAATAGACCAGGCAGCGTATACGAATAAAACAAATAGTTATTCGCTTCTTGTAACTTATTCGCCTAAGCCCAATAGCAAGCTTCCGATTAATGTTACTGGAGCTTATATGCTTGCACCAGGAATTGCAAAAAGCAACATGGTCAAATTCCTTTACGAATGCGGCTATTCTTCATGCCCGTGGGACAACAACATAGCCAGACTACAGCTTGTGTATAACAACCTTGACAGCAAGATATTCAAAATTGTTTACAACGACACAAATGCTACCATCGCTGCAATACATTACACTTGATCCTTATTCTAGTCTAAAATTTATTGCTCATTTTTGCAATTGCTGCACTTTTCCTTTATTCATTTTTGCGTTCAGCTTTGCAGGATCGGTTCTCTCAAAATACCAGTCCATCAGCCAGTCCATTTTAGTTCTAAGAGTCTGCCAAGCAGCATATTTCATGCCCAACTTCATAAAATAGTTAATTGTGCTTGGCTTTAGCTTTACAACAGGCTGTGTATAAGAGCCAATTACAAAAGTGCATTTGTGATTGCCTATTTCAAGCGGGCAGTTAGTCCTGCCGTCAAACTTCTCATCAAAGCCCATAAGCCGCTTTGCTACAACTTTTGATTCCAAGTGAGCTGTCACTCCCGATTTCGAAGTCGGAATGTTTGTGGCGTCACCTATGCAATAGGCGTAATCAAAATCTCCTATTTGCAGAGTTTCCTTGTCTGTTTTTACAAAACCGTTTTCATCGCAAAAATCCTTGACAATTCCGGCGCCTTTGTGCGGAGGAACTAGTGCGGCAAAATCATAGCTTAGCGTATCACCTTCTAAAGAGGTTATTACGCGCTTCTCTGTGTCTATAGAGTCAACATCAAAGAATGTCCTTATGCTTATTCCTCTTTCCTTCATTATGGGCTCTACTATTTCATTCATTTGTTCTGCAGGATAAGCTCTTGGAAAAGGAGTTACAAATGTGATTTCGGTCTGCTTTCTTATGTGCCTTTTCCTTGTTAGTTCCTCAAAGAGAAATACTGCTTCGAGAGGTGATGGAGGACATTTAAAAATAGGATATGTCGAGCCGATTACCGCCTTGCCTCCTGAGAAAGTGCTTGCCTTGCTCCACAGCCTCTTAGCAGCCTCTGTTGTGCTGTGGAAATCTCCAAATTCCTGGTAAAGCTGCAACAAGCCAGGTATTTTGCTGTAATCAGAAGTGCTCCCAGTATCAATTACAACATAATCAAATTCTATTTTAGAGTTGCTGAGCGTAGCAGTCCGGTTGGCCAAGTCCACCTCTTTCACACTGTCTAGCACAAACCTTGCATTCTTAGGAAGAAGTTTTGCTTGCTCTATAGACTTTTCGCTCGCACCTTTGAAAGCAATGTGAAGAAGCCATGGCTGGAAGTAATGCCTGCTGCTTTTGTCTACTACTGTTATGTCAAAACCTTTTGAAGCCAGCCTGTTAGCTAGCATTACGCCCCCGTCTCCGGCACCCACAATTAACAATCGCTTTGGCACAAACTCATTCTCTTTCTCGTTTTGTTTTATTTCTTGACTATCTTTATCACCACAACTATTTTGTCAGGCTGTTCTGTAACAGATTCTATTATGTTGCCTGTCCTCTCGGCCCATGCCTTGGTATCCGCCTTTACCCCAGGGTCTGTAGCCCACAGCTCAATCTCGTCTCCTACATTTGCGTTTCTATAAGCTAACGAGAGATCGGTTATAGGACCTGGGCATGCTGATCCTCTTGAATCTACAACTTTTTTGGTCATTTGATTACCCCTAGATAATTACTTTAATTATATGAACAATGTTTGGCCTCCTTCTGATTTTTCAAGAAAGGTGGCTGCTCCTACTATGTCATCAATCAAATCGCTGAAATCCTCTTTCTTCAGGCCCATTACGCCACACATCATGGAACATGCATAAACATGTGCACCCATGGCCTTAGCCTGCTTAAGCATCTCGTTCCACGGCGCTACGTTGTTTTTATTCATGCCTTCCATTAGTGCAGGGGCCATAGATTCGAATTCCTTTGGGAAAGGCAGCTGCTTTGCCTCCTTGAGAAATCCGAGAAGGGCGAACCCTGTTACAAAAACATCCACTTCCATTCCCATTGCGGCGCCAGCCTGGGCAAGAACGCCCAAAGGAATGAACTTGTCTGCCGTGCCACTGAACATTATTATGCTTAGTTTGCCAGCCATGTTCCCACGCTTTTCTATAAACCTAAAATTTTATAAAATACAATGGGAAAATACAGATATGCTAAAGTACTACCTGAAGGAACTTCTGAATGTGATGTTTATTGTCACTCCTCTTTGCGCAGTTGTGGGCATAGCCCTTGCATCCAGGTATGTACGCATAAACCTGCTCGATGCCTTTCTGCTTTTGCTGGCAATGGCTTTTGCCAATATGGCAGTAGATACACTAAACGACTATGCTGATTTCAAAAAAGGAATAGACTTTGAAACAGTGCACACTAAATTCAGTGGCGGTCCAGTAACCTTGCTTGTAAGCGGCAAAATAAAGCCAAAGCCCACCTTGGCAATGGCGCTTGCAGTTTTCTCAATGGCTCTTATAATTGGCGCTTATTTTGTAATTCGTGTGCCTCTACTTGCATATATAGTAGTCATAGGAGCGGTAACTATACTGATTTACTCTAAATTCCTTCTTTATACACGTGCACTAGCAGAACCAATGTTGGCTCTTATATACATGCTTGTGCCATTGGGCAGCTACATAGCTATGATTGGCAGTGCCTCGCACCTGCTTAGTGCGCTATTTGTCTCTATACCTGTCGGAATAATTGTGGCGCTTGTACTCTTGATAAACGAAGTTCCTGACAGAAATGTTGACAAGAAGCACGGAAGAAAGAGCATTGCAGTGCTTGTCTATGACATAAAAAAGATATCGCGCATATACCTATCTTTCCAGATTGTCTCTCTGTTGATACTTCTTATCGGAGTACTTGCAGGGTTTGTTCCTTTTGTAGCACTTTTAGCTTTTCTCGCAATACCGTTTATGCTTAAAGCTTATAGTGGCTTTGGCAAATACAAGAATCCAAAGCAGTTTGAAAAGTACATGGGAGCAGATGTCGCCTACTTTTTGTCATTTGTAATACTGCTCTCGATAGGCTTGTTCCTGCACTTATAATGCGTTTTTGTCAAGTCTTATGAATTCTATACTTTTTGCAAGCAGCTCACTGCCATGACTGCTTTGCAAATCGGCCAAAAGGTTCGTTGCATTCTCAACATAGCGGTTATTCAGGTTTATTGCCTTTTTGACCTCATCCATTGTGGTAATTAGACTATGCTTAACCTGCCTAACTATGCCCGCGCTTTTGGCTTCGGCTTCTGTCCCTTCTAGGAAGTCCAGCACGTCATCGCGTATCTGGAATGCTATGCCTGCATTAAGCCCTATTTTGTAAAGCTGCTCTGTAATCTTGCTCCTGGAATAAACGCCAGCTATGCTCAGAGATGTGCCTATAAGCGAAGCGCTTTTCAATTCTGCAATTTTCGTGTATTCCTGCAAAGTAATGGGTTTGTTTGCATGCAATGAGTCGAGCATTTCGCCTGCGCACATTTTCATCGCGGCGCTAGAGATGCTGTCTAGCACTTCTTGCCCGTATGGCGTTGCAATCTGAATGGCTTTCGCTATGAGCGCGTCACCGGCAAGTATTGCCGCATCTTCGCCGTATTTTGCATGAACAGATTGAGTGCCACGCCTAAATTCGCTTTTGTCTATTATATCATCGTGTATTAGAGAGGAAACATGCAGAAGCTCTATAGAGGCAGCTAGGTCAGTATAATCGGTAGATTTGTCATCTACTATTTCTGCGCCTATAAATACAAGCATAGGTCTAAGAAGCTTGCCTGGGCTTTTTAGTAAATGCATAGAGGGCTCAAAAAGAAATTTGTTTATAAATTCTGATTCTTTGAACGATTTTATCCTGCTTAGCATGCGCTGAAGCTTGGATTCTATGCTGGAATCTGATAAAAGCAAAGCATCACTTCCTTAACAATTATACTGAAAACTTTAATAAGTTACTTGACTTTCGAGCAAAGAAAAGCCAGCAATCTGCTAACGCGGCACATTGCTTGCGTGCGAATTACCAATTCCAGAGTTTTCAGAAAGTAATAAAAAATTGCACAGCAAAAATTAATGCATGGAAAACAAGGATTTTGATGCTGCTACGATAGAGCATGTTTCCAAGTTAGCACGACTCAGGTTAAGCGACTCTGAAAAGGAGAAATTTGTTAAGCAGATAAACGACGTGCTAGGCATATTTGGCAAGATAGACAGTGTTGACGCAAGCGGCCTGGATCCAGCATTCCATCCTATAAAGATACCGGAAAGACTAAGAGAGGACGTGCCAGAAAAATGGAAGTGGGATCCGTTTTACAACAGCAGGCAGAACGAAGGCAAATACATAAAGAGTCCGAGGATTGTATAATCTGCAAACAAAGGTGACTCCATCGAATTCAAATCAGCGCTTAAAGACCACATACAGCAGGTCGAAAACGGAACGCTAGATATTGGTGATTTTTCTGCGAGCGTACTCGAAAAGGCAAGAAAAATACAAGAAAAGTTCAACGCATTCATAACGCTAGCCGATTCGATCTCATTTTCTGAAAAAGGCATGCTGGCTGGTGTGCCGATAGCAGTAAAAGACAACATATGCACAAAGGGCATGCTTACAACTGCTGGCTCAAAGATACTTGCAAATTATATGCCACCTTTCGATGCCACTTCTGTCGAACTTGCAAAAGCGGCAGGCGCTGGAATACTCGGCAAAACGGCAATGGACGAATTTGGCTTTGGGACTTTTTCTACAAATTGCGCGTATGGCATTCCTAAAAATCCTTATGATCCCGAACGTTCTTGCGGTGGAAGCAGCGGTGGGTCTGCTTGCGCGGTTGCCGCAGCAGATTTCCCAATAGTATCTATAGCAGAATCTACCGGTGGCAGCATAACCTGTCCGGCAGCATTCACCGGCACGGTTGGAATAACTCCAACTTATGGCCTCGTTTCACGATGGGGTCTCATAGACTATGCAAACTCTTTAGACAAGATAGGGCCAATAGCAAAAACAGTATACGATGCCGCACTTCTTCTCAGTGTCATCTCCGGGCACGATAAGAAGGATTCAACATCACTCAATTCTGCAAAGACCGATTATACAACTTACGTAGGCAAAGAATGCAAAAACATGAAAGTGGGCATACCTAAAGAATATTTCTCAGATCAGGTAGACCAAAGAATAAAAGGCGCTGTTATGCAATCGGTTGACAAGCTAGAAAGCGAAGGCGTAAGCTGCGAGGAAACGTCGCTACCTTCGACAGAGCTTGCAATACCTACTTACTACATTATTTCAATGTCAGAGGCTTCTACAAACTTGGCAAAATTTTCAGGCTTGCGCTATGGCCTGCAGCAGGAATTTAATGGAAATGTGCAAGACTATTTCACAGAAGTGCGCACCGCTGGATTTGGCGACGAAGCTAAAAGAAGAATAATATTAGGAACATTCATGAGAATGGCTGGCTACAGGAACAGGTACTACCTGAAAGCATTAAAGGTCAGGCAGAAGATAATAAACGAGTTCAACAACGCATTCGAAAAGTACGACGCACTCATAGCGCCTTCTATGCCTATTTTGCCTCCCAAATTCTCAGAAATAGAAAAGCTCGAGCCAGCCCAAGTATATGGCATTGACGTTCTAACCGTTGCGCCTAATCTTGCAGGCATGCCGACAATATCAATTCCATTCGGAACAGTTTCAGATTTGCCTGTAGGTGTTCAGCTCATTGCGGGCCAGCTGCATGAAGACAAGCTTATTGAGCTTGGCAGCCTTCTCGAGGTGCTTAGATGAATGACTATTCAGACATAATGATAGGCTTGGAAGTTCACGTAAGACTGCTAACGCAAACCAAGCTTTTCTGCTCTTGCCCAAACGTGGAAGCAGATGAGCCGAATACCAATGTCTGCCCGATATGCATGGGCTTCCCCGGAACAAAGCCGCAGCTCAACGAGAAGGCAATAGAGTTGGCAGCAACAGCCGCGCTTGCACTCAACTGCACAATTAATCCTGAAATATCTTTTTCGAGGAAAGTCTACTTTTATCCAGACTTGCCGAAGAATTTTCAGATAACACAATATGACTTGCCAGTAGGTACAGAAGGCACTCTGGAGCTAAACAAAACCGGAAGAAAAATTGGAATAAGTAGGGTGCATATAGAGGAAGACCCGGCAAGGCTGGTGCACATTGGTGGAGACATAACAAACGCAGCTTACGTGCTTGTAGACTACAATAGGTCAGGCATGCCGCTGATAGAGATAGTGACAAAGCCAGAGATAAAGTCGCCTGAAGAAGCAAGAGATGCTGTCGCTACGCTTGCAATGATGCTGAGCTATCTCGGCGTTTGCGACCCTAGCTCTGAAAGCTCGATAAGGGTCGACGCAAACATATCGATAATAGGAGGCAAGCGCGTGGAAATCAAGAACATAACGGGCTTTGCGAACGTCGAAAAAGCGCTTCTCTTCGAGATTGCAAGGCAAAGGCAGCTGAAAGCGCAAAACATAGAAGTAGAGCAAGAAACAAGGCATTTCGACGAGCTTAAGAAAACGACAGTATCGCTAAGGACCAAGGAAACAGAGGAGGATTACGGCTACATATTCGAGCCCGACTTGGTAACTTATCATTTGAGCAAAGAGTACCTTGCCTCGTGCGAAACAAAGCTTAGCGAACTGCCTTCGAAGCGCATAGAAAGGCTTGTAGAAAATTTTGGCATCGACGAGCATTATGCGCGAATAATAGTTTACGAAGGGAAGCCATTCAGCGACTTCTTTGAGGAATGTGCGCGTAAGTTTGGCAACAAGGAGCTTCTTGCAAAGTGGTCTACTGGTGATTTGCTCAAATGCCTGAACTACAACAAAGTAGACATAACCCACTCAAAAGTCACTGCAGACAAATACATAAGCTTCTTGAAGCTTATCGACAACAATACAATAACTGAAAGGTTCGGGAAGGAATTGATAAAGGAGTTTGTCGCAACAGGCGAAGACCCTCAAGAAATTTTAAATAAGCATAAAAGCGGCGCAGCACAAGATATAAATAAAATAGTTGACGAAGTAATAGAATCTAACGAGAAGGCGGTAGAAGATTACAAGAAAGGCAACCAGAAGGCCTTGCAGTTCCTTGTCGGACAGGTGCTTGCAAAAACAGACAATTCTGCTGACCCAAAAACAATAATAAGGCTTTTGAGTGCCCGAGTAGCTCAATAGGTAGAGCGACCGGCTGTTAACCGGTAGGTCGTCAGTTCGAGTCTGACCTTGGGCGCTCCTTTATATTCAAAAGGCATAAAAAGCTAAAATTTCAATCTACAAACGTGGTGCTGATGCTAAGAGATACATACATAAAAGATGTGCCTTCAGAACCTGGCAAAGAGGCAACAGTAGGTGGCTGGATTTCTAGGCTGAAGGAGCTTAAAAATGCAAAATTCATCTGGCTTAGCGACAAAACAGGTACTGTGCAAATAAGCCTGATAAAGGGAAAAGCTGCGGATTCACTTTTTGCCCTTTTTGATTCGCTCAATTTGCACGATTTCCTAGTAGTAAAAGGAAAAGTGCCGGAGCAGGTAATGGCGAAGAACTACAAAGAGCTGGTGCCAGAAGAGATAAAGGTAGTGGGCAAATCGGAAAAGCCGCTGCCAATAGACATGAGCGGCCTTGTCGAATCAGAGCTGGAAACACGGCTTGACTGGCGCTCGATAGCCTTGAGAAACCCAAAGCTGATGCTTATCCTAAAAGCCGAATCGAGCCTTGTGGAAGGGATGGAAAACTACCTAAACAAGCACGATTTTACAATAGTGTTTACTCCAAGCATAATGGGGGTTGCATCGGAAGGCGGATCAGAAGTGTTTCCAATAGTTTACTACGACAAGACCACATACCTCAGGCAGGACCCGCAGCTACACAGGCAGCTTCTCATGGTAGCAGGCTTTGACAAAATATATGAGATAGGGCCAAGCTGGCGGGCAGAGCTGAGCCACACCCCCAGGCATCTTTCCGAGCACAGAACATGCGCTGCAGAAATTTCTTTCATAGAAGACGAGCACGATGTAATGCATGTGGAAGAAGAAATGATGCAGGCAGCATTGAAAAATGTCGTTGAGAAGCATGGGGAAGAGCTGAAGGAAGCGGGCATAAGCCTGGAAATACCAAAAATTCCGTTTCCTGAGCTTAAGTTTCCGGAAGTATACGACATACTAAAGGAACTGGGCAAAATGGCTGAGCACAACAAGGACCTGGATCACGAATCAGAGCTTCTTCTTGCAAAATACGTAAAGGAAAAGTACAACAGCGACTTCTTCTTCCTTAACAGATTCCCATTTGCTGCAAAGCCATTCTATGTGATGAAAGTAGAAGACGAGCCTGAATACGCTAGAAGCGTAGACCTCATATACAAAGGAGTGGAGCTAAGCTCTGGCGGCCAAAGGGAGCACAGATATGAGAAGATAATAGAGCAGGCAAAGGAAAAGCGCATCAATCTAGACACAGTAATGTGGTTTGCAAAGTTTTTCAGGTATGGTGCGCCTCCACACGGTGGGTTCTCGGTAGGAATAGAAAGAACTACTATGCAAATGCTCAACCTGCAAAACATACTTGAAGTTCCAGCATTTCCAAGAACGGCTGAAAGGACAGTGCCATAAAGCATGCAAACAAGTAAATAATCTGCTTGGCAATGTAACTTGAAAGTGGTAAAATGTACGAAGAGGACATAGACGAGAAGACAAAGGATTTGAGCAGGGCCAGGCAGTCCCTCATTGAGGAGCTGCAGGCGATGATGTGGTACGACGAGCGCGTGAGCGCAACGCACGACAAGACGCTGGCAGACGTGCTGGCGCATAATCGTGATGACGAAAAGGAGCATGCAAGCCTGCTTCTCGAATGGCTGAGAAGGCATGATGCACCGCTTGACAAGGAGCTCAAGGAAATACTTTTCTCGACAAAAGAGCTAAAGGATCTGTGGGATTGATAAAGCAAAGATAGCAAAGTAGTAAGACAAAAGGAAAAAGGCTAAAAACAAAAGCATACAAGTTAGATCATGCAGTCCTTTGTCGGCACGTCAGGTTGGCTTTACTCTTGGAACAAGGAAGGCACGCTAGACTGGTATGTGCAAAACAGCAGGCTCAATGCGATAGAGCTTAACGCAAGCTTCTACAGGTTTCCTTTCCCAAACCAGGTAAAAGGCTGGAGCCTAAGAGCCGGTTCGCTGACATGGGTTGTCAAGGTCAACAGGCTCGTTACACACATTCACATGCTAAATGAAAACGCAGAAGCCATTTATGCCAAATTTCTTGATCTTTTCAAGCCTCTTGATAGCCGCATTGCACTTTATCTTTTGCAAATGCCGCCTCATTTTACGACAAACATGAAGGATCGATTCGAGGAATTTGCAAGGAAATTCAATGATAAGAAAATAGCGGTGGAATTCAGACACGAAAGCTGGTACAATTTTGACTTTTCAAAGCTTGATTTCAGGGGCGTAGTGGTGTCACCAGACTCCCCAGAAATAAGCAGGCAGGTTTGGCTGAAGAATGGCTCTGTCTATCTGCGTTTCCATGGTAGGCGTTCATGGTACTCCTACAATTACAGCAAGCAGGAACTTGGCGAAATGGCTGAAAAGGCAAAGGCACTAAAGCCGAGCAGAATTTTCGCATTTTTCAACAACGACCATGACATGCTAGGAAATGCGCGCGTTTTCGCGCAACTTCTTGGCGAGTAAATGGAAGTTGTAAAACTGCTTGATATTACAAAGACTTTCGGAAAAGCAGTGGCATTAAAAGACATATCTTTAAGCGTAAACCAAGGCAGCCTGCTTACATTGATAGGACCAAACGGCGCAGGCAAAAGCACTCTTGAAAAGATAGTTGTGGGCTTATACGAGCCCGATGCAGGCACAGTGAATCTGTTCGGCGAAAAGCTAAGCGCAAACAGCAGCAAGCTGATGGAAAAAATAGGCTACGTAGGAGAAAATTATGCACTATATGACAATTTGACTGTCCGTTCCAATTTGCTATTCTTTGCATCACTCTTTGGAATTGACAAAAAAGAAGCAGAAGTAAGGATTGCAGAATTGCTAGCCGAGTTCGGAGCTTCTCAGTACATTGACAGAAAAGTTGGAGAACTCAGCAGGGGCACAAAGCAGAAGGTAGCTATTTGCAGGGCGCTTATAAGCATGCCTAAGCTGCTAGTCCTAGATGAAGCAACGGCTTTCTTAGACCCTAGTAGTGCAGAAAAGCTAAGGCAAAAGATAAGAGTACTTTTAAGAAAGGGAACAAGCGTAATTTATGCCACGCAAAGGCTTGATGAGCTAAGCAGGCTTACCGGCTATGTCGCGCTGATAAGCGAAGGAAAGCTTATTTCGCGCGGAACCTTTTCTGAGATAACTAGAAAGATAAAAGGGGTCGATATAGAGATTGTGCTTTTGAATGAGCCCGGCGAAAGCCAGAAGAGCCTGCTCAGGAAAATTGGCGCAAAAATATACGCCAACAGGCTCGTTTTCAGGGTCAACGATTTGAGCTTGCTTCCTGAAATTTCAAGCAAGGTTTTTAGAATGAAGCTCAAGATACTTACCATAAACTACATAAACTACGACATAGGGGCGGCGGTTTAATGACTTTTGACAAAATATTTGCTATTGCAGTCAAAGACATAAAAGAAGCATTCAGCAGCCCCGAGATATATGGGCCCATGCTTGGCATACCTCTGTTTTTTGCAGTGCTCCTGCCGATATTCACCATTTACGTTTCGCAGTATGCTGGTTTGCAGATTGCTGAAAAGATAATGGGCGCTGTTGCGCTAAAGCAGGCTCCCCAACTCAACAAGCTTGCATTCATCAAATATTTTGCATTAAACATACTTGGCCCTATCTTTTTGAGCATGCCTATAATAACCGCTTCGGTAATTGCTGCAGACAGCTTCGCAGGCGAGAAGGAAAGGAAAACTTCAGAATCTCTTCTCACCTCGCCAATTACAAATACTGAACTATTTGCAGGCAAGATACTTGCATCGGCAGCGCCGGCTTTTGCAGTAACGCTGGCGGTATTCGGAATATACGCTGGAATAATAGACTATTTCACAAGCGCAATGTACGCCACTTTTATATTCCCTGACATGGTCTGGTATCTCATGCTTGCGAATTCGCCGTTTTTGATACTTGCGACAATAGGCCTAGTAGTCGTAGTGTCTTCCAAGGTAAAAGGCATAAAAGAAGCTCAGCAAATAAGCGCCTTACTCGCCTTGCCCATATTCCTTATGCCGTTTATAGCAGTATTCAACATATTCAGCTTTTCTGTCGCATTCTTCGTCTATCTTCTCATTTTGCTGATAGCACTAAGCGCACTAATACTTGCTATAGGAATAGCAACGTTCAAAAGGGAAAATCTAGTATCGGTCTAGCATCTTTTTAGAAACTAGCCCAAAAACAAAGAAATGTTTAAATATAAGAAAAAGCAAAATAAATATTGGTGGGAAGACGGGGGAGGCGAAAAGGGAAATTGGCCTAGCCGAGCCTTTAGTCGGCGAAAAATTCAGGAAGGAAATAAAAAGGATAACTGAAAACGCAATAGAAAGGCCTGAAGCACGAAACGGTGCATTGAAGTACTTCGAAAGAGCAATAAGGCAAAGCAGGAATACGCAAGAAATAAGAGCTATAGAAAAAGCAATAAATACCATAGTACTCATAGAGATGCTTGAAATACTTAAGGGCAAGTAAAGAAAAAGCAAGAAAACTTTTATTTGAGTTTTTTGTTTTCTGCGATTTTAATTGCGTCTGCATAAACTGCCTGAGCATCAAGGTTTGAAAATTGCTTCATTGCTGTTTCCTTTATCTTTGTGTATTTAGTCTCGTACTTCTGGTAATTTGTTAAAACATCATTAAGCAGCAAACCAAGCTTGTCCTCTTTTGCTTCGCTGCACAATTGCCTAAGTTCTGAGGGCAAAGAGCTTGTATCTGCTATAACTACCGGCAATCCGAGAGCAAGCGCCTCGACAGTAACCAATGACAATCCCTCGCGCTCCGAAGGCATTATAAGCGCCATCGAAGTGCACATTTCTTTGTATAGCTGATTTAACGACAGATTTTGCTTAAACACTACTTTCTGTTCAACTCCTTCTTTTTTTGCCACTTTTTTAAGGTTTGAAAGCTCAGGCCCCTTGCCGACTATTACCAGCTTCGCGTTAACGTTTTTCATGGCTTTTATTGCTATGTCGACACGCTTGTGCTGTATAAGCCTGTTTACAACAACAAACTTGTCCTGTTTTCTGCACTTATTGCTGTGCTCTTTCAAAAATTTCTCTATTTCGAACGCATCTACTGCAGCGGGAAAGAGTATTATCTTCTTAGGATCTACTTTGAAAATCCTGTTTAGAAGCTGCTTTGTTGTACTGCTATTTGCTATGCATACGTCTGCAAGTTTTGCAGTAAGAGACTCAAAGAAGAAGCCTATCGAGCCACCATGTTTAAGATAGCCCTTCCAAAAGTCTTTGCTCCATACCTCATGCCAAGTTATTGCAAGCTTTGCACCAGTAAGCTTTGAATAGAGGTATATGAGTGGGACGTGCAGAAAGGGAAATGCGTCAGTGTCTATCAGGTCGAACTTGTATTTGAAAAGCCTGAAAAACACAAGAAGCGCAAACTTGACTGACATGTGGAGCGTGCGCCTCCCTTGTGTGTACATTTTGTTAATTTCGAGCGCGTCGCCAACACAATGGTATTTTACACCGCGGTAAACAAATTCTCTACCTGGCATGCCAGGCCTATAGAGAGTGAACATATGAAGATCGTTGCCTTTTGCCCTCGAAAGGGCTTCAAGAATATTATACCTTCTCTTTTCTACTCCGCCATTAAACCAAGGATAGGCGGATTCGTACGCAAAGGCGATTTTCATGCAATAAACCTTCTTTTTAGAATATAAACTAAACCTTTAATACCATCTTGCATTTTTATCTTTTTGCCCTGCTCGAATGTTCTGCCTTTGTAACGAATAGGCACTTCAAGTATTTTTATCCCTTTGTTGGCAAAGGTCACAGAAAGTTCTTCTTCTATGAGGAAGCCTTTTTCTTTAAGCTTCGTATTTTCGAGTGCAGAAATTTTAAACGCCTTAAGGCCTACGTTTATGTCGTGGATCCTCTGCGAGAAAAGCAGATCAAAAACAAAACTTACGAATCGGTTTCCAAGATCAGCCAAAATATACCGATGGCCTTCGTTTCTTCCTGCAAACCTGTTACCGAAAACTACTTCGCCTTGCGCAAGCGCAGAAAGCAGCTTGGGATAGTCTTCAGGAAAATATTCCAGGTCGGCATCTTGAATTATTACCGTTCCCTTTTTGATTGTGCTAAGGCCTCTTTGAAGCGCGGCACCTTTTCCCTCGTTTTTGTTTTTGCGAATAACCATTACTTCCTTTCCATATTTGGCAGCCTTTTTACTCATGCCTTTGGCAATCTTAAGGCTATTGTCTGTAGACCCGTCATCTACTATTTCTACTCTGTCAACTTCGTTGCGCAGAAATATTCTTTCGAGTATCTCACCGAGCGTCTTTTCCTCATTATACACAGGTACAATTACAGTGACAGGCTTCAACACGAAAGGAATTACTATACAAAAATTATTAAGCTAACATAAGGCAAAGTTGCGAGCATGCAATTACATAGCCTATTTCCGAACCTATGTGATAACTTTTTAAATGCACCTATTTTACTATAATTCAGTGATAAAATGGCGAAACAAACACCGAATTGGGGAGCATTTGTACTGGAGTTCCTTGGCAGTTTGGCATACCTCTTTGTGGCATTCGCAATACCGAGCGGACTTTTGGCAGCAGCAAGCAGCGTGTTCTCAAATGTAGCGGCGCTCTGGGTTCCGTTCTTTATAGGAGCGGCAGCCTTGGGCAGCGTGGCGTTGTTCTTCATAAGCTTCGGCAACCTGCTAGACTGGAATAAAATACAATTGGCAAGGGCAGCAATGTGCGCAACAATCGCTGCTGGATTCTCGCTCACTGTACTGACATGGACTAACTTGCCATACCTGGCTACGTCGCTTGTAGGCTTTATTCTGGCCTTCGTAGGAAGCGGCTTGGCGTACAAGTAACCGAACACTACGCCAGCCTAACGGCTGGCGCACATCTGGAAAACAAACGTTTTGAATTGCTTTGACATAAGAAGCTAGCGGCATGTTATTGTTTTTTAAATTTATTCTGCTTATTTTATAACAGAGTTATAAAGTGCGAAAATGCCTAGCAGATACGAGCTTGCAAACAACGAGATAATACCGGTCATAAGGCTAGAGCTTGCTAACGAGCTCAGGAACAGGTATAAGCTGAAACAGCAGCAAATAGCTAAAAAGCTCGAAATAACACAGGCTGAGGTAAGCAAGTACATAAACCAGAAATCTGCTAGCCTGAGCAAGAAGATAGAGAAGCTTAAAGAGAAGCTTGAAGCCAACAGGGATCTAATAAATAATTATGCTGAGCTTCTTACCAAGCGTGACGAAGGCAGTAGCATTTGCGAGCTTTGCCAGAAGCTAGGTGGCTTTAACTGCCCGCTTTCTAAGCTTAGACTGGCTAAATATTGAGTTGTTATAATGCCCGAAGACGTGAACGAAGCTGAAGAGGACAAGGAATACGCTGAGAAGTACGGGTTTGTAACACATACAGAATACGAGGAATTTGAAAAAGGAATCAGCGAAGAGGTAGTAAGAAAAATCTCAAAAATAAAGCAAGAACCAGAATGGATGCTCGAAAAGAGGCTTATAGGCTACAGACTATTTAAGGACAAGTCTATGCCAAAATGGGGGCCTGACTTGAGTGGCATAGACTTTGAAAATATACAGTATTACAGGGCGCCAAAGGCGTCAAAAACAAGCAGCTGGGAAGAGGTCCCGGTAGAGATAAAGC
>JBMFVN010000004.1:0-21642 GCA_049965975.1 Candidatus Micrarchaeia archaeon
GGCGTAAGCACATACGCGCCTTCATCTTGCTACATTTCCCCAAGCTTGCCGTGCATTACCGCATATGCTTCTTCAAATTCTCTAGGCTCTGTTGCTATTGTAAAGTTTACAAACCAGCTTGGAACAGAGATGAGCTTCCCGGCAAACGCCATAACAATGAGGCTCGGCATGGCCTATGCCAATTATACCGGAAATTGCGTGCCTGCAAACGCGTTCAACTACCAGCAAGTCACCTGCACGGTCAACATGCCGCAAGTGCATCTTGTAGTTGGAGCCGAGCTCAACCCTTCTTTATCTCTAAAATACGCCCTTTGCAACAACAAGGCTTGCAGCGCCTATGTCTACAATACTTCAGGCACGGCGACGCTAACTGTAGCCTGATAAATACGCAGCTGCCAGTTTTTATACTTGCTTTCTTTGCAAGTCGCGAAAGCACTTAAATACGTTATGCTTGAATTTATTAGGAGCTGCTGTGGTGGTGGAAATGGGAGACAATGAAAATGAAAATCAGGATGCGCTAGCCGAGGAAGCAGCCAGGCAGGCAGGGCCTACTCAACTGCCCAAGGAAACCCTCGACTTTTTTGGAGGGGACGAGATAAGAGCGAGAGTATTTTTCGAAAAGTATGCGCTTAAAGACGAGAATGGCAACGCGCTTGAGAAGACGCCAAAAGAAATGTGGCAAAGAGTGGCCAAAGCAATATCCGATACTGAGGCCGATGAAGAAAAAAGGAAGAAGGCTTATGAAGACTTTCTCTGGCTGCTTGACAATTTCAGGTTCGTGCCTGGCGGCAGGATAGAGTTCGGCGCGGGCCAGACAAAAAGAAAGGTAACATTGATAAACTGCTATGTCATCGCAGTAAAAGACGATTCTATAGAAGCTATTTTTGACTGGTGCAAGGAAGCTGCAAGAACCTACAGCTACGGCGGAGGGGTTGGAACAGATATTAGTGTGCTCAGGCCAAAAGGCGCGCCAGTGCACAACGCCGCAATGTCGTCTTCAGGGTCTGTTTCTTTTATGGAAATAATGAGCGAGACAACGCACACGATAGGCCAGGCAGGAAGGCGCGGAGCCCTTATGATAACGATACGCGTAGACCATCCAGACATACTCGACTTCATACACGTAAAGCAGAACTTGGACAAGGTAAGATATGCAAACATAAGCGTGCGAGTTACCGACGAATTCATGAAAGCTGTTGAGAACGACGACTACATTACCTTATGGTTCGAAAACAAGGTTACTGGAAGAATAGAGAAAAAAATAAAGGCAAAAGTCATATGGGACGAGCTCACAAAGTCGGCATGGGCGTGGGCGGAGCCTGGTATAATGTTCTGGGACACGATGAAAAGGGAATCACCAAGCGAATACAACGGCATGGACATTGTAACTACGAATCCTTGCGCCGAGCAGCCTTTGCAAGACTATGGTGCATGCGACCTTGGCAACCTCAACCTTTCAGCATTCGTGCTCGATCCGTTCACAGAAAGGGCAAGAATAGACTTTGACGCGCTCGAACGCGCAACCAGGCTCGGAGTTAGGTTCCTTGACGACGTACTTGACTACAATGCAGACAAGCATCCGCTGAAGCAGCAGGCTGATGCAGCAAAGAACACCAGAAGGATAGGCTTGGGCTTTACAGGCCTTGCCGACATGTTTGCAAAGCTTAGAATAAAATATGACAGCGATGCTGCAATAGAGTTTGCCGACAAGCTCTTCGAGCAGATAAAGAATTGGGCATATGATGAAAGCACCGAACTGGCAAAGGAAAAAGGCCCGTTCCCGCTTTTCGACAAGGACAAGCATCTTTCAAGGCCTTTCGTCCAGAGACTCAACGAAGAAGTGAAGAACAAGATAGCAGCACAAGGCCTTCGCAACGTGGCGATACTAACTGCCCCGCCAGTAGGCTCTGGAGCAGTGCTATCAGGCACAAGCAGCGGAATAGAGCCTATATTCGCATACTCCTATACGAGAAGGTCTGAATCCTTAAGCAAGGGCGAGTTCAAGGTTTATCACCCACTTGTCAAGCAGTACATGGACTTTGCAGGAATAACTGATGAAAGCCAGCTGCCAGAGTATTTCACAGTAGCATACAAGATAGACCCGGAGTTCAGGGTAAGGCTCCAAGGAACTATACAAAAGCACATAGACAGCGGCATATCGTCAACCGTTAACTTGCCAAGGGATACGAAGCCTGAAGAAGTAGGCAAGATATACATGGAAGCCTGGAAGGCTGGCTGCAAGAGCATAACAGTATACCGCGAAGGCTCACGTGAAGACGTCCTGAAGGTCGAAGATACAAAGAAGGAACAGGAACAAAAGCAACAACAGCAAGCAGGCGCTCCGCAGCCTGAATGGGAAAGGCCTGAAACTATGATAGGAAAAACTGTCAAGCTTGTTCTTCCGCAAGGCTCACTTTATGTCACTGTCAACTTCGATGCAAACAACCAGGTAAAAGAAGTGTTCGTAAACATGGGAAGGGCAGGAAGCCAGGAAAAGAGCTACAGCGAGGCGATAGGGAGAATGATAAGCAGGTACTTGCAGGCAGGTGGGGACGTAAAGAACGTTATAAGCAGCCTCAAGGGCATAAGGGCCAATGATGCAATATCGTGGTACAGGGGCATAAAGCTCTACAGCGTGCCAGATGCGATAGCAAAAGCAATAGAGATAGCAATGGGCGTTGCAAATTTCGCAACGCCTCTAGGTCCTGGCGAGTCAGAGGCATCAGCGGGGCAGCAGCTTCAAGTTAACCAGCCTAGCAAGGCTGCTGCCGAAGAGAGCAAAGAAGATAAAGAAACCAGTGGGAAAAAAACGAGCCCTGAAGAGCAGGAAGAAGCCCCTGCTGACACTGACACTGAAAGCGAAGGCAAAGGAGCAGAAATACAGCCAGAGGTATGCCCTGTCTGCGGCGAACGCACGCTTGTTTATGAAAACGGCTGCTACATATGCAAAAACTGCGGCTACACGAAATGCGATTGAAAGCAAGCAAAGGTTCAGGTAACCCTTACTACGAGCTTGCCCACTACTGTTTCTGGAAAACCAGTCTCAAGGTTAGTGTAGTTTATGAATAGGTAGCCGTTGAAATTGCTTCCAGGAGTCCCTGAAAAAGGATTTGCACCTGAATAGCATTGGACTGTGAAGGTATAGTTTGAACTTATCTGCATTGTGACCTGGTTGCTTGGCGGATTATAAGGCGTTTGCATTTCTATTATAGTATCATTTGTGTTGCAGCCATAGGCAGTTATGTTTATTGGCGAGTCTGTAGCCTGAAGAAGATTCAGGGTAAGCAGGCCGTTTGAAGACATTGAAAGCGACGGACACGAGAAGCCTGCCTGGAGCAGGCACTGCGACCCGAGGAACCTGCTTGCGTTGAAAACACCAAGACCGTAAAGAGCACCAAGCACTACTGCGAGTATTAGAATTGCCCAGCCATAGGTCATTAGGTATTCCATTGCGCTTTGCAGCTTTTTGGCGTTCATGCTCTCTAAAT
This sequence comes from Candidatus Micrarchaeia archaeon, assembly GCA_049965975.1. Classification (GTDB taxonomy): domain Archaea; phylum Micrarchaeota; class Micrarchaeia; order Micrarchaeales; family CABMGC01; genus JAGDXZ01. The sequence continues at coordinate 3,489 of JBMFVN010000004.1, forward strand.
ATTTTTCAAACATTCATTTAGATATATTTATGCTTTGCAACCTTGTCTTATCTAGTTTTGTTTTGCTTTGCTGTTTCAACGACGTAAATAAAAATAGCCTTTGCTAAAAGCTTTTAGCATAAAAGTGCAAAAAATTTTAGATTGATTTTTATATCTGTTATGCGAAAACCTAAGCATGAGCAAGCTTGCAGAACTTTCTAAGTTGCTGGAAAGCAAGGTCATAGTAAGTGCAGACATAACAGAAGATGACATAAATGGCACGGACATATTCCAGCTTGCTGCCCTTGTTGGTGACTATTTCTCTAACAGCCAAGGGATAAAGCTGCTTGACAAGCAGCTTCTGAGCAAAATAATAAGCGAACTCAAAGAGGAAAAGATGCCGAAAGAAATCGAGATTGCACAAGGCGCGGGCTTTGAACCATTGGCTAAGGAGATGCACATCAAGTACTCATATGTCAACAGCAGGATAGAGCCAGTAGGCTCATCGGCAAGCGACTTTGTGGCGCATTTCAACGACAGGTTCCAAAAGCTCAAGAAGATAATCACCTCTACGCGCACCCTCGCAGCAACAGACATAGCAAACATAAGCCAGTACATGAGCGGCAGGGAGGTAAGCGTTATAGGCATGGTTTATGACAAAAAGACAACAAAAAACGGCCACGTGCTCGTAACCCTTGAAGACCCTACTGGCAGCATAAACGTGCTGTTCGCAAAGCCCGATGCACAATTGCATACGCAGTTCCAAGCCGAGGCAAGCGCCCTCTATCGCAGTGCAACAAAGATAGCAAGAGACGATGTCATAGCAGTGCGAGGCAAGCTCTCAAAAGGCTTGCTCATAGCAAGCTTCTTCACCTGGCCCGATGTGCCCATACACTCAAGGAAGCAGAGCGAAGACGATTTTGCAATAGCGCTTATTTCCGATGTTCATGTAGGCCACAAGCTTTTTCTTGACAAGCAATTCAGCAAGATGCTGCAGTGGCTCAATGGCGCAATAGACTACAAGAAAGACCTGGCAAAAAAGGTAAAGTTTGCTGTTTTCTGCGGCGACATAGCCGACGGCATAGGAGTATACCCAGACCAGGAAAAGGAGCTTATAATAAAAGACATATATGCCCAATACGCCATGTTCTTCGAGCTACTAAAGGCAATACCTGATTACATAGAGGTGTTCGTACTTCCTGGCAACCATGATGCTGTGAGGCGCGCCGAGCCGCAGCCTGAGCTAGACAGGGAGCTTGCCAAGTACAACACAGGCAATATACACCTTGTAACTAACCCTGCAATGCTAAACCTAGAAGACATAAAGCTGCTTGCATATCACGGCACTTCGCTTGATTCAATAATAGCGAACGTGCCTGGAAACGCCTACGCAAAGCCAGAGGACGCAATGGTAGAGCTGCTTAAGAGGCGCCACCTCTCGCCCATATTTGGAGAAAACCCTATTGTGCCTAGCAGGGATGACGAGCTCGTAATAAGCGATGTGCCTGATATTTTGCTTATGGGGCACATACACAAAAACGGTGCCATAGACTACCATGGAACGCTTGTCGTGAATAGCGGCACTTGGCAGGCAAGGACAGCGTTTCAGGTAAAGCAGGGCCACATGCCGACGCCTGCAATACTGCCAGTGTATGAGGCGAAGCAGCGTACTCTAAACCTGCTTGACTTCAACTCAATCACATAAAGCGATTACATGGATATCGAAGAATATTTTGCAAAGCTTGACGAAGAATTCGAAAGGACTTACGACATTGCGAAGAAGGCGCGCTCTCTCGGCTACGATCCTGATACCAATGTTGAGATTACTCCGGCTCCGGATATAGCTGGCAGAGTTGCAGGCCTGCTTGGCATTCCAGCGCTTGAAGAATCGATAAGAAGCAAGCTTAGAGGACAGACAAGAAGCGAGCTTGGCTTTGAGATGGTGAAAGAAATATGCACAAACGACAAGTTCGACACCGGAGACACGATAAAAAGGATACTTCTTGCGGTTAGGGTCGGGCTTGCAATACTCACCGAAGGAATTCTGGTAGCACCAACTGAAGGCATACAGAACATAGGCCATTACAAGAATCCTGACAATTCAGACTACATAGCAATAGTGTATGCAGGGCCGATAAGGAGCGCTGGCGGCACAACTGTTGCACTTTCTGTAGCGCTCGCCGATTACGCGAGAAGATTCTTCAACATAGGCGCATACAAGGCAACGCAAGAAGAAATAGACAGGTACATAGAGGAAGTGGAGCTTTACAACGCTGAAATAGCAAGGCTTCAATATATGCCGAGTGAAGAAGACATGAAAACTGTGCTTCAGAATTGCAGCGTATGCATAGACGGAATTGCAAGCGAGCATCTTGAGGTGAGTGTTCACACAAACATGACAAGAATAGGCATAGACGGCAAGCAGGCAAGAATAGAGAATAGGATAAGGAGCGGCGTGCCGCTTGTCATAAGCAGCATAATACAAAAGGCAAAAGGAGTGCTCAGAGAAACAAAGAAAGTGGGCATGGATTGGAGCTGGCTCAACAACGTGATAAAGATAAGCAAGGCGCAGAGCAACGGTGGAAGCGAGCAAGTCGAAGAGACGTTCCTCGAGGAGCTTGTAGCAGGCAGACCAATATTGGCATACCCGGGCCACACAGGCTCGTTCAGGCTCAGATACGGCAGAAGCAGGCTTACTGGCATAGCGGCAAAGGGATTCAGCCCGGCCACAATGATAATACTAGACAGCTTCATAGGCATAGGCACGCAGCTGAAGGTGGAACTGCCAGGAAAAGGCTGCGTTGCAATGCCAGTAGACACTATAGAAGGGCCTTTCGTAAGGCTCAAAAACGGCGACGCACTCAGGATAAACACAGCAGAAGAGGCTGAAAGGCTAAAAGACGAAGTTGAGAGCATAATCTCAGTAGGAGACATACTGATAACATTTGGCGACTTCAGGAAAACCAACACGCCGCTTCAACCAACAAGCTACGTTGAGGAATACTGGCAGGCCCAGCTTGAGAGTGCTGGCTGCAAGATCAGCGATGAAAAAACTATGGGCATAGGCTTTGACGAGGCTTACGAGCTTTCAAAGAAGTACAACGTGCCGTTGCATCCTAAGTTTCTGTTTGAATTCCAAGCAGTGACTCAGCAGGAACTCTACGACTTGGCGTTGGCACTCAGCAAGTTAACAGAACTGCAGGGCAAGAAGCTCGAGGAAGTAAGCGGCATTGAGCTTGAGCTTGACCAGAAGACGAAGAACACGCTAGAGCTGCTAAACGTGCCGCACAGGCTTGTTGAAGGAAAGATAAAAATAGAAGCAGACTATGCAAAAAGCCTGCTCGTCTCGCTTGGCATGCTAAACGACAATGCAGTAAGCCTCGGCACAGAGAAAATGGCAAAAGCAATGGCCGGCGCGCAGTCTGCTCTCGACCTTGCAAACTCCGTGTCAAATGTAAAGCTGATGAAAAGGTCGACATACATAGGCGCAAGGATAGGCAGGCCCGAAAAGGCGAGGGAACGAATGATGCAGCCAACGCCTAATGCGCTTTTCCCAATAGCAGCATATGGCGGCAGGGAAAGGAACATAAGCGAGGCATACAAGGAAGATGCCAGCAGGTTTGACAGGCAGAAGATAACTGTGGAAATAGCAAATTACAAATGCGATACCTGTGGCAGGATTATTGGCACGCCCTACTGCTACGACTGCGGAAAGCCCACAAGCATAGTGCAGGGGGAGGACGGCAAGACCTATGGTGAAATAGAAGTCGACATAGGCAAGACCATAAGCGGGGCAATGAAAAGGCTTGGCTTAAGCTCTCTGCCTGGAGTTATAAAAGGCGTGAGGGGGCTTATAAACAAGGACAAAATTGCTGAGCCAATAGAAAAGGGCATACTTCGCGCCATTTACAACATCTATGTCTTTAAAGATGGCACCTCAAGGTTTGACGCTACAGACGCTCCCATAACTCACTTCTATCCAAGCGAGATAGGCGCAGACATAGACACACTGAGAAAGCTCGGCTATACTACTGACTACTTGGGCAACGAGCTCAAGAGCGAAGACCAGCTTGTCGAGCTCAAGCACCAAGATGTCATACTTAACAAGCGAGGCGCAGAGTACTTCTTGAGAGTGGCTCAGTTCATAGACGAACTTCTGAAAAGGTATTACGGCCTTGAGCCTTTCTACAATGCAAAAGAGCCAAAGGATCTGATAGGTCAGCTTGTCATAACGCTTTCGCCTCACACTTCGTGCGCAGTGCTAAACAGGATAATAGGCATAACAGATGCAAATGTGGGATTCGCCCACCCGTACACGATCTGTGCAAGAAGGAGAAACACAGACGGCGATGAAGACACTACCATGCTTTTGCTTGACGCCATGCTCAACTTCTCAAAGAAGTATTTGCCTGCAAGCGTCGGCGGCACGATGGATGCTCCTCTGCTGCTTACGACTCACGTAATGCCAGAAGAAGTTGATGATGAAGTATACTCAATGGAAACAATAGCCAAGTATCCGCTCGAGTTCTACGAAAAGACAATGGCATACGCATCGCCATCTGAAATAAAAATAGAGCTTGTTGAAAACAGGCTAGGAAGCAAGTCTGCCTTCTCCGGCCTTGGCTTCACGCATCTGTCAACTGCAAAGGCAATAACAGAAGCTCCGAAAAGGAGCAGATATGTGCTTCTCAAGACAATGCAGGACAAGATCAACGCTGAGTTCAAGCTTGTAGACCTGCTTTGCTCGCTCGACAAAAAGGATGCAGCAAAGAGGCTTATAATGAGCCACTTCATACCTGATCTGATAGGCAACTTGCACTCGTTTTCAAAGCAGCAGTTCAGGTGCGTGACGTGCAACGCAAAATACAGGCGCGTGCCTCTTATAGGCAAATGCACAAAAGACGGAGGCAAGCTTCTTCTCACAATCTCAAAGGGCAGCATTGAAAAGTATCTAAATGTAGCAATAAGCCTTGCAGAACGCTACGACATAGACAACTACACGAAGCAGAGGCTTCAGCTCATAAAGGATGAAATAGCGAGCGTGTTTGGAACTGTCACCGAGGAAGGCAAGGAAAGCACCGAGGCGAAGCAGGAAGCTATTGAAAGGGAAACCGCTGCGGCAGGCCAGTTCGACCTTACGCGGTTCATCTGACATCCTCCCGCGAATAAATTTGTGGGGTTCCTCACGGTTTCAAGGTCTTTTGGCACAGATTGCTCGACTCATTTATTGTTCAGACACTTTCTTCACAGCGTTTTCTAGTATGTCAAGGCCTTTCTCAAGGTGCTCTTCTGAGATTGTTATAGGAGGAATTATTCTTATCGCTGAGGTGCCCGCAGGCAACAGAAGAAGACCGTTGTAGAAGCATTCCTTGACTACTGCATCTCTTTCCGCTACTGCCTCTTCCTTTGTGTCCTTGTTCTTTACAAGTTCTATCGCAAGCATAAGCCCCAAGCCCCTTGCGTCGCCAACTATCTCGTATCTTTGCTTCAGCTCATCAAGCCTTTTCATTATCAGATCGTGCTTGCGCGCAACAGCCTGCTCAAGGTTCCTCTTGTGCAACTTTATGTAATCTAGTACTGCGTTTGAAGCAGCGACAGCTGCAAGGTTGCCGCCAAAAGTGCCACCGTGAAGACCTTCGGGCACGTCGCCCATTGCTTTGCTTGCCACAGTCGCACCGAGAGGCAGGCCTCCGCCAAGAGCCTTTGCAAACGTATAAATGTCTGCCTTTACTCCGAAATTGTCAAGACCTAGAAACTTGCCTGTGCGCATGAGGCCCGCTTGCACCTCGTCGTCTATAAGAGGTATGTCGTATTGCGAGGCAAGCTTTCTCAAACCCACTATAAACTCCTTGGGAGGCACTACATAGCCGCCTTCGCCCTGCTCCGGCTCTATGAATATGCCTGCGAATTCGTCAGGATGGGCCTCCTTCCTGAATATGTATTCTTCTATGTAGTTCAGAGCCGCATCGGCGCACTCCTCGGGGCTTGCCGAGTTGAACACGCACCTATATGGATTAGGATATATAGCATGAACAAAGCCAGGGAATGGGCCAAGGTGGTGCCTTTGCACAGACTTGCTCGCAGTCAGTCCAAGAGGGCCAAAAGACCTGCCGTGGAAAGCGTTATAAAACGCAAGAAAGTAGTAGCGCTTTGTATGATTTCTTGCAATCTTTATTGCGTCTTCGTTGGCCTCTGTCCCGGAGTTAGAGAAGAATACCCTGCCGAAGCCGCTTGGCATGAAACTCAATAGCTTCTCTGCTAAAGCAACGGGCGGTTCTGCGTAGAAATCCTGGAATGCAGAATGCATTAGCTTTGCTATCTGCCTGTTCACGGCGCGCCTTACCTGCTTCATGCATTCCTCACCGAAGCTGTACACTGTTATGAAAGTGGCGAAATCTATGAACCTGTTTCCGGCTATATCGTAAGCAAAATCTCCTGAGATCCTGTCTGCCACGAAAGGATAAGCCTCGCGGGTAGAGGTGAATATTACTTTGGAATCCCTTTCTATTACCCTCTTTATCTGCTCTGTTATCTTTATCTTTATGCGGCTTGGCATATGCTCTGCAAAAAGTAGAAAAAGAAAATTATTAAAGCTTCAGAGCTTGAGCTTGTCCTTAGGTATCTCAAGCACCTTTGCTATTTCTTCAGCGCTCTCAGCATTAACCTTTTGGCCTAGAATCTCTAGATGGTTTACGTTGCACTTCCTCGCCTTTGGCCTTGTAGCAGTAACTATGTTCACAAAATTGTCATCTAATACTTTTAATATCACTGCCTTGTCGCCGGCATCTCTGCCGTACTTTTTAACGCAAACCCTTCCTGGCTCTATTGTTGGCATTTTACCACCGATAATTCAAAGAGATATACATATACACAAAAAGGCATATATATGTTTTGCGTTTTGCGCGTGCTACTTCTGCTTCTGCTCTGTGCCCGATTTTCCAAATGCACTCAGTATGCGCGCAGCTGCCTCTTCAGCGCTTATCTTCTCGACGTCTATAACCAGATCGAAAGGAGAAGTATCAGAGCCAAAGTGTATGCCATACAGCTTTTCGTAAAGCTCCCTGTTCTCAGTGTCACGTATTTCCAGAACTTTCTTTGCCTCATCAACAGATATGTTGTCGCGGGCAGCCATGCGCTTTGCCCTAGTCTCAACGCTTGCCTCAAGCCAGACCTTGAAGCCGAAGTCTGTAAGCCAAGGAAGAGTGTAGCTTGTCACCACTACATCGCCCTGCTTGACTCGCTCTATAAGCCTATTGTCCACTTCCATGTCAAATTGCGGATCGGAAGCGCGCTCCCTGAGGAACTTTACGCCTTCTGGAGTATCCCACCAATTAAGTCCGACAGGCTTGTAGCCTCGCTCCTTTGCTATCTCTCTGAGCATGTCTGTGCCGCCAAGCACCTGAACCTTTAGCCTTGAAGCGAGCAAACCTGCAACAGTAGTTTTACCACAGGCCGGAAAACCGCAAAGAATTATGGCCTGCATTAAACCACTAGTGGGCTATCATTTGCAATACGTAGTTTCTCTCTTTGCTGTTCACGTCGTTCAGCTTCATTTCGCCGTTCTCTATTCTGCTCGCAAGCGTCACTACTTCTGCAGTGCACTTTGCGCACAGCACTCCGCCAAAAAGCCGCTCGACGCGCTTTCTGCTCGCGCCGCGAAGCTTTGAAGTCACGCTTATTCCGTTGAGCGGGGCTCCGCATATTCCGCAATGGGGCACGTCATGAGCCTTTCGCTCGTAGTGTATTACATGCCTGCCTTTCGGAGTGATCCTGTCCAGCCTCCTGTAGCTCCTTGACCTGTATCTAGGTTTTGGTATAAAAACACCTGACAAGATTTTGCTTGCCTTTATGGCTTGCAAACATCGAATATGAATTATGCTTTGTCAGAATACTTATAAATATATTTCCCTGGCTATACGAACATAAGAAAGATGACAGTATGACCTATCAAGATGAAAAGAGGCTCAAAAGGCCTGACGAAGAGCTTGTTGCCGGAGATCTGGTAGTGGTCAAAATAGAAAACGGCTCTTATGATTTTGTTGAGACAGCAATCAATGGCCGCAAAATGCAAGTACTACAAGCGGTGCCAGGCTACGCTTTGGCAAGAATTATGAGCCAGAAAAACGACGAGCTAGAAGTACAAATAATTGGAAACACATTTGATTACGGTAGTTTGAGCAGTATGAATCCGTTCTTGGCGCTTTCGGGCGTTTGGCTAAGACCTCTAGGCACGATTGGAATAATAGAGATGGTTCCAAACTTGAACGGCAGAGAAAAAAGCGTAAAACGCGAAGAGCTGTCCAATGACCCTTATGCCGATCTAACAGGCAAGCATACAATGGCAAAGATCGCTTACTCTAGAAGCATAAAAGATTACGCTAAATTCTACAAAGACAAAATAGATGAAGGAAACCTCGTTATAGATTCAAATAAAGACATAGCTTTGATAGTAAAGACGCAAATTAAAAGAGGTGAGCTCAGGAAGCTGTTAAGAAGCGAAGGAGCAGAAGTATATGCAGAAATGCTAACAGGCAGGCACGCAGGGGAAATTGCAATATTTGACGGCAATGAAAACGGAACGCCAAAGAAAATAATTGGCAATAAGATTGCAATTCAATACTAACAATGCAAGGCAAAAGCTTGCAGGCTCTTCAAAAACACAGAAAGGTATAAATATCAAAAGCAACATAATTTGTTCTTATTCTTTTTTGGTGGTCTAATGGCAATGATAGGTGAAAAAGATGCTGCATATTTGCGCGACATGTTCGGCAAGAAGCTTCAAAATGAAGTAAACCTAATGGTGTTCACTAGCAGTGATGGCACTTGCCAGCTGTGCGACAAGAACATAGAGCTTATAAACGAGCTAGCAAAGCTGAGCGACAAGATAAAAGTAACTGTATATGACATAAAGAAGAACGAGAAAGAGGCAAAGTTCCTAGAAGTCGACAAGGTGCCTGCAATAGTCATAGGAGGCAAGAAAATCTACAATGCCTACTATTTTGGAATGCCATACGGGCATGAGTTCAGCGCTCTTGTCAACGACATAATAGAGGCTTCAGCAGGCGAGACAGGGCTTAAGAAGGAAACAAAGGAGCAGTTGAAAAAAGTAGACAAAAAGCTTGACATAAAAGTCTTTGTTACGCCGACGTGCCCATATTGCCCGATCTCTGTTCACATGGCGCACCAGTTCGCCATAGAGAGCGACAAGATAAAGAGCTCAATGATAGAAGCAATGGAATTTCCGGAGCTTGCTGACAAGTACAGCGTCATGGCAGTGCCAAAGATAGTCATAAACGACAAGGTCGAGTTCGAAGGGGCAGTACCAGAAGAAATGTTCATGCAATACGTGCAGGAAGCTCTTGAGAAGAGCTAGCCTCTTTTCTTGCAGGCCTTTTGAATAGCTCCCTTTGCATGTTGGGCGAGTATTTGTTTGCCTGCTTTATTACCTCGTTGGCCTCGGCTCTTACTTTCGCGTTCCTGTACTCTCCATCTTTTGAAATCGGCAAAGGACTCATTGGATTGTCCAAAGGCACGCCGTTGTTGTCTCTTATGCCATAATAGTAATAGTTAAGGCTTATAAGCACCCTGTAATGCATTCCTGGAGCAAGAACCTGTTCATAGAATGGAATTTTATCTGCGTTTGTTATTTTTCCAGATTCACTGGTGGACATTGCGAGCACGTCCCTGCTTGTGAGCAGAATGCCGTAAGTCCAAAGCTGGTAATGGTCTCGCTCGTGTGGCGACCTCTTGTCTTCAATAATCTTCAGCGTAAGCTCGTTTTTCTCATTGTCAAAAGAGGCAAAAACCGCATCTGGAGTTCCTCTAAGCCCTATTGACCTACTGCAAAAAGTTAGCGAAAAGCAAATTGACTCGCGCCTTTTAAGCTTATCTATTATTGTGGCCTTGTCCTTCAATACTCCTCTCTCTAATTCAAGCTCCCTGTGGCTTTCTTCACCATTAGGCAATTCCGCAGCGTTGTTGGTCTTTGATTTTTTATTTTTATGCTTCTTTTTGTTGCTTCTTACAATTTCAGAAAAAGGATCGTGCCTTTCGCCGCCTGAAAGAACGTGGGCGCTTATGCAAGAGCCGTAATACGGGCAGGTAGTGCAGCTGAATTTGCTTTTGCCATCCTCGCCCAACGAGTCCCCCTCTCGCCAAACGAAACTACTACATATAATTTTACTGCGCTATATTTAAATCTTGCCTGCAAAAAAGCACCAAAGAAATCTGAAAAATACAGGAGGCATTTTTATGGAAATGAGCGAATTTTTCAAAAGCATATACGCTTTGACTGATGGCAAGCCGTCGTTCAAGATCTTTGTCAATGGCGAATGGCTCGACTCTGTGTCGAAAAGAACTGCAGAAGTGGTTTCGCCAAACGGCCTTCAGCCCATTGCATATGTGCAGCTTGCAAACAAGGAAGACCTTGAAAAGGCAATAAGCGGAGCTTCGAAAAGCGTAGGCGCTGAATACGACAGGCTGGCCGTTTTCGAAAGGGCAAAGGAGCTAATGGAAACATACAAGGAAGATTTCGTAAATGACATAATGCTTGAATCGGGCAAGACGCGCGAGCTTGCAGAAGGAGAGGTCAAAACCACTATAGAAAGGCTTGGCCTTGTAAGCGAGGATTTGAAAAGGGTCAAAATCTGGGACAGGAAGCTTTTCGGCAATGATGTCAAAATAGTGCGCGAACCCATAGGAATTATAGCATGCATACCTGCATTCAACTATCCATTGTTCTCTATTGCTTCTAAAATAATCCCGGCTTTGCTAGGCGGCAACTCTGCAGTTGCAAAGCCTTCACTGAGCGACCCTATAGCCTCGCTCATGTTTGCAAAAGTTCTGCAAGAAGCAGGAGTTCCAGCAGGCGCCCTCAGCGTGCTGACATGCTTGAGCTCTGAACTTGGCGACGAACTGGCAAAAGACCAGAGGATCCAGATGATAACGCTTACCGGCAGCACTGCGACAGGCCAGCATGTAATGTCTGTTTGCGGAATAAAGAGGCTTCACCTTGAGCTAGGCGGGAAGGGCAGCGCCATAGTGCTCGAAGACGCTAATATACAAAATGCCGCGAAAAAGATCCTAGAAGGCGCATTGAAATACTCTGGCCAGAGATGCGACGCGATAAGCAGGGTATTGGTTGTTGAAAAGGCGCACAATGAGCTTGTCGATGAGCTGCTCAAAAACTTCGACGAATACGCTTCTAAGGCTGTACCGCTCATAGACGAAAAGGCGGCACAAAAAGTAATGCAGCTCGTAGAAGACGCAGTGGCAAAAGGGGCAAAAATACTGAAAGGCGGAAAAGCGGAAAGGAATTTTGTAGAGCCTACGCTTCTTGACAGCGTTCCTTTGCAAGCGAGAATAGCGCAAGAGGAAACATTCGGACCTGTAATACCAGTAATACAGGTAAAGAATGCAAAAGAGGCGATTGCGATAGCAAAAGAATCTACATATGCATTAGATTCATGCATATTCGGCAACAGAAACGCTATGAAATATGCAAAAATGCTAGATGACGGCAGTGTCACAATAAACAACTACCCGTCGCACGGCACAGGCTTTTACCCGTTTGGCGGAAACAAGAACTCTGGAATAGGCAGGGAAGGCGTAGGCTACAGCCTGCTTGAAATGACAAGAATAAAGACCATAAAAATTGAAAAATGAAAAAAGGTAAGCAGCTCGGTATCTGGGCAATAGTGAAAAAGATTTATAAATATGCTAAAGAATAATATTTGCTGATTTAGCAGCAATCTTTTCTTTTGCTTGCTAAAAAAGGTCGTTACTAATGAGAAGAGGCTCTTTAGAGTATTGGCCGCATAGAAGGGCGAAGAAGCTCATGGCTAGAGTCAGGCATTGGACAGAAAGCAAAGAGCCTGTGCTGCTGGGCTTCATAGGCTTCAAGGCTGGCATGACACACGTTATGTATGTTGACAATTCAAATGGGCCTGCCAAGGGCACCGAGATATCAGAGCCAGTAACTGTGCTTGAGGTTCCAAAGGTATATGTTTATGGAGCAAGGTTCTATTCAAAGAACCCGCAGACAGGCTACAAGCAAGTGGCAGAAGAAGTCTATGACAAGCAGCTTGCAAAAAACGTAGGCATATTGCAAACTAACAAAACAGACATTTCCAAGCTTAAGGACAAGGCAGATTCATTTGAAGACATTACTGTATTGGCGTATGTTGACCCTATGGGCGTTGGCTTCGGCACAAAGAAGCGAATGCGCTTTGAGCTTGCGCTTGGCGGCAACAACAAGGAAAAGATCGAGCTTGTGGAGAAGCTTCTTGGCAAAGAAGTAAAGATAAGCGACGTGTTCAAGACCGGCGAGTATGTTGATGTTACAAGCATAAGCAAAGGAAAGGGCTGGGAAGGCCCTGTAAGAAGATTCGGAGTAGCAAGGCAGAGGAGAAAGGCAACAGGAAGGGTAAGGCATGTTGGAACGCTAGGCCCGTTCAAGCCGCCGAAAGTCCTTTACACTGTTCCGATGGCCGGCGGGCTTGGGCACAACTACAGGACAGAGCTCAACAAGCGCATAATGAAGATAGGCTCTCAAAGCGAGGCCAGCTCTATAAACGTATCAGGAGGATTTCCGCATTACGGCATAGTAAGGAACGATTTTGTGTTAGTACACGGCTCTGTGCCGGGCGCTCCTGGAATGCTTGTAAGGCTTAGAAAGGCCCTGAGGCCGGTAAAGCCAGCTACTGAGCAAAAGATAAACGCGATATCGCTAAAATCTAAAATAGGTGCTTAAAATGGAAGCTGATGTTTACAATATAGATGGCAGCGTCTCTGGCAAAGTGCCACTGCCAAGCGTGTTCGAAACTCATTTCAACAAGGACAATGTCCTAAGGGCTCTTCTTGCAGAGCAAAGCAAGGAGTACCAGCCACAGGGCAGGGACCCTCTCGCTGGCCTGAGAACATCTGCGGTATATGTGGGCAGGTATGGCGTATACAGGACAGGAAGGCACATGGGCATTGCAATAAGGCCAAGGCAGAAGCTTGCAAAGGGCGCAATGGGAGAAGTCAGAAGAATACCTTCGGCAAGGAAGGGCAGGCGGGCGCATCCGGCAAAGGTAGAGAAGAAGCTTGTAGAAAGGATAAACAGGAAGGAATACGAAAAGGCAATAGCAATGGCAATAGCAGCCACAGCAGACGCTGAGAAGGTGAAGCAAAGAAACATATTCGAAGGCAAGCTGCCGATAGTGGTTGACGCTTCTATAGAGCAGATAGACAAGACAAAGAAGCTTTACGAGGTTCTTTCCAAGCTAGGGCTTGAAAAGGATCTTGAAAGAGCACACAGGCCAGAGCTTAAGCCAAACAGCAGGAGGCTTGCAAAGAAAAGATACTTCAAGAAAAGCGCAGTGATAATAGCAAAAGATGCGAGCAAGCTGAAGAAAGCAGGAGAGAACATACCTGGAATAGACATAGCAAGCGTTGACTCTCTTACAGTCGGCGTTCTTGCACCTGGAGGCGAGCCTAGGCTTGCCATCTGGACCCTGCCGGCAATAAAAAGCTTAGAAGAGAAAAACAAGGTGTCTAAATGAGCGTTTTGTTTTACCCGCTTGCTACTGAAAAGGCAATAGGCATGATTGACAGGGACAATGTCATTGTATATGTTGTTGCTCTTAATGCGACAAAGCCGCAGGTAAAGAAGGAGTTCGAGAAAATGTTCAATGTAAAAGTTGACAAGGTAAACATGGAAATTGACGCAAAGAATAATAAGAAAGCATACATAAAATTAGGAAAAGAGTACAAGGCTAGCGACATAGCTTTGAAGCTCAAGCTGGTATAGCGAAGGTGTGCTTGAATGGGAAAAAGATTGAGGCAACAGAGGCGCGGAAAAGCTAGCAACGCTTATACAAAACCTCCGAAGAGCGGCAAGTTCGACGTGATAATGCCCAGCAGGCATGCGCAATTGCTAGAAGGTGAGGTTGTAGAATTCCTTGACAACCCGTTGCACACAGCTCCGTTGATGAGGATAAAATACACAGACAATACAGAAGCCATATTGATAGCGCCAGAGGGCATTTATCTCGGCAGCAAGCTGCAAGAAGGAGACAATGCCAGCATATCGCTCGGCAATGTGCTGCCTATAGGAAACATACCCGATGGCATGTTTGTATGCAACGTTGAGCTTAGGCCAGGAGACGGAGGCAAGCTTGCCAGGTCTTGCGGCTCTTATGCAACAATAGTCTCGCACAGCTCAGATACAGTAACGCTCATGCTGCCTTCAAAGCGCACTATAGAGCTCAATAGGAACTGCAGGGCAGAGATAGGCGTTGCAGCAGGCGGCGGAGCAATAACAGAGCCTATCCTCAAGGCGGGCAAGAGCCATTACATGATGCATGCTGTTAATGCGCTGTGGCCAAGGAACAGGGGCGTTAAGATGAACCCGGTCGACCACCCATTCGGAGGCAAGCAGCACCACAAGGGCTATTCAAGCATGGTATCTAGGAATGCGCCTCCTGGAGCAAAAGTAGGCCACATAGCCGCAAGGCGCGTAGGCAGAAAGAAGCGTGGTTGATATGCCAAGAACGTTCACATTTAGGGGCAAGACTCTTGAAGAGCTGCAGTCTATGAGCTTGAGCGACTTCAGCAAGCTGCTTTCGGCAAGGGAGCGAAGAAGCATAGAAAGGATGAACTTCGAATACAAGCACCTCATCGAGAAAGTAGAAAAAGAAAAGAAAAGCGGAAGCAACAAGCAGATAAGAACACACATAAGAGAAGCGGTAATACTGCCAAGCTGGGTAGGCCTCAAGTTCGGCGTGCATGACGGCAAGGAGTTCAAGGAGCTTTCAATAACGCCGGAGATGGTAGGCCACAGGCTCGGGGAGTTCGTGTTTACTGTAAAGCGCGTTGTGCATTCTGCGCCTGGCATAAGGGCAACGCGTGGAAGCAAGTTCTTAGCGGTGAAATGATGCACAAGTACTCTTTTCCAGTAACAGGCAATATGGCAGTCGCGCAGGCATACGATGTTAACGCCAGCTACAAGGACCTTTGTGCCGTATGCGACGCGATAAGGTATGCCAAAGCCGACGACGCCTTCGCAGTGCTTGACAGCATAATAAGCAAGAAGATGCCCATACATGTCAGGAGGTTCAACAAGCACATGGGAGCAAAGCACGAGCTAGGCGGGGCAAAAGGCGCCTTCCCAGTAATGGCTGCAAAGGAAGTGAGAAAGGTGCTTATCAACGCACTAGCAAACGCAGATTCAAAGGGCATTGACACTTCAAACGCAATAATAGCTTATGCAACTGCAAACAAGACGCACATAGAAAGGAGATCTCCTTCTAAGGGAAGCCTTTCCTGGGGAAGGGGCATGTACGGCTATTCTGCAAGGGTGCACAGCGACATAGAATACGCTAAGATAGAGCTTGCTCTTGCTGAGCCTGAAGAAGTAGGAAGAAAGCCGAGAAAGGTAAGGCTGCCATACGTGAGGCAGGAAAAGAAGCAGCAGGCTGCAAACAAGCCAAAAGCAGCTAAGGCCCTGTCAAGCACAAGCAACACTGAAACAAAGCAGCAACAAAAGCCAGAGGCAGCAAGCGGCGAAAAGAAGCAGGCTGAAGAAAGCCAAAAGCAAAGCGGCAACAGCAGCGAGAACAAAGCAAAAACGGCAAAGCCTGCAGACAATGACGATAATGCTAAAAAGCAGGAAGCTAAGCAAGAAAGGTGAATAATTGACAATCGAGAGAAAATTCATAGAAGACGCAATAATCAAGGAGCAAGTAAGCCACTACCTTGAAAGCGAGCTGAGCAGGGCCGGCTTCTCAGACATAGAGATACAAAAAACACCAATGCTTACGCGAATAACCGTGTGGGTTACAAACCCCGGAAGGGTAATAGGCAGGGGCGGAGAGACTATAAACACGCTCACAAAGGCAATAGCAGACAAGTTCAAAATAGACAATCCGCAAATAAGTGTGGCAGAGGTTACCAATCCTATGCTAGAGCCCAGGCTCGTGGCCAGGTACTTGGCCAACGCGCTTGAAAGAGGAGCGCATGCAAGGGGCCTGCTTCATTCTGTGCTTAACGACATAATGACAAATGGAGCACTAGGCGCAGAGATAATAGTAACCGGCAAGCTTGCTGCAAAAGGAGCAAAGGCAAAGCAGATAAAGCTCAGGCAGGGCTTCATACCAAAGGCAGGAGATGTCGTAAAGCTTGTTAAGGAATCAAGGGTAACTGCTTATCCTAAATACGGCGCAATAGGCGTTGTAGTGAGAATAGTAAAGCCAGGCACAGTGTTCCCTCAGCCAAGGCGCAAGGAGAAGCAGGCAAAAACCCAGATAGTTTCTGGCTCTGCAGCACAGCAGCAGGAACAGCAACAGCAAACTGCAGATGCAGGCGCTAAGAGCACAAATGAAGCGAAACAAGAAGCCAAAGATTCAAAGGCGCAAGTTCAGCAGCAAGCAGCACCGCAAGGCAGCGAGCAGGCAAAGCAGGAAAAAGGCAATAAATAAATATTTATTAGCTATTAAAAAGTGAAATAGATGCACATCAAAGACCTTAGATCCTTAGACGCTGACGCCCTAAAGAGCAGGCTTCAGCAGGTGCAGCTAGACCTTACAATAGAAAAAAGAAAAATAGCAAGCACCGGAGTGCAGACCAAGAAGGCGAAGATAAGAGAGATGAAGAAGACGATAGCGCAAATAAAGACTCTTCTTAAGGAAAGAGGTGTAAGCGAGGAATGACTACAGAAATAGACCCAATAAGTGGCTTGCCAAAAGAGTTGAACATCGACGAGATGCTCAATAGGGAAACCACTACCACAAGAATAAAGGTATACACAAAAAAGGCAAAATTCCAAAAACTCATGACCGTTGTAGAAGGCATAGAGAGCGACGCGATAGACAAAGTGACAAAGGAGCTAAAGGCCATGCTCTCTTGCGGCGGAACAAACAAGAACGGCGTGATAGAGCTTCAGGGAGACCACAAGGAAAAGGTAAAAAAAGCCCTTGAGCAGATAGGCTATCCGAAAGACAGCATAGACGTGGTATGAATTGCTTGCTTGTGTTGGCTTTCCTTGTCTAAGGTTAAGCCAAACAAGTTAGAGCAAGTAATAAATTATAAACTGCAAAATTCTAAAATAGGCAAGTGTTTGCTTGGAAAGGAAAATAGAATACAGGCAGCTAGCATACATTCTTGTGCTGTTCATACTTGTCCAGCTTCTCGGCCTGCTTACAGTTTTTTATTTCGTGCCGCCGCAGGAGATTTACAGCGTACCCGTAAGCACAGCAGCATCTTATTCGGCTGCAGAGCAGGCCCTAGTCTTCTTCGCATACATAATAATAGGCACACTAATTCTGCTAGCTGTATTCCGCTTTTACCACGGCGTCAAGATATACGCAATAATAGAAGGCATAGTTGTGGTCTCGGCTTCTTTTTACTTCTTTGCAATAGTTCTTGGCAGCTTGTTTCCTCAGCAAAGCGCCATGTATTATGTTCTTGCGGCATCAATAGCTTTGCCGATCCTGCTTCTTTACGAGAAGCACAGGCACCCTGGCCTGAGGAACGAGGTAGCGATAATAGCCAGCGTTGGAGCAGGAGTAGTGCTAGGCCTCGTTCTCTCGTTCTTTGTAGCTTTCATATTCATGGCGATAATAGCTGCTTATGACTACATTTCGGTATTTGTAACAAGGCATATGCTCACCTTGGGCAGGGAAGCCGTCAACAGGAATATGGCCCTGCTCATAGGCTCTTCAGATATTGAGCTGGTGCCAACAAGCTATATTAGCAAGAAGGAGCTCAAGCAGTTCAAAAAGCAATTCAAAATAGCCAGCCTTAAAAACGCAGAACTGAAGAAGCTTATCAAAAAAGGCGCAATACCAATACCTACTCAGGCTGCTCTTGGAACTGGAGACCTTGCCCTGCCATTGATGCTCGCTGTGAGCGCCTATGCCTCGCTTTTGAGCTATTTCACTGCAGCTGTTATCACTTCAGGAGCAATAATAGGGCTTGTTTTCACAATGTACATGCTCAAAAAGTACAAGATAGGCTTGCCTGCCATACCGCCGCTGTTTGCATTCATATGCATTGCGTTGGGATTTGTTTACCTTGCAAACATCGAGGCTGCTGCGGGCCTGTTCCTTATAGGCATAGCACTGATTCTGCTTATGCTGCGCACTGCGATGAAAGTTGCAAACCAGAGGTCAAGGAGCGTATTCTGATTATCTTG
>JBMFVN010000005.1:0-19477 GCA_049965975.1 Candidatus Micrarchaeia archaeon
CTTCTGTTGCCTTTTGCCTAGTGCCTAACGGCACTGTAATGACTTCTCCGACCTGCCCAGGCGTTCTAGGAGTAACAAGTAATGCATCATTGAACAGCGGCCAAGTCACTACAGTTGTTTTTACGGACCCTACTGGCAAAATAATACCCACAAAGGTAGGCGCTACGTTAATTGGACAGATATGGGCAGTATACAATACCTCTTCTTCAAACAGCACTATTTCCGAAATAGGTACTGTAATCAGCAAAATAACAAGAAGTTAGCAAACATGAGAACAACGATGCAACAGCCAATGCCACATAATCGTAAGTTTGGAGCTTCGGCTCTATCCGCAAATACGGTTGATATAATATATAAAAGGGGCACAGTTCATAAGGTTTTACGGCTGTAAAGCCTAAAAAAGCAGGCGAAATGCCTGATAGAACAGGTAACAAAAACGACTGTTTTTTGTTTGACGTCAGCGATCAACCGAATATTATCATAGAGCCGTGCTTTAAGAGCTTTTATTATTTTATGCTTGCAATGCTTAGTGTGATATCATGCAGTATACGATTGTAGGGGAAAACATGCAGGCCCTCAAGCTTACGCTCAGCGAGGGCGACGTGGTTTATGCTGACGCAGGCAAGCTGATAAGCAAGCACGAAAACATAAAAATGGTCCCAAGGATGAAAGGAGGCATACTGGGAGCAATGGAAAGAAAGATAGTAGGAGCCTCTGCGTTTGTCACCGACTTTCAGGTCGAGCCTGGCTCAAACGAAGGCGATTTGCTTCTCGGAGGCATACTTCCTGGCAAGGTGTTTCCAATAGAGCTGCAAGCCAATGAGCAGTTTCTTGCTGAAGACAAGGCATTCCTTGCGGCAACCGATTCAGTAAAGTTTTCTGTAGAAGCTGTAAACGTCAGCGCGGCGCTTTTTGGCGGCGCTGGCTTCTTCCTGCAAAGGTTTGTCGGCCCGGGCATCGTGTTCTTGCATGTTACAGGCAATATAGTAGTGCACCAGCTTGACGGCACGAAGCCGCTCGAGGTAGACCCGAGGCACATCGCCGGATTTGACGCTGGAATAAGCTACAAGATAACCTTTGTCGACAACATAAAAAGCGCGCTATTCTCAGGGGTTGGCATATTCCTTGCAAGATTCGACGGAAAGGGCAGGGTCATAACGCACACTGTGTCAAGGTACAAGCTGTCTTCCGAGATTTACCTTGAAGGAGAGGCGCTAAACCCCAAAAAGTAGTTAGGTCTTGTATGGCCTTGTAAGTATGTAGAACCTGCTGCCTCCCTTGAGCTCTTCTATCACGCGCTCAGTAAGCAGCTTCACAGGATCTTGCAACAATGGCACTCGCTTTGTCAGATCATCAAAGCTCTCAAATTCCTTTTCTTCCCTTGCAGCTATTATGGCCTCAAGATGCTTCTTGCCTATGCCTGGCAGAAGCTCCAAGGCGTGTAGCCTTATGTTCAAAGGGCCTGCAGTATTGAATATTCTTACAAACCTGCTTTCATTCTGCCTTATTATGTTTGCAACAGCTATCGGCAATTCGTTCTTGGCAGGCTCTGTGAGGTCGTTGTATGTTATCCTTGACTTTATCTGCAGCACCTTGTCCCTGTCGCCCTTGCCGATGTATACGCGCTCACCTATCTTTATGTCTGTAGTTTTTGTAACAACTTCAAGGAGGGTGAACTTGCCTTCTCCAACAAGCTGGGCTATGGGCTCTGAGTGCAGCGAAGAAGACTTGCCAGTAGGCAAAAAGTCAAGAACATACGCATATTCCTCAAGCTCTTCGTTTGCTTCCTGTTCCATTTGAACCATGCCCCTTTCATAGCTACTTGCCTTTCCTGTACTTCTCGACAATCTTCATTATCTCGCTTACGCGCTCTTCATCTATTGGCTTCTTCTCAATTATAAGCACCTGCTTAAGCTGCTCCACGTTTATGGGCATTATGTCTACTATCTTTGCCGCAGTTGCTGCACTAAGGTCAAGAGCCGTAAGCTCGCTCTTCATCTCCTTCGCCTTCTCGGCGCTTAGAGTCTTGAACTTGCTGGCGTGCTCGTAGGCCAACTTTTGAACGTAGCCTAGCTCGCTGCCTTCCTTCTTCCTCTTTTCAAGTATTTCGTATGCTTCTGAAAGCGTTACTGGCTCCTTTTGACCAACATCAAGAGGCATAAATACACCTATCAATATTAGTCAACATAAAAGATATATAACGTTTGTTTAGCTGCTCTCACTGGCTTGGCTGTCTGCTTGCTCTTTTATTTTTTAGGAATAGATTCGGGCAGCGGGTGGAGGTATAATAAGCATGCCCGAACAAATAGTATTGTAAACAATCAAATATAAATACTTGCCCTTTTGTTCAAATTTATACAAAGATATTTGTTATTTTGAAAATTATGCTCCCTGGGGCACGCTCCATACTATGGTGTTGTACTCTTTTGCAGTGTCAATGCTGCGAATCGGCAAAGAGCCTATGAGAACGCGCTCAGCTGTTGCATGCTTCATCTTTATGTTATGCTTCTTGAACAGGGATTTGTGATAAGCTATGTCGCGCCTCAGCGCAGTCTTGTAGTCGTCGAAGGCGCCAAGGGTGAAGAAATCGTAGGTGCCAATGAGCGGCGCGCAGATAAGGTACCTGCTCACTAGTGAATCCTTGTCGTCGCTCATGAAAGCCTTTCTTGCCTGCGCAGATGCTGCTTCGTAGCCGTCCCTTGGCTGGTACTTTGTAAAGAAAGACATGAGCACAAAAAGCCTTTGCGGAGGCATGGTTATAGTAAGCCTCTTCACGTAGCCGCTTTTGAGCAGCTTGTTGAAAGAATAAGCAACTGTGTTGAAGTGCATGCCAAGCCTGCGCGACATTTCCTGGAATGACATCCTTGAATTCTCGTTGAGCAGCTTTAGCATTTCCTTATCCCTTTGCTTTATCTGCAGCTTATCTATAAGCTCGTTGCGTACCGGGAAAAAGCCTAGCTGCCTGTGTACTACCCACGAGGACTGCCAGGTGACGCCGTATTTGGCAAGCTCTATTTGCATGCTCTTGTCCCAGTGCGCATATTCCATGTTGTTCAGAGACATCGCGTAAACCAGCAGGTCGTAGTCGCCTTTTGTTACAACAACGCCCTGCGGAATGTAAGAAGCGCTGAAAATCTTCAGCAGCTCGTCGTCGCTCGGCTTCTCGTCGAGCTTTACTGCAATCAGGTGCGTGCTTGAAATTCCAAGCTTCTGCTCGTCTGGCTCGAACGTGTACCTTATGCCCAGCTTGCTTTCAAGCTGCCTAAGCTTCTTGGCAACTGTGGCCCTTGAAACCCCGGTTGCTTTAGAAAGCTCAGATATAGACACACGGGCATTCTCAGAAATCTGCCTTAGAATTTTTCTTGCCTCTACACTGTACTCGTCATTGAAACGGCTGTGAAACACATATACGGGCTCCACGACAACACTTCTCAATTTAACAAACGTCAGCAACATAATTGAAATAAAATGCATCATTTATAAGCATGAGCCTGCATTTGAGTTATTGAAATAAAATAAAAGTGGAAGCATGAACATAAAGCTTTTGGCAAATACCTATCTTGTCCTCGCTTTGATACTCGGGGCGATGACCCCGGTAATGCTAGACATAGCAAGCAGCCTGAATATATCAGAGTTCCTCTTCTTTGCCTATGGCATAGGTGCTGCTACAGCGCTTGCTGTGCTGTTTGCAACTGGCAGGAAGGAAAGGCTTATGCAATATGTGAAAAACCCTAGGTCGTTCGCCATGATAGCGCTGATAGGCCTGCTCAACTACGCCTTCCTGGAATTCGGGCTAACTTATGCCGAGAAATTCATAAGCGCTTCTCTCGCCACAGTTGTCTACAGGTCATACCCGTTGCTTATGCTTATCTTCTTGCCGACAATACTTAGGGAAAAAGTCACAAAGTACCAGGTAGTGGCGCTCTCTTTGGGCCTTGTAGGCATATACTTTGCATTTACTGGAGGCTCTTTGGGCTTTGTTGCAATGGGCAACGCTTCAATGGTCCTGCTCGTTGTAATAGTGGCATTAGCAAGCGCCCTTGCCACTGTGCTTGTCAAGAAGTATTCATTTGACATGATAACTGGCATGTTCATATTCAATCTCGCCAACATGCTTCTTTTCGGGGCTGCAACACTCGCCAGCGGCTTGCCTCTTTCGTTGTTTGCGGCAAAGGATCTTGTAGCCCTGCTTTACATAGGCATAGTTTACAATGTCTTCGTTGGCTTCATGTATTACAGCGCCTTCCGCATGCTCAAATCCACATTCGTGGCAAACGTCTATTTCCTGTCGCCTTTCATAACAATACTGTTCGCCAACCTTATTCTTGGCGAGGCCGTGCTGCCTTATTACCTGCTAATAGCAGGCCTTGTCGCTGTGGGCATTATAATACAAAAGTTCGACGTGCTCGGCGGAACATATATCAGGAAAAACAAGAGCAAGAATACAGGAAGGTATGCCCTCTTTGACGTGACAAGCGCCTTCGTTAACACAAAAGATGACACTATATACAAGGCAATAAGCAGCGGTGGCAGGGTGCTTGCAATAAATGCACGAGGAACTCCAAGAAGCGCAATAGAAAAAGCGATAAGTGCAATACAGCAGAGCGATGTGCTGGTTTATGCTGATTACCACAAAAGGGTCAAAGACGAGGAAAAGTCTTTCGTAAGAGAAGTTGTGGGCGCTAAGGAAAAGGACAGCGTCATAATGTGTGCAGGACCGCAGGACCTCGCCGAAAGCACGATAGACACGCTATCGAAATTGCCAGAACTTGACGTCCAGGAGTACGACGGTGCCAACGCGCAATAGCAAGCGCATATTTATTTTTGCATGTTGCATAAGCAATAGGTTATATGGACCCGAAAGAAGCCTTTGAGGCCATACGCTCAGAAGTCGCAAAGGAAATAGCTGGCAACGAAGAAACAATAGAGCTAATGTTTATCGCGCTTCTTGCGAACGGCCACGCGCTGCTTGAAGGAGTTCCAGGAGTTGCAAAAACTACCATGGCCAAGGCGCTCGCCGATACGATAAAGGCAGATTTCAAAAGGATACAGGGTACGCCTGACCTAGAGCCAAGGGACATTGTGGGCTATACATACCTAGATGGAAACGAGGTAAAGATTGCAAAAGGGCCGATATTCACAAACATGCTGCTTGTAGATGAGCTTAACAGAATGCAGCCTAAGACAATGAGCGCTTTTCTCGAAACACTTGCCGAAAGGCAAGTGACAATAGGCAACGCTACTCTGGACCTGCCTCAGCCTTTCGTAGCATATGCAACGCAAAACCCGCTCAACATAGAAGGCACTGTGCCTTTGCCTAAGGTGCTGGCAGACAGGTTCCTGCTCAGAATAGAAGTAGGCTACGTAAGCCAGGAAGAGGAGAAGCAGATGCTCAGGCTCAAGGAGCAGAACAGTAATTACAAACCCAAGCAGATAATAAGCACAGAAGACGTTTTGCAGATGCAAAAAGACATAAACGGCGTTGCAATGCCTGATGACGTTGCCGATTACATAACAAAGCTTGTTGCCGCGACAAGGACAGATATACACGTAATAATGGGGGCAAGCCCAAGGGCAGATATAGCTTTCATGCAGTGCGGAAAGGCAAGGGCGCTAATACACGGCAGGCAGGAAGTCAGCATAGAAGACATAAAGGAGCTTGCGAAGCCTGTGCTGAGCCACAGGATTGTAGTAAGGGCCACAGGAGGCATAGGTGTAAAGGGCGTAATCGATGGGCTTATAGCCACGCTCGGCAAATAATAAAAATGCGACAGGGTTCTGTACGCACAGCTCGACTAATCGCGGCCGAATAGGTTTTGTTGAAAAGTCAAATTTTGTTGATAAAGTCTTAAAACGCTAAAAAGTCGAACTAAATCAACAAAACCGGCCGAATAGAAAACTATTTAAATACTCAACTAAATATAGATTAGAGAGTGATAATGTGAAACTGCCAAACATAAAAGCAATATTGTACCTGCTTTCAGCGATAGGCATAATTACAAGCTTTGTTGCTGCGCAGTCGGCGCTACAGTCGTCAGTGCAATCCACGCTTTGCGGCATAGTCAATTTTGTAAAGGCAATAGTAGGAGTGCTTGCAGTAGTGCTTATCATACTGGGCGGAGTGCTTTATGCGGTTGGTCACTTCCTTCCAGCTACTGGCCAAGTCAGGCAAAGCATACAAGGCTGGGCGATGGGAATGATATTCGCAGCAATAGTTGCAATAGTTCTCTTCATAGTAGCACAGCCACTTGTTACAATGATAGGCGGATTTGGCTCTGCTGCCGGTGGAACTAGCCCATCTTCGATAACTTGCTGATGATTGCTTTTACTGGCGGTAGCTTTGGCATTGACAGGCGCTGCCAGATATAAAGCAAAAATAGCGAATCGAACAGGCGAATCACGTCGCATACTTAACAGCCAGGTTTATATTGTTGAGTTTATTTTTCTTCTGTTTATTTTCCTAGTTCTTTGCAGTACGCAATACTTTTACGCCTTTTTTGGCAACAGCCCGGGCTTAGAGTGTACCTTCTTTGCAGCATATGCTGCAACTTTTATTTTATACTCATACCTATTTGCCATTGGCTTCAGAAAGGGCAAGATGCTAAATGCCCTGTTTGCTTTTGGCATATTGCTTTTTGCAATTTCGGCGTATGCGTCAACAGCGGCAATTCAGTTTGCTGTAACTATGACAAACATGCTCATGCTTTTGAGCCTGTCGCTGCTCTTCCTTGTGCCGACAATGTTCATCGTTTCGATAGGCACATATTTCTATACTGAAAGCAAAAAATTCGCTTTTGCATTGTTCTGCATAGCCCTTGTGCTCTCTTCTTTGTATTTTCTCACAGGAATAGTCTACAAAGGTATTATGGCAGACGATGAGACCCTTATAAGCGAGTATGCCACGCAAGAGCTTCTCCATGGCGTAAATCCTTATGGAATTTCTTTTTCGAAACAGCTTTTCTACAGTTCTTCAAAAGGCACGCTAACGATATCAACAAGCAGCACGATATTGGGCAATTTGCAGTATCCGCCAATGTTCCTTCTGAGCTTTGCAGCTATTTACCTGATTGGCAGCGCGATTCATGCAACCAAATCCACAATATACCTGCTAATGCTTGATATCTATCTTTTTGCAATGCTTTTAATCATATTTTCAGTAAGGGAGCGAAGATACAGATTGAAACCATCACTTCCATTCTTCACCATTTTGGCTTTGTCTGTAATGATCACATCAGCATTTCAGGACCTGCTCATAATCGCTCTACTTATTGCCGCATATGAAAAGCTCGACTCCAAATACGCCTGGGTATTCATAGGGCTTGCGGCAGCTATGCAAGAGCTGGTTTGGATTCCCATTCTGCTGCTGCTTGCTTATCTTGCTTTAGAAAAGGGCCTGGGGCGCGCCTTGATGCAGGCAGGGCTTGCCCTGCTATTGTTTTTAGCCATAAGCTTTTGGTTCATAGTGACAAAACCTGCTGCTTTCGGCGCTGCCCTGTTTGCGCCTCTCTCAAATCCATTGCCATCTGGTGTTTCTGCTTTCGGATACGCCCTGCTAAGAGATTATGGCATAACGCTTAGTGCATATCCGTTGCTGTTTGCCTCGGCCATTCTCATTTGCCTGCTGCTGCTATATTTAAGCAGAAGCAAGCAGCTCATACCGCTTCTTAGCATGCTTCCCTTCCTTGTTCTGGACCATTCTTTGATAACATACTACATTATGCTAGGAACATGGTTTGCTTTTGCATTGTTCCTTGGAAAAGAGCAAAAGGCAAAAACAAGCGCAAGGAGCTTTTGGCGCTATGCTGCGCTTTCTGGAATAGCGCTGATTCTAGTAAGCGATGCAGCGCTTGTTGGCATCTCGCATGAATCTCTGGTAAGAAACTTCAACATAACTCTGAGCAACACGACTATGAGCGCACTTCCTGAGAGCAACACAACAATGCTTTATGCTTCGCTACGCTACAATGGCTTGGCGAATGGAACAGAGCATATATACTTCATGGTTGAGCCGCAAAAGGGACCAGCTTTTGAGGAAGGCCTGTTGAATGAAACATTGATAAACAGCAATGCAGGAGCCTGCGAAAATTATACTTGCAAGGTAAGCCCAAACAAGCTAGTGCTCAACGGCAGCGGCGAATACCTGCTTAGGGCAAGGCTTAATGCAAATGCAAGATGCGCGACAGCGATAATATATAATGACAAATACTATAGGGTATTTGGACCCTTCTGCATCAAATAACGAGATGCTTTCATGGAATCTTCTGCATTGATAGATGCGCACTGCCATCTGAATCTTTTCGAAGACCCTAAAACAATAGTCAGAGAAGCTATGAATGCTGGAGTAAAGGCTCTGATATGCAGCGGCGACAGCGCGAAAGACTGCCTTGCTTGCCTAGATCTCGCAGATGCTGAAACAGTTTTTGCTACAATAGGCATAGGGCCTGGTTTTGCAAAAGAAGACTTCTCGTTCATAGACAAGCTTGAGCAACTCGCAAGGCAAAATGCCGACAAGGTTGTTGGAATAGGCGAGATAGGGCTTGATGCAAAGGTAGAAAGAACAAGCGGCGCGCAGGTGCAGGAAGCTGCATTTGCAAAGCAAATAGAAATAGCAAACAGCCTCAGGCTGCCTATAGTGATACATTCGAGAAACAGGCTTGAAAGAGTAATGGCCATTCTCGAAGAGCACAAGCCGTACAAGGCAATGTTCCACTTTTTCGAGGGCACAGCTAATCAGGCAAAGGAGCTCGCTGAAAAAGGCTATTACATCTCAATACCTACAAGGCTCAATTCTGAAAGGAAAAAGATTATAAGCACAATCAGCATAAGTAGTATTGTCGTTGAGACGGACTCGCCGGTTGCCGGCAAATCTCCTATTGAGATTGTCGGGCTGGTGGATGAAATAGCAAAGATAAGGAATGTTGATAAGGAAACCGTGGCCAGTGGGATAGCGCAAAATATTAGAAACCTCTTTAACATATAATACAAGGGCCCGTAGCTCAGCTTGGACAGAGCGACAGCCTTCTAAGCTGATGGTCGTGGGTTCAAAATAAGCAACGCTTATGGCAATCCCACCGGGCCCGGTCATTGGGTGAGTTTATGAAAGACAATGCAAAATTTGACGAGCTTGTTACGCAAGCAAAACAGCAGATAGACCTGCTGCTCGGCGATAATAGCGTTCCAAGAAATGTGAAAATAGCACTTGACGAGGCAGAAAAGCTTTTGATGAAACAGGAAGACAGCTACACTGTAAGGGCATCTTCGGCGATATACAAGATAGATGAGGTAAGCAACGACGTCAACCTGCCACCGTATGCAAGAACAGTAATATGGAATCTTCTAAGCCTTCTGGAATCTATAAAAGAGTGAAAAGAGCAAAAAACGCAATCGCAGAGCTCTATGAGGCTCTCGCAAGGATTAAATATTTTTAGTGTTAGTTTTAATCGGCGATAGAATGGTTAAGCTTTTCGGCCTATTCGGCAAGAAGAACGCAGCAGAGGAGCTCACAAAGGAGATTCCGCTAAGAGTGGCAACAGAATTTGTTCCATACAGGCTCTATGCAAACCAGAAAAACAGCGTGCGCATGTTCATAACAGTAAAGAACTTGACAGCTGAGCCGGTGCTCAACTCGGTTGTTGTGGAAGTGCCAAAAGGAATGAGCCTTGATGAAACTGGCATTTCGAAGGAGAAGGAGGTGCGCATAGGCATGCTGGCGCCTAACGAGGAAAAGCAGGTCAGCGTTGACGTTTATGGCGACGCAGGCACAGACAAGGGCGAGTACACGCTTTCGCTAACTGCCTTTATACACTATAGAGATTATGGCCATGTGCTGAACGCCGTAAAGAAGAAAACTGTTCTCGAAGTGGTGTAGCAACGTTATTAAATCTTTTGCGCTCTAAGATATTGAGGAGACCGGTGGTAAAATGGTAAAATATGTGATTGCTGAACAGCTTGTTGGCAAAGAGGTAATGACTTCTGACGGCATGGACCTTGGCAAGTTTCTTGATGCGGAGCTGAATGAGGTCACTGGCAAGCTTACTACTCTTGTCATTGAACCCAATCCGGACAGCGACTTTGTGAAAAAGCTTGACGTCAAGGAAGGCAAGCTTCGTGTTCCATATGCGAGCGTAATGGCTGTCAATGATTATATAGTAGTTGACAGGAAAGGGCTAAGCTGAACTGACAGATCAGCTTTGTTTTATTTTTGGTGAGTTGTCTATTTGTACTATGTTAATGCCTTGAAGTTGATTTTTGTAATTTTCTATTACTTTGTCTATCTCTGCTTTCTCGGCTTCGCTTAGCTTCTTTGCATATATGATTTCTATTTGACCGCTTACTTCCTTGCTACTGCTTCTAAGAGCTGATTTGAACGAGTCTGGCATGGCGTTTTGAATTTCCATGCTGAAGCACACGTGAAATATATCGCCGTTCCTGGAGAACCGATAGCCGTCTTTATAAGAGGATCCGGGTTCCTGTGTAAAATCCAGCTGTTTCAAAGTCTTTGAAAGTTCGGAAATAAAGTTGCTTATTTTGTCTGTGCTTGCCATAAAATCACAATACCTTATTTTCTCTGGTGGTTTATATACATTCGCTGTAAAAAAGAAGCAGTTGAAAGGTTTATAAGAAGAAAAGCAGAAACCTTATTGGTGCTTGCATGATAATTGCGGGCGGCGACGAAGCAGGAAGAGGAGCGGTGCTTGGCCCGCTGGTTGTGAGCCTTGTAGCTATAGGTAAAGACAGGGAGAAAAGGCTCGCAGAAATAGGCGTAAGGGATTCTAAGCAGCTTACGCGCAGGCAGAGGGAATTCCTTTTTGACGAGATCTATAAAATAGCTGAAGAAGTCGTATTCTACGCGATAACAAACGAAGAGATAAACGCGGCAATGCTAAGCGGCATATCAATAAACGAGCTCGAGGCGCTCCATTTTGCAAAGCTTGTCGACTCTCTTAATTCTGATGTCAAGAAGCTTTACATAGACTCGCCAGACGTGCTGCCTTGGAGATTTGGCGTGCGCATAGGTATGTTTGCCAAAAAGCATATTGCTTCTGCAAACGTTAAGACAGATAAGCCCGCAATAAGGGTCATAGCAGAGCACAAGGCAGATGCGAGATATCCAGTAGTATCAGCATCGAGCATAATAGCGAAAGTAACAAGAGACCGTGAGATAGACAAGATAAAGCAGGAGCTCGGCATAGATTTCGGGTCTGGTTATCCTTCTGACAGCCTTACGATAAACGCGCTAAGAAGCAACCTTGACAACAAGGAGCTTCAGGCATATGTCAGGCAGAAGTGGCGAACGGTAAAGAACATAAGGCAGAGGCACATAGAGGAATTTTTCAGCGACTGAGCATGCTTTGTTTAACCCTTCACGCAAAGCAGCAGCTAGTAAAGTAGAAAACAAAAGCAAAAGAAAAAATGCTAAAATCACTTGTAGATTGACCTGTACGTGTTGCCACTGTCATCGGTTATGACTATGCATTCTCCTTCGCATTCAACGAGGCACGCTTGGCAGAGTATGCATGCTTCGCCGTTTACTGCAACAGACAAGCCGCCGCTTGTTCCGTCATTGTCGTCAGCGAAGTGCCTGTGGCCATCTTGCACGTTTGCCCACTTGTTGTAAACGTCTTGATCCACTTTGCCGGTCCACTGGTGCTCTGCAGGAGCCTTGTCTGTATTGACCTCAGGATTTGGAGCGCCGTTTGCAGTTCTCGGCTTCATCTCGAATACTGCAACAGGGCAGACATCCTTGCAGTGCTGGCAGCCTGTGCAGCGTTCTTTTTCCACATATACTTGCATTTTACCACATCTTGCATTCTTGACTCAAGCAAAATATTTAATACGTTTTGCCTGCTTAGACAACGAGCAGAGTCAGCCGAACAAGCTTGCTAGTCCGCCTGCTGCTTCCTCTTCGCTCTTCTTTTCCTCTGGCTTCTTCTCTTCCTTCTTTTCAGCTGCTGGCGCTGCTGCTTGTGCCGGAGCTGCTTGTGCCTGCGCTGCCTGGGCCTTGCTTATCACATCTTTTATGTTGACTCCTTTCAGCGACTTCACTACTGATTTTATCATTGCCTCGTCAGGCTCTTGGCCTGCCGCCTTCACTACATTCTTCATGTTTTCCTCGTTTATCTCCTTGCCTAGCGAATCAAGCAAGAGTGCCGCGTATATGTATTCCATGTTTTTCACCTAAACATCACATCATGAGCTTTGATTTTGATCTTGGCTTTGGCCTTGACCTTGGCCTTGGTCTCTGGCGCCGGCCTGCTCTGTATTATTTTGAGCAAGCAAGTTAATATTGTTTGCCTCTGCAGCTGCCTGGGCTACAAGCTTCTCTATGATCTCTGGCTCGGGCACCTTTGCCGCAATTCCAAGAGCCATTGCTTCTGCATAGGCCTTGCTTATGAAGTAGCTTGCGTTGTACTGGGTTATGTAGCCTATGCCTATGCTCAAGCTGTTTGCCTCTGCAAATATCCTTTCTATTTCCTTTGTAACGAACTCCTGGTTTATGCTGAGGGCCTGCTTGCTGAAAAGCAAATTCTCAGAGTATGCAACGCTGAGCGAAGTTGACACTGAAAAAGGCTTTATGTTGAGCAGCTTAAGCGCGTTTGCAACGCTAGGGCTTATGCGCTTGCCTGCTTCGACAAGCTTCTTGTCCTTTCCTATGACAACCTTGTTCTTCTGTATCTGAACGTCTATGCCTGCGGCCTTAAGCTCTGTAACTGCTTGGCCAGGCGCAATATCAGTTTCGCCTGCCTTTACTTCTATGTCGTTTGGAGCTATCTGGCCGGGCTTTGCAGAAAGCATAAGCACATTGGCGCTCACCTTGCTGTAAAGGTCTATCGGGTCATAGTTTGAAAGAATAATTGCGGCATTGCCGTTCAAGTAATCTGCTAGCTTGCCTAGCTTTTCGCCCAATGCTAGCTTTACAAGCGTCTTCTTTGCCACCACTATTTTTGCCTCTCCTCTCAGCTGGTTCCTGACTTTTTGCAGGAGCCTGTCAGGCACGTTTGCAAGAGGCATTACTGCCACTGTCTTGCTCTGCTCTAGATCCTTGCTAAGCCTTTTGACAAAAGCCTCTTTCTCTTTTCTCTGCATTTACAACAACCTCTGTGCCTTGCTCATTGTAAGCTTAACGTATATCGACTTTATGTTGTCTTTGCGCACCTTTTCTGCTATGCTGTCAACAACAGCCTTTATGTTTTCGAACAGCTTCTTTGGATCCATGTCCTCTGTGCCCACAGCGCAGTGTATAGTGGGCAGGAACTTTCCTGTGTTCTTTATGGTAATCTGCGCGTTTGCCTCTGCTGCTGCCCTTTGCATGCTAGTGCCAGGAAGCAAAGGCCTTGGCATCTTGCCCCTCGGCCCGAGAAACTGGCCCAAATACCTTGCTATAGTTGGCATAAGGCTGGGCTGTGCCAAAAGTTCATAATTAAGCAGTGATGCGAGCCTCTGCTTGTCTGCTGCAATGGTAGGTATATCAGAGTCGCTTATTACCTCTATATTGTTCCTTTTTGCCTCGTCTATTATGTTTTTGTCGCTGGCAAATACGGCAAGCTTGCTTGACTTGCCCTTGCCATTTGGCAAAAGAACTGTGAAGTTTAGCCTGTTGCTCTGGTTTGTAAAGTCTCTGCCCTTGAAGTTTATCGCAAGCTCTACAGTCTGCCTGAACTTGCGCTTGCCTTTGTTTTCTTGCAGAAACTTCTCGAAATCTGCATATTTGTCTTCAAGCATGCAATCCCTCCTGCAAAAATGCAGTAGTGGCGGGAGAACTAGCTCCTTGAATGAGTTTTATAGGAATAGATATAAATATGTTGCGCTAAGCAAAGCGAAACTCGCTTCTTTGACGCTTCTTGCAGACGGAAAGCAAGGCAAAGATATTTATAGGTTTATGGCAGAAAAATATATGACAGCTCTGCTTTTTAAAAGCAGTTTAAAAAAGCGATAGTATGGCAGAAAAACCACACATGAATTTGATCTTCATAGGCCACATAGACCATGGCAAGTCTACTACAGTTGGAAGGCTGCTGTATGAGACAGGAGCAATAAACGACCAGGAGCTTAGAAAGCTCAAAGACGAAGAAGCCAAGTACAACCAGGCTACATTGGAATTCGCCTACGTTACCGACGAGCTCAAAGAAGAGAGAGAAAGGGGCATGACAATAGATATAGCAGAAAGGGAATTCCAAACGCCAAAGTACTACTTCACTGTGATTGATGCACCTGGCCACAGGGACTTCGTAAAGAACATGATAACTGGAGCAAGCCAGGCAGATGCGGCTGTTTTGGTAGTGTCGGCTCCTGAAGGCATACAGCCTCAGACTAGGGAGCACGCATACCTTGCAAAAGTCCTTGGCATAAACCAGATTGTAGTTGGCATAAACAAGATAGATGCAATAAACTACGACCATTCAAAGTTCGAAGACGTAAAGACAAAGATAAGCAATTTGCTAAAGACTATCGGCTACGATGTCAGCAAGATACAGTTTGTTCCTTACTCTGCACTTCTTGGAGACAACGTATCAAAGCCTTCTGACAAGATGCCTTGGTACTCAGGTCCAACGCTGCTTCAGGCAATAGACATGTTCACTCTGCCTCCTAAGCCTATTGACAAGCCTCTCAGGCTACCTTTGCAGGATGTCTACACTGTATCGGGCTTCGGCACAGTGCCTGTAGGCAGGGTAGAGACAGGAGTCATGAAGCCTGGAGACCTTATCATAATAATGCCACCTGGCATAAAGACAGATGTCAAGAGCATAGAAATGCACCACAAGCCTCTTGAAAAGGCAGAGCCTGGAGACAACATAGGATTCAACATAAAAGGAGTTGACAAGAAGGAGCTGAAGCGCGGGGATGTTGTAGGGCCTGCAAACAACCCGCCTACTGTTGCTGACGAGTTCACTGCACAGATAGTAGTCATAAACCACCCTACGGCAATAGCACCTGGCTATACTCCAGTATTCCACATACACACTGCACAAGTAGCTTGCACAATAAGTGAAATACTTGAGAAGAAGGACCCTAAGACTGGCCAGACAATGGAAAAGAACCCGCAGTTCATAAAGAACGGCGATGTGGCAATAGTCAAGGTAAAGCCTACTAAGCCTGTTGTTGTTGAGAAGTATAGCGACTTTCCACCTCTAGGCAGATTTGCAGTAAGGGATATGGGCCAGACAGTTGCTGCAGGAATAGTGCTAGACGTAGTAAAGAGGGCAAGCTGAAAGTGACCTTATGGCAGTAGCAAAAATAAAATTAGTAAGCACATCAAAGAACGACGCAAGGGATGTAGCCAAGCAGATAGCTGACATTGCAAAGGGCATAGGGATAAAATACAAAGGCCCTATTCCTTTGCCAGTAAGGCATATGGTAATACCTACAAGGAAGACGCCATGCGGCGACGGCTCCGATACTTATGACCACTGGGAAATGCGGGTGCACAAGTGGCTTGTTGAAATAGACGGCAGCGACCAGGCGCTAAGGCAGGTAATGCACATACCAGTGCCAGACACAGTCCAGATAGAAATAACCCTGTCTTGATTTGTCTTGTTTTTATTTTTAGGTTTTCATTATATTCCTGTTTCTTTTTGCCTGAGCTGAGCTTGCTTTTGCTATTGCTGCTTGCTGCTGCCATTTTTGCTTGGCAAGTACTTGCTTAGTGTTTTCGCTTTGTCAGTCTTCTCCCAGGTAAAGCTGGGCTCTGTCCTGCCGAAATGGCCGTATGCTGCGGTTTTCCTGTAGATAGGCCTTCTAAGGTTAAGCTCTTTTATTATGGCACCAGGCCTCATGTCAAAGTGCCTTTTTATTATTTCTGCAAGCTCGTCGTCGCTAAGCTTGCCTGTGCCCTGTGTGTTGACGTAAAAGCCAACAGGCTCGGCCTTTCCAATTGCATATGCTATTTGCACCTCGCAAATGTCAGCAAGACCAGATGCTACAACGTTTTTTGCTATATACCTGGCGTAATAAGCTCCTGACCTATCAACCTTTGTAGGGTCTTTGCCGCTGAAGCAGCCGCCTCCAGACTTGCCTATGCTGCCATAGCCATCTACTACAGTTTTCCTGCCTGTGAGGCCAGAATCGGCAAGAGTGCCGCCTATAGTAAACCTGCCAGTGCCGTTTATTATCAATTTTGTGTCGCTACTCAGAAGCTCCTTAGGAATTACCTTTCTTATTACCTCTTTTTCTATGTCTTTCCTTACTTTGCTTATGCTTACTTTTTCGCTGTGCTGTGCCGCAATTACAACAGCGCTTACTTTCTTAGGCTTGCCATCAACATAGTCTACAGTTACCTGTGACTTGCCATCAGGCCTGAGGTAAGGCAGTACGCCGCTCTTCCTGCATTCTGCAAGCCTTTTAACCAGCTTGTGGGCGAGCATCGTGGGCAAGGGCATAAGCTCTGGCGTTTCCCTGCATGCATAGCCAAACACGAATCCTTGGTCGCCGGCCCCAAGCTCGTTCCCTTTTTTCTCATCTACCCCTATTGCAATATCTGGCGACTGCTCTTCTATTGATACCACAACACCACAGGTAGCCCAGTCTAAGCCGTCTTTTGCATTGTCAAGGCCTATTTCCTTTAGAGTCTGCCTTACAACTTTAGGTATGTTCACATGAGCCTGCGTTGTTATCTGACCGGTTACGACAACCATTCCCTGCATTATTAGGGTTTCGCAATCGACGTGCGCCACAGGATCCTTTGCCAATATTGCGTCAAGCACCGAATCAGATACAAGGTCTGCTACCTTGTCTGGGTGCCCTTCAGTAACGCTCTCGGCTGTTATTGAATAGGTGCTCATATATTCACCAAGCTAGTTTTAAGTTTGCAAGCTCGCTTTTTTAAACTAGGCAAGTTGCCCAGTTTTATCTGTGTAAAAGTTTTTCAGGATTGCTAAGGAAGAAACGCGCACTAGACGAGCTCAGCTGCAGCAAACATTATCGGAACAATTATCGTTGCGTCGCCGTCTATTGTTACGTATCTGGCCTGCTCCTTTATCTTGCCCCAGGAAACTGCCTCATTTAGCCTTGCGCCAGAAAGGCTGCCGTCAAACTGCGTTGCTGTAGTTACATATACCGCATAATCTAGCCCGCCCTTGAACTGGTTCCACCATATGACATGGTGCTTGCTTATGCCGCCACCTATCATGAAGGCGCCAGTCACCTTGTTGTCAAAAGAGATGTTGCTAAGCTTCAGCTCGTCTCTTATCAGGTTAAGCTTGAAATCATGGTTCTGCGAGAATATTGCAAGGTGCGTGCCAAAGGCGCCGTCGAGTATTCCTGGATTAAAAATGGGCACGTTGTGCAGATATGCCTGCCTGAGTATCGAGCCGTTGTCTTGTATTCTCTTTCCGAATTCGTAAAGAAGCTCGCTTGCGCTGTATTCCTTTTTGTAGTCCTTTGAGTTGTATATGTCGTTCATTATCTGGTAGAACCTCTTCTCCACTTCAAGCCCGTAATCCTTCTGGCCTATGAATACGTTGCCAAGCCTGTAGACATTTGCCTTGTGAAGCGCGGCGTCGTCGGCATAGAATGTGCCTAGCCTGTACTTGCCCTCAAACGACCTTGCAAGGTCGTGGTCTATTGTGCCGCCAGTAGTTATTATCGCGTCGAAATACTTCACTGCTCCAGCAATTACGCCCCTCAGGCCAGTAGAGATTATATCTGCAGGGAATGATAGGAAATTGAAAGACTGCTTGTCTGCTAGCATTCTCTGAAGAATGTCTATGCCTGTTATCATGTGCTGAGCCGAGAAGCCGCCTATGTAGCGCATAGAGTTTATAAGCTCTTTTACTGTCATTCCCTTTTTCAGCTTCACGTCTACTACTTCCTTGCCCAGATATCTCTTGTCTGCTTCGCCATAAGTAAGCAATTTCTCAGTTTTGTTTCTAGTTTTTGAATTAGCCGCCATGCTTATTGCCCCATTTCTTGTAAGCATCAATAACCCTATCTATGCAGATTTTTAGCCAGGGCGTGTAATTGCCAGGATTTTTCTCAATGTCTTCCTTTAGCTGGTCGAGGCTTATCCACTTGTAGTCTGAAGCCTCCTGCTTGTTTATGTTTGGAGAGCCGTTAAAAAGACCGAAGATCACGTGGTCATATTCCCATTCTGTAAGCCCGTTGCCGACATCAGCTTTGTAAGTGAATGAAAACTGCTCGTTTAGAGGGCAGTCAAACCCCATCTCTTCTTTGAGGCGCCTGTGCGCGCCATCGAGCACCTTTTCGCCTACAAAAGGGTGCGAGCAGCATGTGTTGCTCCACTTTCCCTGCGAATGATACTTGTTCATTGCCCGCTTCTGCAAAAGAGTCTCGCCCTTGCTGTTGAAAACAAAAATCGAGAATGCCCTGTGCAGATGGCCGCCATTCTGATGGGCTTCAAGCTTGCCCATCGTGCCTACCTGGTTGTCATTCTCGTCTACAAGCACCACCAGCTGGTTATCAGAGTTTTGCTGCACTAAATCACTTGAATAATAATCTTTTTATCAAAAAACTTATTATTATGTTAGCATAGGTAAGAGCATGGTCGAAGCAAAGGCGCCCGCTGTCATAAAGCTGCTTGGCGAGCATGCCGTAGTTTACGGCAAGCTTTCGCTTGCTGCAGCGATAAGCCTTTACGCCAGGGCAAAAGTAGAAAGCACAAGCTCGGGTTTTGAGCTTAGCCTGCCAGACATAGGCAAGAGCGCAAAATTCGGTGCAGATACGTTGGCACGGCTTTATGACTCTTTTGCTAGCAGGAAGAGCATAAACGAATACGTTGAAGAGAACAAGGGCCTTGCAGAGGCGCTGCCTTTTGCAACAGTGCTCGCAGTGGCAAGCGAGAAATATGGCATAAAAAACAAAAAAGCTGTGCTGAGCTCGCAGATACCAATGCAGAAGGGCTTTGCGAGCAGCGCCGCGCTCTCAACTGCTTTGGCTACTGCCCTGCTTGCACAAACAAGCCATAGCGACAGCGAAATAGTGGAGCTTGCAAGGACAGGCGAGATTGTGATGCACAG
The DNA here is from genome assembly GCA_049965975.1 of Candidatus Micrarchaeia archaeon. Taxonomy (GTDB): domain Archaea; phylum Micrarchaeota; class Micrarchaeia; order Micrarchaeales; family CABMGC01; genus JAGDXZ01. Next base: position 18,972 of record JBMFVN010000005.1, read on the forward strand.
AAGCGAGGGTGCAGGAAAAATAGACGTAAACACCTCTTATTATGGCGGCTATGTGTCTTATTCGCAGCAAGAAGGGGCAAGAAAGCTAAGCATAGAAACGCGGATCGACTTGCTTGCTATAGACACAGGGCCCAAGAAAAGCACTGCAGAGACAGTGGCGCATGTTGCCCAGTTGTACAAAAGTGAGAGGGAACAAACCGAAAAAATACTGGGCGAGATAGAGGCCTGCACGAAGCGCGGAATAGAAGCACTGATGAAAAAGGACATAAAGGCTCTTGGCAAGGAGATGTATGCTGACCACGGCTATCTTTCTCTTCTCGGTGTTTCAAGCGAAGGGCTCGACAAGGCGGTAGAGATAGCAAAGAAAACCGGCTCGTTGGGCGCAAAGCTCAGCGGAGGCGGCGGTGGCGGCATGGCCATCGCAATAAACACACAGGGCCTCGAGAAAGCGCTAGAAGCGCAAGGATTCAAGTGCCAGGAGCTTGCGATTTCTCTAAAAGGCGCAA
>JBMFVN010000006.1:0-2061 GCA_049965975.1 Candidatus Micrarchaeia archaeon
CTCTCTTATCCTTGCAAGGTGCTCAACAACCTCTTGCCTGTACTGAGGTTTTGGCTTCCTTTTCCTAGTTCCGATTATAGCTACAATAATTAAAATTAAAACAATTGCTGTAAGCGAGGCATAAGCAACATATGCAGGCACTATTGGACTTATTGGCTTATAGACTATTGTTGAAGAGGTAGCATAGACAGACTTTGGAAGAACTATCAAAGGTATCGAGTATGTGGAGTTGTAGCTGGCATAAGCAGCATAAAGGCTTAGCATATATGTGCCAGGAGAGCCTGCAGATGTTAGTCTGAAATTGGCCAAAAGAAGCTGGTTTGTCGATGCGTTTTGTGCTATGCTCGCTGGCGTTACGCTAATGCCAGGAGGGGCAGTAAGCATGAAATATACCTGAGCGGGCGTTGTGCCGGTATAGAGTGCACTTATTGTCATGTTAGTGCTTGAGTTCGTGTAGAGCGTGGGCGTGCTTATGCTCAATATTCTGAATACCTGCGCAGGAGCTAGCTTTGAAGGCATGACAAGCAGGTTTTGCGCGTAGTCTAGCATTGCAAGATTCGGCTTATTAAGCGTGTAGTAGGCATATGTAACCTGGCCTTTGGGCAAAGATGCGATATGCCACGAGATTATGTAATAGCCGTCGTTCACAGTTATGTTGTTAGGCACGCCGTATGCAGTTATCTGCGATATGCTGCTTACGGTACTAATTGGCAATCTTGTTTCCATTGTAAAATTGCTTAGCGACGCATTTGCAGGCGCGCTTATCATTACTGTGCCGCTTGCCTGGTTGGTGTTATTAACAAGCAATGTTTGCGTGCTTATGCTCGTTGCGCTTGTCTTCGCGCTTACTGCGAGAGTTATGTACATTGTTCTGCTTGTCGTTTTATTTTCTATCGTGCTTGATATGTTTACCGGTATAATGTAAGTGCCTGGTGAAAGAGAAGGCGAGGGCGCAAACACTATCTGATCGCTTATAATTTGGTTTGGCGCCAGCGAGATGCTGCTTGCAGAAAGGCGCACAAAGCTTGAAAAGTTGTCTCCTATGCTTAAATTGACTATCTCTGGCGCACTAGACGTGTCTGAGAAGCTAAGCTGCGACACAGCTGTCTGACCTGCTGACAAAGAGAGCTGCACTGGCGCCGTGGCTATGCCAAGGGAAGGCGTAGGCGCCACAGGCACGGTAACCGGCTTTACAGGCTTGCCTGGCAGGACGTAAAAGCTGAATGAAGCAGTATTCGATTTGTTGTACTCTATCACATTTGCAACTGGCGATTTTGTTCCGTAATATGCAGTTGCATAGGCCACGTTAGTGCCATGCTGTACGGTCACGTTAGGGATAGGAATGCTAACATTTACAGATGCCCCGGGCGCAAGGCCCGGCAAACGATACGTGCCAAAATACGGCTCTGGACCTGCAACGCTTATGTTCAACAAGAAGGGCATTGAAGCCATCGGACCAAAATTAGTAAGATTGGCAAAGAGATAAAAGGGCGAATTCAGGGATACTGTGCTGCCTGTGCCAAGAAATCTCACTATAATTATGTTTGCAGGATTGAGCAGCTCGAATCTTGACGCATTTGTTGCGTTTGTATACTGGTTTGAAAAACTGATCTTAGCATCATAAGTTCCGTTGCTTAGTAAATCTGCCGAAAAGCCAACAGCATAATATCTTGCAGTTTCGTTGGTGTAATTTGCAATAAGCTTTTTCGAATACACAATGCCTGTTTTGTTCGTTATGTTAAGATAGCCTGGCATGCTTTGTACGAAACAGTCTGTTTTGGACTTGAGTGCGTAATGCAGCGTAATGTTTTCATAACGTAGATAAACAGGGCTTACATTGAGCGAAATCCCAAAAGGGCACGTCACAGTGACGCTTGCAGTTACGTTTGTGGGCACTGAAGCAATAGCTTTGAAAATGGCTAAAAAGAGTAGAAAAGCGAAGGAAAACGCAAGCAATGCCTTTTCAACCATTGGAGCATCCTTATAATTTATGATTATTAGATCATCCTTATAATTTATGATTATCAGATACCACTTTTAAATTGCTATAGGTTATAATTC
>JBMFVN010000006.1:2161-18224 GCA_049965975.1 Candidatus Micrarchaeia archaeon
TTAACCTTGTGCAAATTCAGCTATGGTATTCTACCAGTACTGGTTTTACAATAAACACAAAAGTTCAAAGTTTGTCAAAGTCTATGATTCTGTTTTTCTGCGACTCAGCATCTCTGCAAAGCAGCACAACCCTGCTCTCCTTGTGCTCCGCTGTGACCAAGTAGCCAGTAAGGCTTGCAAGCTTGTTTGAAAAGTCGCGTATCTCTTCCATGTTGGGCATGTCCTCGTAGTGGAGCATGCGCTGCGGTTCCCTGGCCCCGCCCACGAATGAAAATGCCTTTACCTCAACATAGTTTGGCATCGCTCGCTTTATTAGCTCGGCGTAGCCCTCTGGGTTAAGCATGTTTAAGCCCTTGACCAATGTAAGCCTGAGCACAGTCCTTGTCTTCATGCTTCTCATAAGGTCAAGACTCTTGAGAAGCCTCTCCCAGGCATCTGGTATTTTTGGCCTTGTTGTTTTCAGGTAGGTTTCCTTGTCTGGAGCCTGAAGAGATATGTAGAACTGCGTTGGCAAAGGATTCAGCTTTTCTATGGCCTCTGGCAGCGTGCCGTTGTGCACTAGGAACGTGCTCATGTGCCTCTTGTGGAACTCTTCAAGCAGCTCGCTCATCTTTGGGTAGAAAAGGGGCTCGCCTGTAAGGCTCAAAGTAGCATGCTTAGGCTCCATTGCTTCGTCAAATCTCTGCTTCTTTGAGCTTGTATCTGCGATAGCCTTGAATCCGCTAAGAAGCTTTCTCTGCTCTTCGATCATGCCTTCTACAATCTCCTTTGGCTCGTCCCACTTGTCAACCGCATTGAGCTCGTTCCACTTGTAGCCTTCTTCATCTGGCATAAGGCGCCAACAGAACCTGCATGCAAGGTCGCAGCCTATTGCAGGCGTGGCTTGCAGGCATTGCCAGCTTCTTATTCCGTAGAACTCGTTCTTGTAGCAGAGGGTCTCGCCCCTAAGCGCCTTCTTCGTATATTCGCAAGTCTTAACGGCAGAGTGCTTTCCCACGAAATGGTAGCCCTGCTTCTGCATCTGATTCTTAAGCGGTTCAGGCATTTCTTCCATAAAAACACCTTGAGTGGCGTGCCGTAGCCTCCCTTATGTTTTAGGTGGCATCCGACTGAGCTGCCTCTTAGGCATTGCATGCTCACTGCGCGTACATCGGCACGTTTCATGCACACCGCAGCGCTCGTATTGTCACAGCTTAATGCTGCGCAGCGCTCCGTTTCTGTTCCGAATTCGGCCTTTCGGCCTCGCAGCGCTCTGCATGGGGAGAGCTTCCACAGTCACATGGACCGTAAGCCACCCGCACGCCGCTCAATTTAATAAGCATAACGTCTTATTTATAATTATGCCTTTGCAAACGCCATTGCCCTCTTTGACATCGGGCTTTCTTGCTGAAATTCTCATAGTGCTTGCAATAATACTCGTTCTCTACATCGTCTTCAAGCTTGGCAAGCTTATTCTCAAGCTGATATTCGGGCTTATAGCAAATGCCATAATGGGCTTCATAACAATCTTTGTTGCAAACTACTTTTTTGCAATAGGCATACCGTATGCATTGCCGGTATTGGTGGCAACAGCCATATTTGGCCTGCCTGCTGTAGGAACGCTTGTAATACTCAGGCTTATGGGCATGCTTATAGTAGCCTGAAAATTCAGCTTTTTGCAAGCTCTATGTCGTCTTTCTCTACTGTCTTCCTCCTTGCATGCTTTGCAAGCCTCACAGCCTTGCCGGCCAGGGCGTAAGCAAGCCTATTCAAATGGTCTGCAAAAGACTCTGCAGCCTCGCTGCTTACCCTCTTCGCTCCTGACTCGATCAGTATTCTCTTTGCAGTGCTTTTCGAAATAGGCATATTTATGCATAAGAACTAAAACTTAATAATTATGCTTCAACTCTTTGCAGAAAAGAACAGCAAAGTTTACAAGTGCGAAGCACTGCTATTTGCTCTGGTTGCGAGCCTGCTCATATGCTTCTATGAGAGAGCCGTTCAACTGGGTAATTGCGGCTATTACAGAGTAGTTTGCCTTCTTCGCTGTATAGTTTACAAGCCAAACTCCAGTATAGTTTCTGTTTTCTAGCTTTGTCGTATTCATGAAGCTTGCAGTAACTGAAACGTTAGAATAGCCGAACTGCTTTATGTAGTTTATTACGCTACTTATGTTCAGGCTTGTAGCCCTTGCTATTGCTACTGGAAAAGAGGCAATAATGAAAGGCTTGCTTGTTGTGAAGCCGTAGATTATGCATGAGCTGGTGTAGTTGTTCACGTTCGTGGGCACGAATCCAAACTTAGGATAGTCATAAGCATAAACAAAGTAGTTCGGGCATGGGGTAGTGGCGTTGGTTATTACAGAAACGACTACGTGCCAGCTGCCTCTGTAAACAGAAGGAGAAACATTTGTAAGCTGTATCTCTGCCCCAGGGTAGTTTTTCTGAATGTCGGCCTCTACAAGCGCAACTGCCTGGTTCTCTGTCACTTTTGAAACGAGAACGTGGGCAAAGAGAAAGTAGACAAGAGTTGCGATTACTATTATCGCAACAGCTAGCACAAGCGTAGCTTCGATCAGATTCATAATTCTACATTGCAATGCAACATATAAAAAGCAGACGCTTCTGCTCAATGCTCGATGGCTTGGGCAAGCTTCAGCGACTTGGCCACTATGCTGCTTATTCCTATTTTCCGTGAAAGCTCTTTTACCTCTTCTGTCCTGCACTTTGTCTTCGGGTTTCTTGAGCTTATGCTGCAAACATCTTTGTACGGCTTTATTGACTGCTCGTAGGTGCCTATTTTCTTGGCAATGCCTATTATCTCCTGCTTGTCGAAACCAATCAGAGGCCTTATCACAAGCGTTTTTATGCCATATGACTCTGCAAGCATGTTCTCTGCAGTTTGCGAGGCGACTTGGCCAAGGCTTTCGCCAGTCACTATGCAGCTCGCACCTTCCTTAGTTGCAATTGCCTGTGCTAGCCTCAGCATGAAGTTTTTCAGCATTACAAGCGAATACCTGTTCAGCCTAGCTGCAAGCGCAGAGGCGTCGAAAAGATAAGAAGGCACATAGTAGACCTTGCTGCTCTTGTAATACGCTGACAAGGCTTCGACAATGCTGCTTATCTTACCACTTTTAACTGCCTCTTCGTTTGTTCTGAATGCGTGCACGTGCAGATAAATGGGCTCAAGGCCCCTTTTCATTGCAAACCATGAAGCAACTGGAGAGTCTATGCCACCAGAAAGCAGCACAACGCATTTTCCTTCGCTTCCTACAGGCAGGCCGCCGAGGCCATTCAGCTTCTCTGTTGAAATGTAAGCTGCTTCTTTTGTTACGTTGACATAAATTGGCAATTCGAACCCGTGAAGAACAGGCAATATGCCAACTGATTCTGCCTTCTTTGCAATCTGCTCTGTTATTGTGTTTGAATCGAAGCCGAGAGTTTTGTCTGACCTGTGCGCTATTATCTTTATGCTCTTTGCATTAGCTGATTCTGCAAGGCCTATGCTTGCGTTTACTATGCTTTCGATGTTTGGCTCTGCAGTATATGCAAGCTCGTAGTTGCTTATTCCGAAAACGCTGCCAAGCCTTTTCTTTGCTTCGGCTACTTGGTCGCTTTTTATGCTTAGAAGAAGCCTGTCGTATTTTGTTGCTATTGAGAAGTCGAGACCGGAGAGGCTAGAGCGTATGTTGCAGGCAAGCCTCTTTATGTATTGCCCACGGTTTTTGCCCCTAAGCCAAAGCTCTCCAAAATGAACCATTAGCAGACTCTTACCTTCTTGCGATTCGTTCTGCTTGCTTCTGCCAGTGGTGAGAGTGTTCGAAATGGCCTGTTCTAGCATGGAAATGCCTGTAAGCAGAAAAAGGAAATCATTGCTTGCTTGCTGTAGTAGCTGTTGCTTGCTGGCTCGCGACGGCTTCTTGAGCCTTGGTCTTGCCAGCGTTCTTGACCCTTATTTTCCTCTTGAGCACGTTGTCGAGCTTGAAGCAGCGGCTTGAGCAGTAATACCTTATTGTGCCGTTCTTCCTAACATACATTATTCCGGTTCCTGGCTCTATGTCTTTTGAGCAGTACGAGCACTTCATTTCTTCACCTTACGTTTATGGGCCTGTCCTCTTTTGTGGTATCAGGCAGTCTTATTATGTCTCCCTTCTTAACATAGCCAACTATGTTCCTGCGTATTACTCTGCCCTTGTCGTTGCCTTCAAGTATCTTGCACATTACCTGCTTTACAGAGCCGAACATGCCAGTGCGAGCCAGCACCTCTACTACCTCTGCCAGATAGCCGTCAAAGCTACGCTGCTGTTGCTGTTGGTCTGAAGCCACAAAAATCACTGCTTGGAATCTGAACTAGCCTGCTGAGCCTTCGGCTTGCCTTGGGCTTGAGCATGAGCAGGCTTTGCCTGCTGTGCGCTTGCACTGCTTGCTGAGCTAGACTGAGAGCTTGCCTGTGACCCTGGCTTTGAGCTTGCATACCATGTTGCTATTTCCTTGAGCACTGCGCTAGCTGAGCCAGGCTTCTCTATCGCTACGGAAGAGCAAGGAACGTTGAGCCCTGCTGCCTTTCCAAGGTCTAGCTTGGCTGGAACATAAACAAGCGGAGTTTTGTGCTGCTCGCAAAGCCCAGGCAGGTGCATTACCACTTCCTTTGGGCTTACGTCGTTTGCCACTACAACAAGAGTGGCAAGACCCCTCTCAAGGCTCTTAGTAACCTCGTTTACTCCCTTCCTTACTGAACCATCCTGCTTTGCCAGCTTTATCGCTGACAACGCCTTGTCTACTATTTCTTTTGGTGTTTCGTCTGGCATACAAAAACCTCATATCATTGGCAAAAACAGTACCAATTTGCTATATTATACGTGCGAAGAGTTTAAAAAATAGATGCCTGACCTGACTAGTCCATTTTATTCTGCAATGTTATTGCAGTTATCTCTTCAAAGAAGAAGTGCTCAGAAATCTTGCCCTTTATGCTGTAGCCTAGATTTGAAATTGAGTTGTAAAGGATTTCCATGTTGCTCAATGAGCTAGTCACGAGTATAGTGACCGCATCTTGTTTCATGTGCTTTTTTGCTTCTTTCAGGAACCTTACAGAGAGCTCCACGCCTTCCTTGCCTCCGCTAAGCATCTCTGCCTCTTCTTTAGGCTCGCCTTCCTCTGCTTTAAGGTATGGTGCATTGAAAACGATTATGTCGAAAAAGCCAGTTATGCTGCTGAAAAGATCGCTCCTTATAGCCTTGGCCTTGCTTTCAAGCTTGTTCAGGGCTATGTTCTCCTCTGCTAGTTTTACTGCAATGCCGCTTTTGTCCGCAAGCAATGCCTTTTCAACAAGCCTGCTCTTTGCCGCATACAAGCCTATGAGCCCTGTTCCGCAACCCATGTCAAGAACGCTGGCATGAGCATTGTCACGCAATTCTGAAATGGCCTTTGACATAGCCTTCAACGCAAGAAACGAATCTTCAGCAGGCTCGTAGACCTTGTCGTTCGTCTTGATCCTAAGTCCGTAAAGCTCAAGCAAGGAAATCGCCAAAAAAGAAAAGAAAGGAAAAAAGAAACAAGCGTCAGAGGTGCTTTATTGCTGCCTTTACCTTTGCAACAAGCGCGTCGTCCATGCTTTGTATGTTGTGAGCCGTACGCGCATGCTCTGCTATCTTCTGCATCAGCTCCTCTTCTGTGCTAGCTGTTGCAGTGAAGCCGCAGTCCATTCCTATATCTTTGCATGCAAAGCTGTATGCCGCTTTCTTTGGTCTAGCCATGCCATCATCACTAAGCATAGCTGCATTAAGATTTAAAAAGAAAATACTGCTTCTACCTTTGTTTAAAAATCTGACTTTTTATAGCAACAAATATAAGGCTAATTACAGCAGTGGAGCAGCGGCATTTTGAATAAGATAGCTGCCAGCGGGCTATATAGAGATGTGCCAGTACGCCTTTGCGAATGTGCTGAAAAGAATAGTCACAAATGCAGCGCCAAGAGAAATTGCTAGCATCTCTGCTATTCTGTTCTTTGCGTTGACTCCGCTTATCACCGAGATGAGCAGTGAAACTATCACTATTGCCAGACTTACAACCACTACCGATACTGCAATTCCGGAATAGCCGCTTAGCCCAAAGGCGAAAGGCAGTATGCTAAGAAGCGCACCAACGAAGTAGTAAATGCCTGTAAAGTAGGCTTCCTTTGCAGGAGTTGTTGAAGCCTTGCTTCTGCCCTTGTTAACGAGCTTCTCAGACTTTGCCGACAGGTATGCGCCTCCAGACATTGAAAGAGTTCCTGAAATTCCGGCGATTGTGCCTGCAAGCGCAACCACAGTGCCTGAAGTGGCGACTATTGCCAAGCCGACAACTATTGCAAGAATCTCCACAAGACCGTCATTCAGGCCGAATATTATAGACTTTATGTACTGCAATTCTGTCTCGTTGGCCTCAAGCAAGTTTTGAAGCACACGCTCGTGGTGCATCTCGTCGTTAAGCACACGCTCGAGCTTGCTCTTTAAATCGTTATTGCGTTTAACATTGTTGAGCACATAGGCATAGGCATTTGCGCCATTTTCCTCATTGAGTTCAAGGAGCTTGACCGTGAAAGTAAGGCCAAGCAAGCGACGCATAAGCAGCATCAGAAAAATGCGGAGACGCGATACGTGTACAGAGCTTCTTCTCACTTTTGCTACGCTGCTCCATATGCTTGCGTGCTTGTCTTCTGTAGCGGCAAGCTCTTCAAGAATGCTCCTGAAAGTTTTGTCCTTCTCGCCCTTGAGCAAAGCAGAATAAGTCGAATAGTCCAGCAGCTCGTTTTTCAGAAACGAATAAGCTATTTCTTTTGCCCTGTTGTCTTGCATGCAAGCACGCCTTCATTTCTCATATTCTTATCTTATAATCTTATTCTTATATCTTCTTTCTCTTATATCTTCTTTCAGGCAACTGTGTTTTATTTTTATTTTATTAATAGCAGCATATGCTATTCCAAAGAAAAGACAACCCAGAGCATTATGGCAGCAACTCCTACGTATTTGTGGAAAGGCTCATAAAAAGCAGCAAAGACATTCGGATAATCTCGCCTTATATCGATTCCTATTATGCAAATTTCATTGTTAGAAACGCAAAGGGAAAAAACATAAGAATAATTTCGTCGGCAATAAGCAAAGACGCGAAGAAAAAGCTTAGCAAAATGTCATTCGGCAAGTTCCTGGCTTTTGACTTCTTGCTTGTACTTCTCAACTACCTTGCAGAGTATTTTTCAAAACCTCTGCAGTTTGGTGTTGCGCTTGCAACCCTTTTTGGATTTTTTGCCTACCTGCTTGCATACTTTGCAGACTTGTCGGCAAAAAAGGGCATAGCGGTAAAAGTGCCGAAGGAGTTCGTGCACGCAAAGCTCTATATAGGCGAAGCAGAAGCCCTTGAAGGCTCAGCCAATCTCACCTTTTCAGGAATGCACAAGAACATAGAGCAGCTAAGGCTTGTGAAAAGCGAAGAAGAGATAAAGGCCTTGAAGGCGGAATTCGACAAGCTATGGAAAAATCTTGAAGAAGCTAGAGCAGCGTGATCTCCATAGGTCCTGAGTAGTTGTAGTCTGGCGCTTTTATGAATATACTTAGAACAAAGCTGCTGCCAGAAACCATAACCGGCAAGGCCGTTCCGGCTTTTACAAACTCGAAAGGCTTGCTTACCTGAATGCCGTTAAGCATTTCGCCTTCGTGCATTATCGATCTTACTTGCACATCTTGCTTGAAAACTTCGCCTTTTGCAAGGTATAGGCTTCTGCTAGAGTCTTCTATGTCAAAGCTTCTGCTCTCTCTTACAAGCTTTACTGAACTTATGCTTATATGAACCGCATCCGGTGACTTGGCTTGCATGTTGATAAACAATGGCCCAGTGTACGCGAGCTCTGGAGACCTGAGCTTAAGCGTTATCTCTGTGCTCTCGCCGTAATGCAGCACTATAGGAAGTTGAGGAGAAACGCTTAGAAGCTGGAAAGGCTTCTGTATTGCTATTTCGTCTATTCTTAAGTCTGGCCTATTTATCTCTTCGGGCAAATCGCTGGCTGTTTTGTTCTTGAAAGGTATCTTGAGCTCGAACTCCTTGTCTTTGGCCTTTATTCCTGGAAGCTCGTGTATGCTGTTCATGTAGTTTATGTTCACGCTTGTTATATTTGCAGCATATTTCTTTCCGAAGATCCTGCTTAAACTTAGCAAGCAAGCACCAAAAGAATATAAGTCTGAACAAATATAATAAATAGATTGCAGCTTAGGAAAAGGCGAATGAATGAAAAACCATGAAACGCATGAAACACTTGGAAAAAATGTTTTGCCGCAAGAGTACAGCATCCTCATAAAGCCAGACCTAAAGTCGTTCTCTTTTGAAGGCGAGGAGCAAATAGAGGCAGTGGCAAAGCCTACGAATGTGATAACGCTCAATGCAAACGGCCTAAAGATCACAAAAGCCAGCGTGAAGAACGGAACAGAGCAGGAAGCAAGCGTAAGCTATGAAACCAAGAAGGAGCGCATAACGCTGAAGCTCAAAAATAGGGTAAAGGGCAAAATCTCCATTGCCATAAAATTCTCAGGAAAAATAGGTGATTCTCTAAATGGCCTTTACAGAAGCAGCTACATGCAAAACAACAAAAGGAAATACCTTCTTACAACGCAGTTCGAGGCGCCAGACGCAAGAAGGGCATTTCCTTGCTTTGATGAGCCCGAGTTCAAGGCTGTATTCAAAATATCATTGCTTGTTGACAATAACCTGGATTGCATATCTAACATGCCAATAAGCTCTACTAAAATCTCTGGCAGAAAGAAGCTTGTAGAGTTTAAGCCGACTCCGAGAATGTCTACTTATCTTGTCTACATAGGCGTTGGCGAGTACGATTTTGTAGAAGATTCGCTCCATGGAATAAAGATGAGAGCAGTAACCACAAAGGGCAAGAAGGAAATGGCAAAAATACCATTAGCGTATGCCAAAAGGTTTGTCGAATTCTACGAGCAGTACTTCGGGATAAAATACCCACTTCCTAAGCTAGACCTTATAGCAATACCTGACTTTGCGGCAGGCGCAATGGAAAACTGGGGAGCCATAACTTTCAGAGAAATAGACATGCTGTGCAAAGAAAGCTCTCCGATAAGCGTAAAGCAGGGCGTTGCCATAACAGTAGCACACGAGCTTGCCCACCAGTGGTTCGGAGACCTTGTGACAATGAAGTGGTGGAACGACCTGTGGCTTAATGAAAGCTTCGCAACATTCATGAGCTACAAGGCAGTAGCCCACTGCTTCCCAGAATGGCACATGCAAGAGCATTACATAGAAGACACGATAGGCGTAGCGTTAAGCGAAGATTCGCTGAAAAGCACGCATCCGATACGCGTGCACGTCAACACGCCTGGTGAAATATCAAGCATATTCGATGCTATAAGCTACGAAAAGGGCGGCTCCGTGCTCAACATGCTTGAAGACTATGTAACTCCTGAAGTCTTCAGGAAAGGCTTGCATGCTTATCTAAAAGCGCATGCCTATGCCAACGCCGAAGCCCAGGACCTGTGGGATGCGATATCGCATGCTGCAGGCAGCAAAAAAATAAGCGAAGTTGCCAACGCATGGATAGAAAAGCCAGGCTACCCTGTAGTGATAGCAAACCAGAAAAATGGCAGCATAGCTTTGAAGCAGAAAAGGTTCTTGATAAGCGGGCTTGCAAAAGGCACGTGGCCCATACCTTTGCATTACCTTAGCAGCAATGGCGAAAAAAGAAAATTGATGGAAAACGAGCAGGAAGCTATGCAGGCAGACTGGATAAAGCTGAATTACATGCAAAAAGGCGTATACAGGGCAATGTACCAGGGCAAACTTCTTGACAAAATGCTAAGCAAGATGAAAACAAGGCTTAATGGAGTCGAAGCTTGGGGCATTGAAAACGACATGTTCGCATTCGTAAGGAGTGGCAGGGTAAAGGCAGAGAATTATCTGGACTTTGTAAAGCGCAACTTGACTGATGCAGAATATCCTGCAAACTCAAGCATACTCTCACATTTGATCTGGCTCAGCACTGTTCTTTATGGCTCTAAGGCATATGAAAGCATGTTAGAAACAATGAAAGAAGTTGCAAATTCGATACTTGCTTCTGTAGGCCTTGACGCAAAACCAGGCGAACCCACAATAAACAAGCAGACAAGAAGCAGAGCGATAATATGCCTTGGCCTTCTTGGCGACAATAGCATTGCCGATTTCGCAAGGAAAAAATTTGAAACTGCATTAAAAACAGGAAAAATAGACCCAGATATAAAGGAAGCAGTTTATGAAGTTGCCGCATGGAACGGAACTAAGGAAGACTTTTACAAAATCAAGAGCAGATACGCAGTTGAAGAAACTCCTGACGAAAAAATGAGGCTCCTTAAGGCGCTTGCATTTTTCAGGGGCAAAGAGCTCGTAAACGAGGCTTTCGCATTTTCAGACTCGCCTAATGTAAGGTTGCAAGACAAGCATGTAATACCTGCGCTTTCTACCTATAATCCAGAAGCGCATGCAAAGCTCTCTTCGTGGACTTTTGCAAGCTGGAAGAAGCTAGAGAAGCTCTATCCAGAAGGCACAATGATGCTTCCAAGATTTGTTGCCAACCTGGCCGTGCTGAAAACAAAAAAAGATCTTGACTCATTTGATGCATTCTTCAAGAGAAAAGAAAACATGCGTGACGACATAAAGCCTGAGGTAGCAAAGGCAAGGGAAAGAATAATCGCAAACATAAAGTTCGCAGAACTAAACGGCGTTTAGCAGGTAGCAGCTTTTTATTTCTATTACCTAATATAATCATGGCTGCATACCACACGTTTGTCACGCTCATAGTGCCAGCAATAATAGCTTATGCGGTTACTCTAATAACGACAAAATTCCTGATGGGCTACCTTGCTGACGCGGGAGTCATAGAGGAAGACAGGAACAAGGCGAGGCCACTCAAGCTGCCCAGCAGCTGTGGTCTTGCAGTAGTATTTGGCACAATAGTTGGCATTCTTACCTATATTTTCGGCGTCACATTTCTGCTCATGCCTGACAAGCACATGCTGCTTGATGTCAGGAACCTGTTTGCAGTAAGCATGACCCTGCTTCTCATAGCGCTTGTCGGCTTCCTCGACGACATAAATGTAAAGAGCAAGATGGTAAATGCCACAGATATTAAATCGTACAAGCAAGGCATGAAGCAGTGGCAGAAGCCGCTGCTTACAGTAATAGGCGCTCTTCCGCTTATCGCGATAAACGCAGGAGTAAGCACTGTAAGAATTCCCCTGATAGGGCTTGTAAACCTTGGCTTTTGGTATCCTATTGTTGTTCTGCCTCTGGCAATAATATTTGTATCTAATGCAGTCAATCTGCTTGGCGGATTCGACGGCTTGCAGACTGGAATGGGGGCAGTCGCTTTGACCGGCCTCTTCGTCTATTCGCTTATTTATGGCAACCACATAGGCGCGCTTATATCATTGGTAATGCTGGCTTCTGTTCTTGCTTTTCTGCCTTTCAACCTTGGCAAAGTAATACCTGGCGACAGCTTCACATATGCTCTTGGAGCCGGCCTTGTTTCAATAATGGTAATGGGCAACGCTGAATCGTTCGGAGTAATAATATTTATTCCCTGGATAGTTGAGTTTCTGCTGCATTTAAGCAGGGGCTTCAAGGTAAGCGACCTTGGAATTAGGCAAAAAGACGGAACATTTAAAGCACCATATGGCAAGCGCATATACAGCCTAACTCATTTAATAATGAACATGAAAAAGGTAACAGAAAGAGAAGTTGCAATTTATCTCTCGAGCATCGAGCTTGCGTTTGTGCTGCTTGCCTTTTTGATGAAAGTGCTTGGCCTTTTGTAAAAGCGTACTGAAGGCTTTGCAAGCACAACGTCCGATTTTTTAATTATCTTCTTCCTGCCTGCATGCTCAGCACAAAGCTTTGCACGCTCGGTAAGCACCTCTGTAAGCCTCTCGAGCTCTTTCTCAAGGTTCTGAACCGCATCCTCTGTTACTTTCTCAGCGCCGGCCTCCCTTATGAACTTTTCAACGTCGTACAAGCTATAAGCTCTCTCCCCCAAGCCATCACCTAGCAAAAGCACAATACAATCCAAAGATATAAATAAAAAGGGTTTGACAAAGAAGCGAATAGTGGAATACCAATCTATAATCTGCTTATACTCACGCAATAAGCAGGGGCACTTCCATCTCTTCTTTTGTCATGCCGCCGTGATGGCCGCGCACGTCGAACCTCATTGGCTGCGGCTGCATGCCGGGCTTGAGATATTTAAGAGTATATGCCCCTTTTGAAATGGCTATGTACGTTCCAAAACGATAACGCAACCAGGGCTCTACGCTCGGCTTGCCGAACAAGCCAGATCTTATTGCTTCCTCTGAATTGAAAAGCAAGAACTTTTTGCCAAGAAGCCTTTCAAACTTGTCTTCGAAAGATTTCTGCCTGCTTTCAGCTACTTCGAAAAACACTGCGCTCTCAGCGCCCCATGGAGGCATGCTAAGATCCTGCATAAGCCTTGACCTAGGACCGATGAAGAGCATGTCACTCTTGCGCACAGATATCTGGCCGTGGTCAGCAGTTATTACAAGCTTCCAGCCGCTGCTCTTAAGCTGTGGAATTAGCTTTTCGGCTAGTCTTTCAAGGCCCAAAACAGCCACAGCAAAGCCGTGCCTTGTGCCTTTGGTATAAACGTGCTGAATGTGGTCTATTTCGCCCAAATATGCGTATACAAGCCTTGCAGACTTGAGCAGGCTTCTTGCCTGGAATAGGAAATCGTCCTGAGAAATATAGAAAAGTGTGTTTATGCGCTTAAGCGCCTCAGCGTCTTTTGTCTTCTGAATTATGCTTTCGTCTTGCAGATAGTAAAAGCCTTTGCGCTTGGCCATTTTAAGCACTGTATAAGGGCTAGGAAACAAAGGCTGCATGCTAGTGGTGTCTGAAGAATTGTTTGCTGCTGGCCACCAGCTTGCACCGAATATGTCTTGGAAGGTGCCATATTCCTTTATCGGCAGTGGGCTGCCTATTATTCCGTGCTCAGCTGGCGTTAGCCCAGAGTCTATGCTTGTGAACACTGTGGGCGTGAAAGAAGGGAACACTGTGCTGATTTTTCTTATTTCTGCATACTTTAAAGAATTGCGAAGCACTGCGCTTCTCGCAATGGCCTTTTCAAGCAGGTCATAGCCCAATGCATCTATTACCAGAAAGAACAGCTTCTCGCCGCATTTGCCTATTAAGCTACCATTTCCGCGCGCTATTTCCTTTGCTAATTCAACGTTGCTTCTCTTGAAGTCTGGAAACACGAGACCTTGCGATTCAATCTCAGACCTAATGTCATTCATAAAAACAGCAATATATTCAACGAAAGACTAAAAATGCCTTTGCATCAGAAGAAAGCGCAAGCTGCTAGCTGTCATTTGTATCGCAGAAGGGCGCCTATGCCGCCAAAACCCATCAGGAATTCCTTTCCGTAGGAGCTTTCATCTGATACGAACAAAGTGTCTGCGCCGTTCCTGTCTGCTATTCCTATAAGCTCTTCTATGCCGTCCTTAATGCTGACTGTTTCATATACTCCGCCACAGCCTTCGTGCAATCTTTGCTGGAGCGGGTCTTCGTTTTTCTCAATCTCTTCCTTTCTTCTTTCGAAATCGGCCTCAGACTCACCTGGCTTGCTTGAAATCACAAGCTCTATATCGTTGCCGCACTTGTTGCAGCGCCTCTTTGCAATGTAGTAGTCAAAATCCTTGCTTATTATAAGCGTGCTGACCCTGTTCTCAAGCAATGCCTGCTTTGTTGCCGCAAATCCGTACACTGCTAAGCCGTTGCTTGAAACTTCACGCATAAACTTTTCAAGCGTGCGCCGCTCCTGCGAAGCTTCCTGCTCCTTCAGAACGTCAGAAGCCTTGTCTACAAGCTCATTAAGGCCAGTTTCATCAGTATAGCCAGTATCGAAAACACCAAGAACGTGTATCTGGTAATTCAGCTTGCTTGCCCTTTGAAAGTCTTCCTTTGCAGGCCCCGGGCCGCCGATTATGAGCCCTTTTATTTTGAAAGAGTTCTCCTCGAACAGGTCGTTGATCGATTCGGCTATCTCTGTATAGTAATAGTCAATGTCTTCTTCGCGCTCATGGGCAAACCTTCTAGCGCTTTGCCCGCCTTTCTTCATCTTTGCGTGGGCCATCGACCTGAGCCTTTTGACTATCTGAATATGCGAGCCGCGCAAAGTGGCTATAGTAGCTTCCCTGCCGTCCATTACAAGAAGGGCGAATGTATCCCTGGACTCGACCATTGCTTCTATCGGGTCAAGCAGGAACGTAGAATCGCACCTGTAGACGTTTATATGTATGGGCTCTGGCGGCTCCATTGAGAAAAGTTCTATGTCCTCCTTTCCCGGAACTGGCGATATGTTGCCACAGAATACCACAAGCCCGTTCTTTGGCAATTCCTTGTAAAGCTTAAGATACTGTATTATCTTGTCTATCGCGCTTTGCACGTTTGTTCGCGTGGTTTTTGACTTTATGTTTCCTGATTGGTTGTATTCCTGCCTCAGCCTTGCAATCTCCTCGCTTACCTGAAAGCCTGCTGGCACATATATGGTAATAAGCTCTGTCCCGCTGCCCCTGATTGACTTGAGTCTCTTTATCTCTTTTAGCATGTCGTACTCTTCCTTCATAAAATCAGAACTTTCCTATCTTGCTTTTCTGCATATAAGGCACGAGAACGTCCGGCACTGTTATTGTGCCATCGTCGTTGTAGTAGTTTTCCACTATTGCGGCAATGGCTCTTTCTATTGCAATGCCCGTAGCGTTAAGTGTGTGCACGTACTTTCGCTCGCCGTTGTCGTCATATTTTATATCAAGCCTCATGCTTTGCCAGTCTGTGCAGTTAGATGCAGAAGTCAACTCCCTGTATTTTCCTTGGCTAGGGAACCAGCCTTCGACATCATTCTTCTTTGCTGCAACAATTCCTATATCGCCTGTGCAAATGTCTATCACATGATAAGGAATCCCGAGTTTCTGGAATATTTCTTCCTCATTTTTGACAAGCTCGTTGAAGTATTGCCAAGAATCGTCTGCGCGAGCAAATATGAACTGCTCGACCTTGTCGAACTGGTGAACTCGAAATATGCCTTTTGTGTCTTTTCCATGGGCGCCGGCTTCCCTTCTGAAGCACGTGCTTATGCCTGCATATCTTAGAGGCAGATCGTTCTTTGAGAATACCTCGCCAGCGTGCATTGCCGCTATTGCATGCTCAGAAGTGGAGATAAGGTAAAGCTGATCGCTAACATGCTCTATTTCAGCTTCGCCCTTCGCTTCCGAGCTTTCACTCACCGCGTACAGAGCGTCTACAAAATCGGAAAGGCTTGTAACACCTTCATAATGCTCCTTCTTTATCATGAAAGGAGGAAGCACAGGAGTAAAGCCTTTTTTTGAAAGCTCATCTATCGCAAAATGCTCCAAGGCAAGAGAAAGCTTTACCATGTCTCCTTTAAGGTAGTAAAAGCGCGCGCCTGCTGCCTTTGCAGCCCGCTCTAAGTCTACCAATCCAAGCTTTTCGAGTATTTCTATATGGCTTGGAGTCTTGTCTGGCCTTGGCACTCCCCACTTTCTCAATTCTACGTTGTCGTTTTCGTCTTTGCCATACGGCACAGAATCATGCAGTATGTTTGGCATGCTTAAAAGCAGCGACCTGAGCTTTTCCTGATAGTTCTCTAGCTCCTTCTCAGAGCTGTCTATTTCCAATTTGAGCTTTGCAAGGCTCTCAAGCTGCTCTTTGCTTGGCTCTTTGCCCTGCTTCTTGAGCTCAGCAATTTCCTTGCTGCCTGCGTTCCTGGCAGCTCTTTTCTGCTGTATCTCTGTCATAAGCTTTCTTGTCTCTTCGTCAGCCTTGAGGAGCTCATCAAGGGGGAAATCGCTCTTCCTCTTTTCCAATGATTTCCTAATAGCGTCTAGATTATCCCTTACATACTTTGCCGATAACATTTAAACAACCAATAATAACATTAATAAGACACAATTTATAAAATAAATGTTTAAGAAAGCAAGCAGGGGTGGCAGAGTTTGGCCAAATGCGGCGGGCTTAGGCCCCGTTCCCTTTGT
>JBMFVN010000007.1:0-17921 GCA_049965975.1 Candidatus Micrarchaeia archaeon
GGGTCGTCTGCTAGCCTGGTAGGCTCTGCGCTTAGGGAGCGCATGACCCGAGAAATCCGGGAATTCAAATCTCGGCGACCCCGGTGTGATTACATGCCTGAAAACGACGAAAAAAACGACGCAAATGAGGATGAAAAGACTTATGCAGAGGACGCTGCTAGCGAAAGCAAGGCCAAAGTGAGAAACAAGAAGCAGCATGCTGAAGAAAGCCAAGAAAGCAAAGGAGTTGATGAGCAAGAAGCTAACATAGAATATGCAAAATACCTTGAAGCAGGAGTCCAGATAGGAGCTATGGTAAGGGCGCCGGGCATGTCAAAGTTCATATACAAGACAAGAGAAGATGGCCTTCAGCTTCTTGACCTGAACAAGATTGTAGAGCGCATACAAATTGCAGCACATATGCTTGCAAGGTACAATCCAGAAAATATAATTGTGACAGCGTCCAGAGTATATGCTATAGCGCCTGCAAAGAAGTTTGCAGAAGTAACCGGAGCAAAGGCAATACTTGGCAGAGTTATGCCAGGAGTCTTTACCAATCCAAACAGGGAAGACTACATGGAACCAGAGATAGTGCTCATAAGCGACCCGAGAAACGAGAAGCAGGCAGTCAAAGAAGCCAGCAAAATGAACGTGCCTGTAGTAGCGCTTGCAGATACCGACAATTGGATAAAGTCAATTGATCTTGTAGTTCCTTGCAACAACAAAGGAAGGCGTTCTCTTGCCCTTGTGTACTACTCACTTGCAAAGGAATTTCTCAAAGCTAAGGGAATCATAAAAAGTGATTCGGAATTCAAATATTCGCCTGCTGACTTTGAGGCAAAAATAGAGCTCAAGTCAAGATGAAATAAAGCGGCAAAGCAAAAGACAATAAATAAAAATCAAAGCCCGCAAATAATTCTTGAGAAGCATGCTTAATTCTATCGAGTTGAAGAACTGGAAAACACACAAAGACACAGTGCTTCGCTTTTCGAAAGGGACCAACATACTCGTTGGCCAGATGGGCGCAGGCAAGAGCTCGGTAATGGATGCTATTTCTTATGCCTTATTTGGCAAATACCCTGCGCTTCAGCACAGGCGCGTCGCAGTAACTGACATAATAACAAACAGGCCGCAGCAAATGCAAGAAGCAACTGTAAGGCTTGACTTCGAAATAGGCGGCGACACATACACAGTAACAAGAAGCATAAGCATAAACGGCGACACGAGCGCAACCCTTGAGAAAAATGGCACGTATGTGCAGTCGCAGCCTCAAAGGGTCAACGAGGAAATAGAAAAGCTTCTCAAAGTAGACTATGACCTGTTTACAAGAGCTGTGTACGCCGAGCAAAACAGGCTTACTTATTTTCTTGAACTTTCGCCGAGCGAAAGGAAAAAGGAAATAGACGAGCTTCTTGGGCTAAATCTTTTTGCAAACGCACAGGAAAACGCTACCACGCTTATGAACAAGATAGCTGACTTAGCTGACGAGGCAAGCAAGGCTGCCAAGGGCTTCGACATTGAAAAGCAGAAACAGCAGCTCGAGGAGCTCAAATCAAGCAAGTCTGGGCAAGAAGCAGAGAAGGCAAAAAGCCAGAATGATCTCAAAGAAGCAGAAGCTCTTGTCGAAAAGCTTGGCAAGGAGCTCGAGAGCGCACAAAAGCAGCTAAGCAGGAAGCAGCAGCTTATCAAGGAAATAGCAGAGCTCAAAAGCAGAATTAGCATTTTGCAAAGCGAGATAGACAAGATAAGCGCACAAACAAAGGCAAGCGCAAGCGAGATAGAGGAGCAGCTTGAAAGGCAAGAGAGGATTCTTGAGCAGCTAGATAAGGAGCAAAAAGAGGCAAAGGAAAAGGAGAGAAAGCTGACAAGCTTGCTTGCTGAGAAAAACGCAGAGATAAGCCAGCTTGAAAAGGACTCGAATGAGCTAAACAAGATAAGCAAGGAAATGGCAGGCAGAACAAGCAAGGAACTGCTTGCGCGCGTGGAAGAGGCGAAAAGGAAGCTCGCAAAGGCACAAGAGGAAAAGGCATTTTATGCTTCTTCAAAGACAGAAAACGAAAAATGGCTCGAGGAGCTTAGCAAGGCAAGCACAGTAAACTGCCCTGTTTGCGACAGGCCTCTTGATGAGGCGCTCAAGGAAAAGCTGAAAAACGAAAAAAACGAGCTAATAAAGCATGCCATAGAGAAGATGAAAAGCTCAGAGCAGGAAATAGAAAAAATACAAAGCGGCATAAACTCTGATGAGGCCCTGGCAAACGAGCTCATAAGATACGAAAAGAGGCTTGAAGAGCTTGTTGGCGTTTCGGAAAAGCTTGAGCTGGCAAAGAAGGAGCTTGAGAAAATACAAAAAGAACAACAAGCAGCTGCAAGGCTTGCCGACGAAAAATCAGAAGCGCTTACGCAAGCAAGCAAAGAACTGGAGAAGCTTAGCTCGATAAAAAAGGACATTGACAGAAAGGCAGATTACGAAAAAAGCCTTGAGCTGGCAAAAAAGGAAAGCTCTGAGAAGGAAAATGAAGCTGCAAGCATAAGCATAGACCAGGCTAGTGTCGACATGCTGCACAAGCAATACACAGAAGCTAGCTCTAAGCTAAGCTCAGCAAAGTCTTCGCTACAAGCCATAGAGAGGCTTTTGCAGGAAACAGAAAGGCAGATAAGCGACAAGCAGCAGGAGATAGAAAGGATAAACAAGCTTTACGATGACGCCAAGAAAAAGCAGAAAATAGCTGCAGAATTAGCTAAATACAAGAATGCGCTTGCGGATACGCAGGCCGAATTGAGAACGAGACTTGTAGACTACATAAACAAGACAATGCAGATGATCTGGCCGGAGCTGTATCCTTATTCTGATTACACTAGCATAAAAATAGAGCCTACTGGCGATGACTACGTGCTGATGTTGCGCACAAACAGGCTCGGCAGCGAATGGGAAGCAGTTGAAGCTATAGCGAGCGGCGGCGAGAGGAGCACAGCGTGCCTTGCAATGCGTGTGGCATTCGCCCTTGTTCTAGTGCCAAACCTCAAATGGTTAATCCTAGACGAGCCCACGCACAACATAGACAGGCAAGGCATAGAGCTGTTCGTAAAAGCAGTTAGCGAGGCCCTGCCAAAGTACATAGAGCAGATATTCATAATAACTCACGACGAGCTTCTAAAGCAGGCGCAGAACGCGAAGATATACGTGTTCGCAAGGGACAAATCCTCAAACCAGCCCACGCAGGTTGAGCAGGCATACTAGCCCTGCACGCAATGCGCCAAACAAATGCAAACATAATAAAGCAAACATAATAAAAAGTAAATGCAGAAAGTAAATACAGAAAGAAGAATGAGGACATGCAAATGAAAGCTCAGGCAGCAGTTGACTTCTTGTCGACATACGGCATAGCCCTCATAATAATCTCAATTGCAATAGCAGTAATAGTCAAGATAGGCTTTCTTACCCCGACTCTTTCGACCTCTACGTGCACTCCTGAGCCAGGATTTGCCTGCGAGTTCTATGCGATAAACACAAGCGGCGTGCTTGAGATAAGCCTTGCTCAAGCAACAGGGTCTCAGCTCATTCTGCACGGCTTTGCATGCTCGACCCTGCCGAACACAACAGGCAATAAGCCGATGTTCGGGAACATTTATGTTACAAATTCCATAGCATATTACCCATCAGGAGATGCCCCGGTAAACAGCATAACTATGTACAGCTCTACCGCCCAGACACTTTATGTGAATTGCTACGGCCCGGGCGGCATAGCAAAAGGCCACATAGGAAACTCTTTCATAGGCTACCTCTGGCTAAACTACACAGTGCCCGGCTACGGGACAATAACACAGCAGGCTGCCACGCTTGACCTGAGGTATACCTGAGTTGCTTGCCTGGGCTTCTTGAATCACTATTCAAAATAGTTATTAACCTTGCCTAGCATTTAGTTTATTTAGTTTTGAACAATAACAGGATTTTATGGCAAAATACATTGTCACATCGGCATTGCCCTATGTACAGGGCATGATACATCTAGGCAACCTAATAGGCAGCATACTGCCTGCTGATATTTACTACAAGTACCTTCAGATGAATGGCCAAGAAGCGATATTCATATGCGGTTCTGATGAGCACGGCTCTGCCATAGAAATAGAGGCTATCAGGCAGAAAACAACCCCAAAGGAGCTCGCAGACAAGAATCATGAAAGATTGAAGAAGGTGCTTGAGCAGTATGGCTGCACATTCACACATTACGGAAGGACAGGCACTGAGCAGAACAAGGAGATAGTATATGCCATATTCAATGCGCTTGACAAGAACGGCTACCTTGCAGAATCGGTAAGCGAGCAGCCGTATTGCAACGTTGACAAGAGGTTTATACCAGATAGGTTCATAGAGGGCACATGCCCTTACTGCGGCTATGAGCACGCACGCGGAGACCAGTGCGAAAAGTGCGGCAGGCCTCTTACTCCAAAGGAGCTGATAAATCCACATTGCACGATTTGCGGGAAAAGCGACATAACTTTCAAGCAGGTCAAGAACCTCGCACTCAACCTAGAGAAGCTTCAGGGCAGCATAAAGGAATTCATTGAGGCGCAATCAAAGAACAACTGGAGCAGGAATGCGATAAACGACAGCGAAGGCTATCTGGCCAGGGGCCTTAAAAACAGGGAGATAACAAGGGACATTGACTGGGGCTTCAAGGTGCCTAAGGAGGGCTATGAAAACAAGGTATTCTATGTTTGGTTCGACGCGCTAATAGGCTACATAGGCATAACCTACGAATACAGCAAGGAAGTCGCACAAAGCTACTGGCTTGACAAAAATACCAGGCTTGTGCAGTTCATGGGAAAGGACAACATAGAGCCACATACGCTAATGTGGCCGGCAATGCTTATAGGCAGCAACCTGGGCTACATACTGCCAACGACTATTTATGCTTATGAGTTTCTCAACTGGGAAGGGCAGAAGTTCTCAAAGAGCAGGCACATAGGCATGAACCTTGAAGAGGCCTTGGAAGCGATGCCTGGCGAGTACTGGCGCTTCGCGCTTGCCTCTATACTTCCTGAAACTGCCGACACAGACTTTACACTAGAGGTTCTTCAACAAGCAATAAACAGCGAGCTTAACGATGGCATAGGCAATTTCATACACAGGACTCTCACTCTTGTAAAGAACAATTTTAACGACACTAGCCTTAGGCCCGAAGCAGAGCTGGGCGACGAAGCAAAGCAGGTTCTTGCCAAGGCAAGGGAACAGGCAGAAAGCTACAACTCCTATTTCTCTACAATTCAGATAAGAGAGGCACTCAAGGCACTAGAAGCAATGGCAGCGATGGGAAACGAGTACCTTAGCAGGAAGGAGCCGTGGCAAATGCTGAAACAGGGCAAAAAGGACGAAGCCATGGATGTGCTCAGCGCATGCGCAAAAATAGCGCACGACATAGGCATATTGCTATACCCGTTCATGCCGAATGCCAGCAGAAAGATATGCTATTTCTTCGGCACAGAGCCAAATGAAAAGAATCTGCAGGAAGATGTTTCAAAACTGAAGCTTAGCCTGGCAGATCTTGCGCCTCTATTTAGCAAGCTCTCTACAGAGCAGATCAAGAAAATATCAAGCTTTTCAGCTGCAGCGAAGTAGCGAGTAGGTGCGCACAGGACCTTCGCTCGTAGAAACGTTTATCAAAGGCACAATGCTCTGAAAGCTAAAATTGCAAATTGGCGGCAAAGTATAATTTAGAGTCTGATTTGGCAGTATTGTCTCGTTATGCGTGTTAAGCGTAAAATTGGCGTTAAGAAGATCTATTCTGTATATCTGGATTGGTTTCCTTCCTGCATTTGTAAAGGAAACGAGCGTCCTGTTCGCTGAATACGCGTTGTTAAAGACTATTGGCGGTTCAAAATATAGTTTTTTGGATAAGTTCAATCCGCTACCGTAAACAGAAATTGTGTGATTGCCAGGGTAGAGCGTTATGTTTGCAACCAGAAAAGAGTAGTATCTTGTGTAATTTATTTCTTTGTTATCCACATAAAGCCGTATGCCCGAGGCGGCAGGATTTACATCTCCAAGGTTTAAGAGCAAGGTGTTGTTGAAGTACATGGCAAAAGTTATCGTTGGAAATGGAGGAGGCACATTGTACAAAGTTTCGTGGTTTTGTAGTGCGGCGTATTGGTAAAAGGAATATGCAGAAAACAGGTCTTTTACGATAGAGGAGTTTCCGCAGGTCGTATTCCCTCCTTTCAACAGCTCTAAGAAGGTGTTAGTTCTAGACGGCAAGAGGTTAAGCATATTGTCCAGCGGCAAATAGAAGAAAGTGTCTGAATAAGAGATTGCTGCACCAATGATTGGAAATTCATCACTATATTCTGTCGGAATGCCAAGAGTGTTTGTGAAACGCGGCAAGTAAGGCAAATATGTGGCTATGGAAGCCGATGTCTGAGGCTGTTTTTGGCAAGAAGTTTCAAGTTGACTAAGCTGAGCATAAGCAGACAAAATTTTTGCAAATCCGATAATGAGGGCCGAAGTAAAGTCAAACTCGTAAAGAGATATCTTGTTTGTCGCGTTTCTTGGAACCAGATAATATTTTGATAGCGAGGCGGCGAACCCGCTATTTAGGCAAGGAGACGCATTGCCAGCATTGGTGGCATTTATTGCTTTGTCAATAAGCGGAATGCTGCTCGCGTTCTGCTTTAATACGTAATAAGCATCCATGCTCTGCAAAGTCGAAAGCACTATGCAGCGTATTCTCGGATTTACGGAGTTCCACGACGCATTCAAACTATTGAGCGAGCCCAGATTTCCAGCGAACTTGGTCACATTCAAATTTTCAAATTCGGCAAATGTAAAGTTGGCTTTTGAAAACGGCAAAAGCAGAGGAGCATAGACGAAGGGATTTGCAGACCAATTCTGCATGCCTGCAATCTTTGCAAAATTTGGATCTATCGATATGTTTGACTGTTGCGCTCTGATTGGCTTTGTGCCGATCTCTGCGAATACCGCTAAACCAACCACAACTGTTA
This sequence comes from Candidatus Micrarchaeia archaeon, assembly GCA_049965975.1. GTDB lineage: Archaea > Micrarchaeota > Micrarchaeia > Micrarchaeales > CABMGC01 > JAGDXZ01. The sequence goes on from JBMFVN010000007.1 coordinate 6,976, forward strand.
CTAAAATCGCCAAAACAAGAGTAGCATGAGACCTTCTGCTTTGCTGTTCAACAATGCCAGCAGCATTAGAATCGGATTCTTGCATAGGAATTTCTTTCGGCTGTGTTTCTTCCATTTGAACTGTTCATTAAACGCGTTGTTAAAATTTAAAACTTTCTAAACAATTATATATTGCCCAGGCAATCTGAGAGCATGGAAAACACAATTGAAGAAGTAAAAAAGCTTGCCAACGAGCTTGGCTTCAGGCAAACAGCACTTAACGAGTTCAAAACAGGCAAGCTATTCAAAGCAGAGAACAAAGACGTCAGCCTGCTTTTTCAGTCGACAAGCACTGACAAGCTTCATGAAGAGCAAGTGGCTGTTTCAAAGAAAATAGCCGATTACAACCAGGCAGAAGAGTTTGGCAGAATGCTTGAGCAGGCGTATAGAAACGACAAGAATAGCAAGCTGCTTTACGTCATAGCGAGACCGAAAGGCGACCCTGAAGCCGTTGCAAAGCTCGAGAATCCAAAGATTTATGGAGACAGACCACAAGTTGAGAAAGCGTATGCAGGCAAATACTATTGGGAAGTTTATGTGTGCCTTGGGCCTAAAATAGATGAAACTTCTTTTGAAAACTTCAAGCAAATAGTTCGAGACCTGATTTCAATAGCCAATGCGTGATCAAATGGAAAATGAGCTTAAGATTGAGAAAACGAGAAACAAATTCTACGCAAAGACAGATCATGGCGAAGCCTTGCTGCTCTTCAAGCCAGCAGGCAAAGGCAAGATAAACATATACCACACATTCGTGCCAGACGAAGAAAGGGGGAAGGGCATTGCTGAAAAGCTCTCAATTGCTGCTTTTGAGTACGCCAAGGAAAAGAAGCTAAAAATAATACCGGGCTGCCCTTACATAGGCTACTTTGTAGAAAAGCACCCTGAATACAGCACCATGATTGTCTACAGGTAAACTGCTAAAAGAACTGCAAGAACAGTGCCCACAATGGCGCAGCCTATGTTTGAAGTGTATTTGTTCCCTATTCCTTTCTCCTCGAAATAGCCTAGCACGGTGTCGGCTACTGCACCCAAAAACCCTGAAATTGCTATAAGCAGCAAATATGCAACAGAAAAATAGACAAGCAGAAGCGACAATGCCAAAAGAAGAGCACCTGCAAAGCTTGAAAGCGTGCCTAGAGCAGTCATCGCCCCTGATGTTCCTTTTCTAACCTTCTTAAGATTAAGCAGCATAACCGGAGTGCCGTCCAAAATGCCTATCTCGCTTGCAAACTTGTCCGCAGTAACTGCACTCATGCTTGCGGTATATGCCACTATAAGAAGCAGGCTGCTGGCAAAGTGGACATGCAGGTTTATGAAAAATGCAAGTGCCACGGCGAATGCCACAATGCCGTTTGCGACTACATTCTTCCAGCCCCTCGGCCTGTCGTAATCGCCTATTTCTGCCTTTATCTTCTTGCCCATACCTGTTACCAAAGCAGAAAGAATGAGAAAAAGAAGCAGAACAAAGACGAAATACGGGCCTGCATAAGAGCCGAGCAAAAATATGCTAAAACCCAGCACTAATGCCGCCAGCACGCCTTTGCCGTCAAGTGTAAACAATTGCATATATTTCACTATTATGGAATTTGCCCTTTTATGCAAAGTTTTTTAAATGTGAATTTAGCTTATATTATCAGGTTCTCGTACGTATCCTCTTACTGTGGGGAAGTATGAAACTGGTCGCCTTGCCAGCACGTGCACATGCATGTGCTGGCCTATTTCTCTGCTAGCTTTTCAATGAAATGCCGCCAGCTAATTCCTTTATTGTTTTTATCGTGCCGCTAGTCTTGATAGTGCAGAAGGCGATGCGCAAATCGCCGATGCGCCTTGAAAAGGCAAGGGCTAGCGCCATCTGCTTTTCATAACCCCTGTTGCATCTGAGCACGAACATATTGTCGTGAAAAACTTTTATTACAATAGGATTGGCAAAGGCATATGATGCATAGCCTACAAACTGCCTTATCGAATCGAGCAGAAGCGTTGTGTTTCTCTTGTCAAGCATGTCTAGCTGAGGAAAAGAGGCAACGAGCAAATACCTGTGCTTTCTTGCCTTTATCATAGAAAATCACTCCAAAAGCCAAGCATCTGCTTTGCCTCCGGCTCGCTGGCACCAAGCAGAAGCGTTGCTAGGTAAATAAGCTGCTTGCTTGAAGCCAGGCATGATTCTGATTCGGCGAAAGAGGCGATGCCTATTTTCAGCCTTGCGTTCTTTGCGCGTGCAAAAACAGCTGGCGCGCTGCCAAGCATTTGGCTAAGCCTATCCTGCTCTGCACACATAAGCGTTCCTGCATTTATGACCAGGGCTTTTTCCTCTTGCTCAAGTTCGCTTATCACCTTTTGCTCTATCCTTGCGCCGAAGCCTGTAGCGATGCCCAAAACGTCCTGATTCTTCAAAGCCTTTACTACGCTGCTTATTCCTTGGCTTTTGTCAAAATCGACGAGCATGTTTTTGAGCTTGCCTGCTTCTGAAGCCTGGCCCATCGTAACCTCGCTGCCCAAAGTAAGCATTCTTGAAAAGCCAAGAAGCTTGGCCACTTCCTCGCTTGCCTTGAATTTTGTAACGTCAAAAAGGGCCATTACAAGCTACCCTGATCGCTGCCTGAAGAAGCAGAGCCTTCGCTGCCTGCTGCTGCCTGCTGCTTGCCTTCCTCGAAGAACAGGCTCTTTTCTATAGTCTCCTTTATCTTTTCTGGCATGAAAAGAAGCTTTACAAGCTTGGTGTGCCCTCTTATCCCCTTGCCGGATTCATATGAGGCGATAAGGCCCTGAAGCTCCAAGTCGGAAAGGTATTTCCTGTACCACCTCGTGCTCTTTGGCTCCCTGCCAAGCTGCTTTGATACATCAACGTATTTGTTGTAGATCTCGCCGCTGAGCAGGTATATGTCGTTGCCATCGGCTAGCTTCTTGAACTTTGTGCCGTGCAGAGTAAGCAAAGCAATTGCATAAAGAAGCAGCCTTTGGTGCTCAGGCAGAGTGGCAACGGCGTCGTAGGCTATTTCCTCCTCGGCTGCTTTCTCGGCTTCTGTAACCTGCTTCACGGTAACTGCTTGAGCCTTTTCGGCTTCAGCGAGCTCGCCTGCCTTTGAAATAATCTCGAGAGCAAGCCTCGCGTCACCGCTCTCCTTGGCTGCTATTGCTGCGGCGAGGTTTATGCTTTCATCGTCAATCTTGCCTGGCTTGAAACCCTTTGCTGCCCTGTCCTTGAGAATTGCGGCAAGCTCGTTTGCGTTATAAGGCGGAAATACAATCTCGTTCTCGTAAAGCGAAGAGAGGCTTCTCGGATCAAGGGAATCCTTGAAGGTGAGCTTGTTTGAAATTCCTACCATTGTAACGCCACCCTGCCTTAGGTCGCTGTTGGCCCTGGCAAGCGTGTAAACAAGGTCATCAAGGTCCTTCACTACGTCTATCTCGTCAAGCACAACAACAAGCACCTTGCCGTCTTCCTCAAGCCAGTTCACTATCTTCTCATATATCTCGGCTATGCCATAGCCCCTCTTGGCGTAGAAAGGCAGGTGGTCGCTAACTATCTTGCTAAGCACCCTGAAGCGCGAGTTGTATATCCTGCAATTGACATATGAAATTTTTGCCTTTATACTCGGCAGCTTGTTTATCTCGTCTATAACATGCTTCATGCATGATGTTTTGCCGCTTCCTGTCCTGCCGTAAATGAACAAGTTCCTGCCGCGCTCGCCCTTGAGAGAAGGAGCAAGCGCCCTTTCTATCGCTTCTATTTGGTCTCCCCTGAAAAGAAGGGTATCGGGCACATAGTGTGGCGAAAGAACTTCCCTGTTTGCAAAAATCTCTGACTCCTTGAACAAGTCGGCAAACGTGCCCTCTGCCACAAAATCCCCCGGTTACTGCTTTACTAATTTGTTTGCTATACTTATAAATTCTTCCCTTATCTCCTTGTCTTCAGCAACAGGCACTTTGCCTCTGTCGCTAAGCTCGTCAAATTTTGAGTCTGTTTTCACTGTGCCTAGAACACTCGTGTTAAGCGCTTCTGCAACCTCTTTTGCGCCTACTGCAATGCCGCTTGACATATCTTCCACAACTCCAAGCACACTTACTCCAAGGCGCTTTGCCATGCGGCCAGACCTTATTGCATTCAACGCTGCAATGTGCTGTGGGGTTGTGACTATTATAAAGCCGTCAAGGTCAAGAAGCTGCATTATGCTAAGAGGCGCATCGCTTGTCCCCGGAGGCAGGTCTACTATCAGGTAGTCGAGCTCACCCCAGGCAGTATTCTCCATGAAGTCTTCTACCATTTTTGCGATTAACGGCCCGCGCCATATTATCGGCTTTGAAACATCGTCTGTATACATAGTAGTTGAGATCACTTTTATTCCATCTTTGACTAGAGGCTGGAGCGGATATGCCCCTTCGCCTTTCTCTGTTATTCCGAGGAAAAGGGTAACGTTAGGCGTGTCGATATCGGCATCGAGTATGCCTACCTTGTAACCGAGCTCCTTGAAAGCATAGGCAAGGTTTATGGCTATTGTTGTCTTGCCAACTCCTCCTTTTGCACTGTAAATTCCAATCTTGTGCTTGACCTTTTCCAGATTGGCCTTGACAAGGGTCTTCTTTGAAAGAACTCCGGCAAGGAAAGAATTGCTTGCTGTTGAGCCTGTAGCAGCATCGCTTGTTTTGTTATCAGCTGGCATAGCATCACCTTTTATAACTAAGTAATAAACAAATAAATCTTAGTGTATTTTTGAAAATAAAAAGAACAGAGATACTATTTAATAAGCAAAAGCGTTATCTTATCGGTAAAATGATAAAAGTATTGATAATAGAGTCTGGCTCTTTCAAGAACATAGGCGGGGCTGCAAAGGACAGCCTTGAGCTTTACAAATATTTATCTAAAAAGCCAGACATGCAAGTAGAAATCTACGGCAGCTTTGAAGAGCTCGGATACAAGTCGAGAACCCGCCTTGATAGCATATATGCTAAAAAATTTGACATATTGATGCTCAACTCTATAAGGGACGTACCCATAGCCGAGAAGTACATTTCGCTTCATGAAAAGGTTGCTTGCGTTTACGTTGACAGGGGCGATGTACTGACGCACCATGCGCATGCCCCTGCTAAAAGGCTTTTGAGCAAAGCAATTGGCCTGATTGAAAGCCGCATCGAGCCAAGCAGGCTAGACAAGGCGACAACAGAAATTGCAAGCAGGTCAGAATCCAAGTTGGTAAAGGCAGCAAGAAACTATGCCTCAAAGGTTTATGCAATAAGGCTTTTTGAAAGACTTAAAAAATTCATGTCGTGCTATGTCGCAATAAACGCAGAACAGGCGCTGCTTGCAAGGAAAGTCTTGAAACTGAAAGCAATCGAGTACATACCTATTGCGCCGCATAAGGAATTCAGGAAGATAAAGGTGAAAAAGGACTACGCAGGCGCGCTTTACGTCGGCAGGCTAGAGGAAACGCAGAAAAACGTAAGCTTCATGATAAAAGGGGTATACAGGACAAAAAAGGAGCACAAGGAGCTGGCTGGCAAGGAGCTGCTTAGAATAATAGGCGAAGGCCCCGACGAGCAATACTACAAGGCAATGGTGAGCAGGCTCGGACTGCAGTCAAACATAAGCTTTCTAGGATTCAAAGCATATGGCGAGCTCGTAAAGCAATACAACAACTGCGGCTTTTTGGTGTCGTGCTCAAGATGGGAGAGCTTTGGGAGGGTGTTCATAGAGGCTATGATGTGCGGCGTGCCTGTTCTGCTCAACGATCGGAACAACAAGCTCGTTAGCGTAGAACCAGAGAGATATGTTGTGCAAGACCGCGTTACCGGCCTTGTCTACCATTACAACAGCCTGCGAGACTTTGCTGATAAGTTTTACGCACTTTACTCTGATTCGAAGCTCAGAGCCAGGCTTTCGAAAAACGCCTATGCATTTGCCAAAAGCAAATTCAGCATAGAAAGAACATATGAAAAGTATTATAAGCTGTTCAAGGACCTAGCAAGCAGGCAGGCTCAGAGCCCATAGAAAAGGCAGAAAGGTATAAAAGCATTTAAAGCTAATAGGTATTGTCTGCTTGTAAGAGAATCATTTTATTCTTTTGCAGCACATTATATTAAGGGATTTTTATGTATCCGAACATACAGGCATATGACAGGGGCGTTATGTTCAACCCTGACGGCAGGCTTTTCCAAGTAGAGTATGCTAGAGAAGCTGTAAGGAAGGGCGGAGCTGCACTCGGCATGGTATTGAAAAACGGAGTACTATTCGTGGCGCACAAGAACATTGACGAGCCTCTGGCTGTGCTTAAAAGCCTTGAAAAGGTATTTTACATAGACTCGCATATAGGCGCCACTTATTCTGGCATACAGGCTGACGCTCTTCACCTCATAGACATCGCGAGGCAGACAGCGCAGACGCACAGGCTTATCTACGACGAGGTCAAATCAGTAGCAGCAATAACTAAGGAGCTTAGCGAGTACATACTGCAGGCCACATTCTACGGCGGCGTTAGGCCTTACGGCATATCGCTTATAATAGGAGGCATAGACACAGAGCCTAGGCTTTTCATGGTCGACCCTGGTGCCGCTCTCCTTGGCTACAAGGCGGTCGCTGTAGGCAACGGCTCCAAGATTGCAAACGACACGCTTGAGAAAGAGTACAAGGACAACATGAGCCTCGAAGACGGAATAGAGCTCGGGGTAAAGATACTAAAGAAGATAAGCGAAACAAAGATCTCGAGCGAATATGTAGATATAGGCTATGTTGAAGACGGCACTCCTTTCAGGATACTTAATCAGGACGAAGTTGAGAAATATTTCTGAAATTGTGAATTTTATGTCTAAGACAGTAATAGCCCGTTATACCTCTGGCGGCGAAACCTTCGAAATATTCGTTGATTCAGACAAGGCATATGACTTCATACAGGGCAAGATAACAGATCCGCTTTCTGCTCTTGAAGTGGAAGAGGTGTTCAAGAATGCAAACAAGGGCGACAGGCAGAGCAAAGAAGCAATACAAAAGGCATTTGGCACCCAGGACATAGCTGCGATAGCAGCAAAAATACTCAAAAGCGGCAACGTGCCTTTGACTACCGAGCAGAGGAACAAAATGCTCGAGGAGAAAAGAAAAGAGGTAATAAGCATAATATCAAGGAATTCTATAGACCCGAGGACAAATGCGCCTCATCCGCCTCAGAGGATAGAAAATGCGCTTAACGAGTTCAAAATACCGATAGACCCGTTCAAGCCAGCAAGCGAGCAGGTAGATGACATAGTCAAGAAGCTAAGCTTGCACCTGCCAATCAAATTCGCAACAGTAAAGATAGAAGTCACAATACCTGCAGAGTATGCAAACAGAACATACTCTTTGCTCAAGCAGTTCGGGCTCAAGTCTGAGAAGTGGCTCCAAGACGGCTCTTTATTTGCCAGTCTGGAGTTCCCTGCAGGCCTGCAATCAGACTTCTTCGACAGGCTTAATGGCCTGACAAAAGGCTCTGCGTCTACAAAAATCATAAGCGTATGAAGTGTAAAAGTGTATAAAAAGTGTATAAAATGGCTGAGATAGTACTTCCTGGAAGCAAAATTGCCATGCAGCTCAAAAGCAACGGCACATACATAGAAAACAGCAGCACCTACGCCAATGTTGTAGGCCTTTTTGACGACGAAAAGAAGCAGTTCATTCCCTTAGAGGGCCTTTGGTACCCGAAGGAGAACGACAACGTGATAGGCAAGATAGAAACAAGGCGCTCTGGCGTGTATGTTGTTGACTTGGACTCGCCTTACAAGGGCATAATAATGTCAAAATTTGAGCACACGCGCTTTGAAGACGGAGACATAGTAGAAGCAACTGTGAGAGAGTTCAGGGAATTCGATGACGCAATGAGCGTTGTGCTGACAAGGCCGAAGAAGCTTTACGGAGGCATACTGCTCAAGGTAAAGCCGCCGAAAGTGCCAAGGATTATAGGCAGAGGCAGCACCATGATAAACCAGATCACCGAAGCAACCAAGTCTTCAATACTTGTAGGCATGAACGGCACTATCTGGCTTAAGGGCGGCGACATAAACTTAGCAAGCGAGGCAATAAAAAGAATAGAGGCTGAAGCCCACATATCCGGGCTTACAGACAAGATCAAGCTTATGCTTGAAGAAAAGAGGAAAAAGGAATAAATAAAATAAAAATAAAAATAAAACAAAGAAAGTGAATACATGGAAAAGCCACAACTTATAAAAGACGGCAAAAGGCTCGATGGAAGGGATTTTGACGAGCTTAGGCCCATAAGGATAACCGCAGGGGTAATAAAGAATGCTACCGGCTCAGCGTATTTGGAATGGGGAAACAACAAGGTGCTTGCAGCGGTATATGGCCCGAAAGAGGTGTTTCCAAAGCACTTTGCAGACCCTGAAAAGGCGATAGTCAAGTGCAGGTATGCGATGGCCCCGTTCTCGTCTCTTGAGGAGCACGGGAGAGCCGGCCCAAACAGGCGTGCAACTGAAATATCAAAGGTAACAAGGGAAGTTTTTGAAAACGTCATAATGCTTGAGCAGTTTCCGAGCACAGAAATAGACATTTTCATAGAAATACTCCAGAGCGATGGCGGAACGCGGGCAGCTGGCATAACCGCAGCCAGCGTTGCACTTGCAAACAGCGGAATACCTATAAGGGACATGCCCTACGCTGTTGCTGCAGGCAAAATAGGAGACCAATTGGTAATAGATGTCAACAAGATAGAGGACAATTACTCTGATGCAGATGTGCCTGTCGCAATAAGCCCTAACCTGGGCCGCATACTGCTTTTGCAGATGGACGGCAACCTTACAAAGGACGAGTTCTCAAGGCTTCTTAGCATGGTAGAAAAGGCGGGCACCAAGGTGATGGCCGCGCAAAGGCAGGCCATAATGGAAATGTACAAACAGTGATGCTATGCAAATAAAAGGAATTTCAAAAGAGTATATGAGCGAGCTCCTTAACAGGAAGGAAAGAATAGACAAAAGGAGCTTTATGGACTATAGGAACATAAGCATAAAGACAAACGTGATACCGCATGCCGAAGGCTCAGCGAGCGTTTATCTTGGCGACACCTATGTGCTTGCAGGAGTCAAGCTTGATGTGGGAGAGCCCATGCAGGACAAGCCTGACGAGGGCACGCTTACTACTTCTGCAGAGTTATTGCCTATGGCAAGTGCAGAATACGAGGAAGGGCCGCCAAGCCCAGAGGCGGTAGAGTTTGCCAGAGTAGTAGATAGGGGCATAAGGGCTGCCGAGCTAATAGACATGCCTGCATTGTTTATAGAAGAAAACAAAGTTTGGAACGTTTACGTAGACATATATGTTCTCAATTACGATGGCAATTTGTTCGACGCAGGAACGCTGGCAAGCGTTGCAGCATTGCTTTCGTGCAGGATGCCAAAGCTCGAGGGCAAGGAAATAATAAGGGAAGGCGCCTTGCCGAGGCTCAAGACAAAAGGCCTTGTCACATCATGCACCTTTGCAAAAATAGGCGAGTCTATTCTGCTTGACCCGAGCGGCACAGAAGAGTCGTTCATGAACGCAAGGTTCACAGTGGCCAACGACGAGAATTACATAAGAGCCATGCAGAAGGGGCTTTCTGGCTACTTCACAAGGCAGGAAATAGAAAGGCTTATAGATACTTCCTTTGAAAAATCTAAAACATTAAGAAAGATTGTAGAAGAAGCAGTGAAAAGCGGCGATTGAATTGGCAAACTGGAACACAAGATACGGACCTAGCCTGAGAAAGAGGTACTTGGCTGTAGTAAGCCAGAAGAAAGACACCTATGTTTGCAGCGTGTGCGGCAAAAAGGCAGTAAGAAGAATAAGCACAGGCATTTGGCAGTGCAAGAGCTGCGGCGCTACTTTTGCCGGCGGGGCTTTCGCTCCTAGCACAGAAGCAGGCAAGAGTGTGGAAAGGATAATAGCACAAGTACAAGCACCTGCTAGCACGAAGAGCCCTGAGCAAGCTGCAGCAGACAGCAAACAAGCAAGCAAATAAATAGCTGAACATATAAAGCATAAGCAAGGAAAGGTGTCGGAATGGTAAAAATCACGTTTGCACCAATAAAAGAGCTTGTAGTGCACGAAGTTGTAGAAATGAGCAGGGATGATCTGATAAGAGAGCGCATAACGCCTGCAGGCAACATGCCACTATATTGGTGCGATGGGATTTTGTTCAGCTTCTCTTCTTTGCCAATGACCGATGCGATAGTAGACGACTATCTGAACGGCAAGATACACTGGCTAGAAGTCCATTTTGCCAAAATGCCTAAATATACTGAAGTTATTTCGCTAGATGCTGAAGAATACAAAGCTACTATGAATGTCAGGGTAATAGACACAAGCTCATCGCAGCTTCATAAGGAGTTCATAGCTTGGCTTAAAAGCAATACAAAACAATAGTGTGAGGTGTATTTATGGAATACGTATGCCTTCATTGTGGAAAAACAATAACGAAGCTTGAAAAGAACATGGTTAGGTGCCCATACTGCGGCTACAGGGTGCTTGTAAAGAAGAGACCTGCAATAGCACGGGAAGTCTCAACTGACTGATTTGACTATTTTTGGCATTTGACATCCCACCCGTAAACGGCGTCACTTGTTCAGAATGGAAAAAGGAACAGGGCACTGAAGTCACTGACCAATGAAGCAAATGCCCACAATTTCTGCGGTTCGCTTTCACCACATCTATAAAAGAGCGTGGGTTTCCCGCTCACGTTGTTAAGCTGAACTAAACATAATGCAGAAGAATAAATGCTACTCAAGAGCTCAGGCAAACAGCAAGCTATTTATTGATTTTTTTATATTATCAGTGAGAGCATGCAGAAAAAGGGCACGAGGAATGGGCGAACTTCAAAGAGTAACAATAATCCTACTCTTATTACAACAAAGAGACTTTTAGCCAAGGCTTCAAAAGCCCAGTCAGCAATGGAATACCT
>JBMFVN010000008.1:0-17778 GCA_049965975.1 Candidatus Micrarchaeia archaeon
TGTGTAAGCCGGGAGCGCAAGCGACCGGTAAGCAGACCGTTACTAAAACCTAAACTCTTCGATCGCTCCTTTTTCTGTTTGTTTTGTTTCTGCTTGAAGGCGAAAGCAACTCTTTTTAACTTTTATTGCATATTTCTAGCATGGCAAACCTGTTAGAAGAGACATGGAGAACTTATTTAAGAAACATAAAGCTCGTTCTGCTATTCTCAATTCCGTTCATCATTTCTTTCCTTATTCCGGTACTTGCACCTATGCCCGCTTATGTCACTGCTGGAGGCATATTCCTGAGAACTGCAGGCCTCTTCATAAACATTAACCCGATCACACTATCTATAATAGTGATTGCTGTTTTCTTCTCTCTGCTTTTCCTGAGCTTCGCTTTTGTCGCGATAAGCCTTATTGTAAAGTCTGAAAGGACTCATACCAAGATAGCCACAAGCGTTCTGAAAGACACAGAAAAGTACACTGGCAGAGTGTTTATTTTGCTTCTTTTCTATGTATTCGTGCTGTTCGTCGCAAACATTATAGGTTATTATCTGAGCATAGAGGCTGCGCTTACAGCAGTAGTGGGCTTTGTTCTGTTCATGGCCATTTTCTACGCACCTACTGCAATAGTAATAGACAACAAGAGGCTTGCCAGGGCTATAGAAGACAGCGTCAGGTTCGTGCTCAGAAAGCCCCAGTATTTTGTGCTGTGGTTCTTGCTAATAGCGATTGTCTTATCAGTACTTGATTATGTCTTTGTAGGCACATTCGGCGGGGTAATAGGCTCTTACGTGCTTCTACTTGTTAACTCGCTGTTTGTAGTGCCTTATTTTGTAATTTACCAGGCTCAAGCATATATGAAAAGATTTCCAATACTTATGCATTAATTTTTATACATTAGCACGGCAATAGAATAAGAGAACCTATGCCCAAAACCGAGCAAGTGCTTGTCGCTGTGCTTGCAGTGTTTTTGCTCACGTTTATTGCAAGAGCTGTCTTAACTAGTCCTTCTGGCGGAACCAGCACACAAGCAAGCAACACTGTTAACGCTCCTGCCTTTATTGGCATATCTCTACTCGCTCTTACTGTATCAATCGACGTTGTAGCAATAGGTTATGTGATAGGCAAGCTTTTTCCTTCAAGCGGCATACTCCAATGGCTTAACAATGAGTACTGGGAGATAGCAAAAAGTGCCATGCTTATAGCAGGCATCTATGCGATATTGGTATTCATGACCAGCATCAGCTTGATGATTAGCGGTGTCGCTACGCCGACCACAAACGCTAGGGCAAACATAAATGCACTGGAACAGGCATGCAACGCATACTTTGGAAACACTCTCACAGCAGTAAGCACAGGCGCTCAGGCTCTTTACTATTTCTCTAAAGGGCTAGGCGTCCTAAGGAGTACACAAGTTGGTTTGTCGATAGGCATACCGCTAGTTGTTCTACCAGTTACTTTGGATTTCGGTTTTAGCTCAAGAATCTATGCAAATCAGCTTCTTGAGCAAGGCCCCACTACTGGCACATACGAATCGATGATAAACGACCAGTTCACCCTTTTGATAATTCCGATAATGTTCCTGGTAGCTGCGCAGCAGTATGGCTTGTCTTTGCTTATTTCAATAGGCTTAGGAATTCTGCTTCCACTTGGGATAGTTTTCAGGGCGTTCCCAATAGTAAGAGGCGTTGGCGGAACGCTTGTAGGAATGGCTATAGCAATAGCTGTAATTTACCCAAGCACAATAGTGCTCTTGAACATACCGATAACGAATAAATTTTCGTTTTTAACACCACAAAGCCTCGTGTCAACATCACAAAGCACATCAAATATTTGGAGTAATATTCTAAATGAAGCTGGCTCAGTACTAAATGCTCTTACAGGAGGAGGACTTACAACATCAGCAGAGTTCTACGAAGCGAGCAACGTCTTTCCGTCAATAGGAGAGATTTATTCATTCCTAAATGTGTTCATTCAAGATACAATCTATCTGGTTATTCAGCTTCTTCTTTTTATATTTGACTTGATAATAATGTATACATTAGGCAACAACATAGCTAAGACGCTGGGCGGCACATTCAGGATAAGTTTGGGCGGCAAGCTCAAGCTGAGGTAGGCATGAACATGATTAGCATAATGCTAAGCGCTGCATGCGGCTTTTTGGCCAATGGCGTGAGCAACGGCTATGGCGGCACGATAGCCGGCGCTTGGCTCCAAGTGAATATGCTTCTAGTCATAGCCATAATAACAATAACAGGAGTCATCTACGCTCTAAGCAATCTTTTCCCCACAAGGTCAGGTGAAAGGCTAAGAATGATAGCAAGATATGAGATCTTTGAGGTTCTGGTAAGCATAATAATAATAGTCGTGATTATGCTCCTTAGCGATTCGATGTGCAATTTCGGAGCGGCAATAGCACAGCAAAGCAATTATCCTGGTGTGTTTGAAACAGACGAGCTTTATATCGGCAAGCTGCTTTTTGAAAAGGGCACATCAATTGTGTCAGAGCTTTATACCACTGCAATACAGTATGCGATAGCAGAAGAGATAGTAAGCTACGTTGCGTCAAACGTATTTAACTCTATCAGCTCTTTTCTCAATGGCGTGTTGCCCGTAACTATTGTGCCTACGTTGTCTGCAGATTTCTCAACAATATACTTGAGTTACGCCGGGCTTTTTACAGGAATTTATGCGATGATAGTTCTTTCGGTATTTGGCGTTCTTTTCGCAATATTCCTCACACTGCCGATAATACAGGCAGTTGCACTTACCGTTGTGCTGCCGGTTGCAATAGCTATGAGAACACTTGCATTTACAGGCCCAAGGCTTAGGGAAACATCTAATGCCTTCATTGCGCTGGCAATAGGCATGTTCTTTGTCTTTCCCACGATGCTTACGCTAAACACATACATTATGGGCTGCTTAGAAGGCACTACTAGCTGTCAGCTCACTCCTCAAGAGCAGGCATACATATCTACAACGTCCTTGCCAAGCCAGGTATCATCGATCTTTTCGGCGCAGACCGCTCAGGAAGCGGCTTTGACCCTTTCAAGCTCCTTTTTCAACGCAATCAACACATACGGAGCTGCGCCTGGCTTTTTGGGAATTCTTGGACTAATAGTCGACGCCCCTGGTGTTGCAATGAATTATGCAAACATAATTGCAGAGTACGCTTTTGAAGGAATAGTGCTTATAGCGCTTGACATACTTGTGACAGTGGCATTTATCGCTGGAATAAACCGCGGGCTCAATGCGATTTCGGGCGCCTTTGGCACCGAACCTTTCTGGTAATATCATGAACGCCAGCATGCTAAAGCTTGTTGCAATTGCTTTCCTGCTAGTTGCAAGCACCAATGCGGCCAGCAGCACAACGGGCATTAGCCTTGCACATTATTCTATCTTTACCAGCTGGCTTCCTGTGGTCTTTACTGCTATAATGGTCGCAATACTGCTTACCGCAATCATGTATGTATTTGGCTTCCTGCTAAACAACAGAAGCGTAAAGTCGAGAGCAAAATCAGAATTTGCGCAAGCAGTTGGCACGGGAATAGTTGTCGTGATAATAATATACATCTTCAGCATCATAGGCCAGACCCTCCTTACGCCTGCTTCAATTGTTTCTCCAAAAACAACATCGCAGATCTGCAACTCCTTGACAAACTCCCACTTAGACTTCATAAAGAATTCGAAAACTGATGCAATCTCTTCAACGGCATTCATATGCAACGATATAATAGAATCGAATACTCAATCAATGACAAGAAGTCTCGATTACGGGCTTGCTGCCACTTATCTAATAATAGCCAACGTTACTAACCAGGCAGTAAACAATCTCAATGCCTTTTACGTATACGATGGAATCGTAAGCTTTTTGCGTTCGGTTACCTCCACAACAGGAATTAGCATCGGAGAAGGCGGTACTGCAGGCACTGGGAAAAACACTGCTCCGTCGGCATCAGTTTCTTTTATATTTGCTTACAATCCGTTGGCTGGTTATTCTTTTCTTGTGAAGATGATAATTGCAGACGGCATTGTCAGCGCATTGGTAATTTACTCATTTACCCTGCAGATGATTCTAATACTGTTTCTACTAGTTTCTTGGCCGTATGTTCTTGCCACAGGCATAATACTCAGGACCTTTGCATATACTAGAAAGCTTGGAGGCCTGCTTATAGGAGCAGTCATTGCCCTGCTGGTCATTTATCCAGTAATCACGACTTTTGAATACGCCTCTTTGAGCTCACAAAATTCATATCCAATAGGAACTAACACAATGCCTTATCTGCCCATATATGAGCTTGCTCCTGATGGAAATGTAATGGTGTATGGGGCAGTATCAGGATATGAGCCAATTTCTAGTGGCGTTTATGTGTACGAAGCTCAGTGCGGAAACAGCTTAACTGAAACCGGCCAGCCTATATCGTCTCCGCCACAATGGCAAATATGCCAGAATTGCTATATAGAAGACAACTCGCTCTGCCCTAATACACAGCAGCCATATGCGTATGAAACCGTGTGCGGCGACCCCAATACCGCAGAACAAAGCGATGGAACCTACGCCTGCACAGGAAGTCCGATTCCATGGGAAACTAGCACCGGAACGCCAAACCCTAGAACATGCATAGAACCGTTCATACTGCCTAATGCAACCGAAACTTTGAAGTATTACAATTGCTGGACGACAAACATGCCTGAGTTTGAGTTTTCATTCGATGCATTTTACCTAATACCTTTCTTTGGAATCGGAACAGGAGTAATCAATTTAATAGGAGGAATAGGCAGCGCAATAGGCGCATGGCCGACAAGCCTGCCTGCACTTCCTCCAACCTTGGGGTGCACGCCAAACAATGCAATAGATGCCGGCTTGGCCCTTACAAACATATATGGAGTTACTTCAATAACAGCGTTTATACTGCCTTTGCTTAATATCTTAATTGTTTACAGTGGCGCCATAGGTTTATCATACCTTCTTGGAGGCGATACAGATATAATAGGATTGAGCAAGCTATTGTAGGTGTAAAAGATGAAAATCAGATTGTTCGCTGTAATGCTTCTGGCGTTTATTCTTGCTGCCAGTTTGGCAAAGGCACAGCCATTTGGAGCAGCATCAAGCTTTTGCAGCAGCGCGATGTCTGATTTAACGATTAACGGCTTAAATAATGGAGAAAGTACGTTGCTAAGCATCTCTTTACTGATCGTGATCGCTGTTCTCACACTTCTTGCAATAATATATGCAATAGGCAGGGCATTCGGAATAGGCATACTTCTGCGTTTCACCCAGAAGGAGATAATTGAAAGCATATTCAATGTATTTATCATTGCCTTGGCGGTTGGCGGACTTGCATTTGCAGACAATGCAATATCGTTTTTGAGCACATTGTCTGCGGCAGCTAGCACCGTTCCCACTACTATATTGCCTGCAAGCAGTGCACAACAGATATTTTCTGGCATTTGCGAAAACTATCTCGGGGCAGGGCTAGCGCAGCTTAACGAATTTGCTAATTTAATTGGCGCAACAGCAACAGTAAATGCGTTACAAGCTATTAATCTGAACTTTGGAATCAGCGCTGACGTTTTTAATGTCGACATAGGATTCGCTCCATTCAAAGGAATTTATCCATTCTCACAGTTTTTAAGTACTGAGCTATGGATAATTGTGGATATTACTGCAATATACGCCGGAATAGGAATATTTGCTTTGGTAATATACGCCCTTTTGCCTATCTTCTTTTATGTAGGGGTACTACTAAGAGCAATACCTTGGACAAGACCGGCAGGCGGGGCGCTGCTTGCCCTATTCTTTTCGTTTTACATAGTATTTCCAAGCCTTCTTGTCACTTTCTCTAGCAGTTTAGTTCAAATGCAACCTGCTTCAGCAAGCGTGTTAGGAACATTTGACTCAGCAACGACAATAGTAGAAGAAGCGGAGCCCTCTGCTAATCTGGCCTCCTTTGTAGAAAATCTATTAAGTGGAAGCCTAGGGATTATAGACACTGCGATAAATGGAAATTTTATGGCCGCCATAAGCTATCTTGAAGCCACCTTAGGCAATGCCCTGCTGCAGCTCGTTGGCTTAGTAATATCTTTGCTTATTTCGTTTGACCTGCTAGAAGGGCTCGGAGACCTTCTCGGGGCGCCTTCCTTGCAAAGCAACAGGTTGCTTAAAAACGTGATATGATGCTTTTGCTTTTGTCAATTATAAGCTTGTGGATGCCCGTTGCGGTAGTCGGAGCCGTTGCTATATTGGCAATAGTGGCGCTTATTTACGAATTGAGCCCGCTCTTCGGCAGGAACGACCTGAGGATTTGGGCTAGGACTGAAATCTATGAAGTTCTGTTTTCGCTGCTTCTGATTGGCATTTTTGTGGCTATTTTTGCGATCTTTACCAAAATTAATTTCAAAAGCGCATATGGACCCCTTGTGCCTACCAGCTGCAGCCAGAGTAGCCCTGACCTTTATTCCCTTTCGATGTGCGAAATGAGCAGCTTTGAAAGCAATGTAAGCGCAGTAAATCAAATAGGCTTTGCGATTGCTTTTGTGATTGCTTCTGCATTAAGTTGGCAAGGACAATTCTCTTTACCATTAGGAGTTGCAAAAATAAGTGGAAGTACGATACTAACCCTTGCGCCTCAGAGTATGCTAAGCTCGTATCTCCTTTACATATCCATGCTGTTTTCTTTTTACATATTAAGCAGGATACTGCTTTTACTTCTGGCAACAGCTCCAATCCTCGTATCGATTTTTATGGCAATAGGTTTGATCTCAAGGATCTTTTCAATAACGAGGAGCTTTGGCGGGGCAATGATAGCTTTTGGGGTAGGAATTGGAATAATACTGCCATTACTTTTAGCCACAACCTATGGCTTTATCGATGTTGCATTGCAAAATAGTTATGCTGCCAATGATTTAAGAGGGCTTTCTGTCATCTGGAATGGCCCGGAAGCCATACTTGGTTTATTGACTTTCACCAACATCAATTTTCTCATACCGATAGCAATTGTTTTCGTAGGCTTGCTTTTTATACCTGTAATAGACCTTGTGCTTGTTGATGTGTTTATAAGAGACTTTTCACAAGCGGTAGGCGAACGCATGGACTTTCTGAGCCTCATGACAAATATAAGCAGCATCATATAGGCGTGTGAATGGAAAAAAGGTATTTGATAATCGGCTTCATGGCATTGCTTGCTATTAGCACGAGCATAGTTCTTGCTACAGCACCTATCACGACAAAGCCCCACCACGTCATAGTTTCGTCTCAAGGAACAGTGGCAAACTGCCAAAGCTATCCATATGCGCAGTACATAGCTACATGGTACTGCAATGAAATAAACCAAGCTGCGGCAGACATATGGATTCAGTGGTTTCCGATAGCAGCGGCGGCCTTGCTTGTATCGTTTATGCTAGCAACAATAATATTTGTTGTCGGGGTTGTGCTTAGAAACGATAAGATACGCACATTTGGCATTGGCGAGTTTTATGAAGCAATAGCAACTACGATAATTGTTGTCATCTTTCTGTTTCTCTCAGCAGTAATGCTTGGCATACTTCCTGCTTTTGCAACAGGGAACATAGATCCGTATACCACTGCGCTTACATATCTTGGCAAAAACATAAATGCCACAATCGAGTTGGAAAAATCCCTTTACAACACATATTTAATAGATTCTTATTATTCAAGTATAAGTCTTACAATTACTGCCGGTGGGCTTGAAAACTTTGTCGTTCCGCCGATCTGGGCTTTTCCTATTGAAATTTACTACCTTATGCCGATAAATGCAGTGACATCGATGATCTTGGAAGCCTTGCTCTTACTTTATACTGAATTTTATGCGATATTGTTCTTCATGTATGTTAGCATACCTGTATTCCTTATACCTGGCATTATACTACGTGCACTCTTCCCTACAAGAAGCGTTGGAGGCATGATGATGGCAATAGCAATAGGCTTCTACTTTATAATGCCCGTTCTTTTCTCGATCGCATTCTATTTCACAAGCACAAGCGTTCTTGCTACTATAAACACTGAAACCCAGGAAATAGTCTCAAACAGCCAAGGAACGGGCGTAGAACAAAACGCCATAAGCCCTACAAGCCCGCTTGTAACAGCTGTTCAGGGCATAGGAAGCACGATGGGGACTTATTGGATTGGCTTGCTTTTCTATCCTGCTTTAATAATAGCCATAACCTATGAAAGCATAATGGTAATGGCAGACTTTATAGGCGGCTTTGCAAAGACATCCGGTCTTCTCAGGGCAATATAGCGATGATAGTATGCCATACAAGGAAAACAAACTAAAACAATTGGGCAAGTCAAGCATATCTGCTACAGACATAGCAAGCCAGTTCTGGTGCGAGAAGCAAATGGAGCTGAACTATCTGTATGGCAAAAAGTACACAGAGCAGATGAGAAGAGGCAGGCAAATACATGAAACACTTCAGGCAGAAACATTCATACCGCTCACAGTTGAGCCGGTAACCTATGCAGACTACATGTACAAGGTAGGCTACGAGGACTATTTAGCTCTAAAGACTCTTGATGAAAAAGGCATATGCAGAGAATTGCAAATATACGGCTCTTTGAACGGCTACAGGATAGTCGGCAAGATAGACGAGTTGAGAAAAGAAAACGAAAGCACGCGAATAATAGAGCTAAAGACGATAGAGACGAATGCACGCATTGCAGCTTTTGACGAAGCGAAGATTAAACTGCATACAGTGCAGATAATGCTCTACAAAAAGCTCCTTGATAGCATAAAAAAGAGAGAATACACATTATACAACTTTGCAAAGTCATACGGCATAGAGTCGCTGAAGCTTTCAGACACTTTTCTGAGGGGACTCCATGCCATAGGCATAAAAGAGGAGTTTGCAAACATAGGTGAGATTTACAGAATGGTATTCGACGCCATAAGCGCCTTGCCTCCCATAAGCGAAAAACTTGAGCTTCGCTATATCGACAGGTTCAGCGGAAAGCAAACAAGCAGCATAATAATAAATTATAGTGAAGAAAAAATAAATAGCCAATTGAAATTTGCATTGGGATATTGGAATGGAGACCGGGAGGCGCTGCCTGTCAGCGAGGAAGAAAAATGGAAATGCAAACTTTGCAAGTTTTATGGAAAGGAGTGCAAAGTCTGGTGGAATGGCGATTGAATGGGAGAGCCTGAAAAGATGAGCAAGGAAAAGCTTAAAGAAGAATTTTCAAAAAATCCTGAAAAGTACTACAAGGTAGAGACTTTCGAAGAGCAGGGATTTGAGAGAAAGAAATGCGAGATCTGCGGCAGATATTTCTGGACAGCAGACCCAAACAGGACTACTTGTGGCGATTCTTCGCATAATGCATATTCTTTTTTCAGGGAGCAGCCCAGAAAAATAGGTTATGTTGAATTTTGGAAAAGGTTTGAAGACTTTTTCAGTAAAAACGGCCATTCCATAGTAAGCGGCTACCCTGTTGTGAGCAGGTGGAGGCAGGATCTATACTTCACCATAGCAGGCATACAGGACTTCCAGAGAATAGAAAACGGGACAATAAGCTTCGAGTACCCTGCCAATCCTTTGCTTGTGCCACAGCAATGCCTGCGCTTCAACGATATAGAAAACGTTGGAATTACTGGCAGGCACTTCACTTCCTTTATGATGGCCAACCAGACTGCTTTTGACTGGCCAAAAGCAGGCTATTGGAAAGATCGCACGATAGAGCTTAACTACAAGTTTCTTACAGAAGTCCTCGGAATAAAGAAGGAAGACATAATATATCACGAAGACGTCTGGGCCATGCCTGACTTTTCTGCCTTTGGCCCCAGCCTGGAAACGTTCTCGAAAGGGCTTGAAATAGTAAACAATGTCTTTACAGAATTCGGCATAGCGAACAATCAGACAAAGGAGCTTAGGACAAAGGTTGTTGATGTCGGCTGGGGATTTGAGAGGGCGTTGTGGTATTATACTGGTTATAGCAACGTATACGACGCGGCATTTGGCAGCATAATAGAAAAAATTGCAAGGGAAAACGGAATACAGATGGATAATAAGCTTTACGCCAAATTCGCGGCACACGCCGGTTCGCTCGATGTCACAGAAACAAGCAACATAAACAAAAAAATAGAGGAGCTGCTGCGCAATGCAGGCATTTCCATGCAGGATTATACTGCAAAAATAAGGCCAATGCAGGAGCTTTATGCAATAGTCGACCATACAAAGACACTGCTCTTTGCCGTAAACGACGGAGCGCTTCCTTCGAACATAGGTGGCGGCTATAATCTGAGAGTAATATTCAGGAGAGCTGTTGACTTTTCTAACGAGCTAAAGCTGCGCACCGGTCTGACAGACATAGCGCGGCTCGTAGCCGAAGAGCTAGAGGAGTTGTACCCCGGTCTTTCAGAAAGCTTAGACGTATTTGAGAAAATAGAAAAAGTTGAAAAGGAAAGATATGCAAGCACGCTCGAAACAGCAAGAAAGATTGCAGAGGCAACGATAAGCAAAAGCAGCAAGATAAGCGCCGATGAATTAAAAATCCTTTATGAAAGCCATGGGGTTACTCCTGAAATGCTTGAAGAAACGGCGCAGAAAAGGGGAATAAGCATTTCCCTGCCAGAAAACATGTACTCGCACATAATAACAAATGATCTTGTCAAAAAGGAGAAAAAGCAGCAAATACAGCTGGACATAGACACAGAAAGCCTGCCTGCTACAGAACAGCTTTACTACAATTTTGCCATCGAAGCAAAGGCAAAAGTGCTTTATTCCAAAGGCAGATATGTAATATTAGATAAAACCCCGTTCTATCCAGAGGGTGGAGGTCAGGCTCCAGACACCGGCTACATAGACGGCGAAAAAGTAACAAATGTTCAAAAAGTAGGCAAAGTCATAGTGCATATACTAGAGAATGAGCATTCGTTCGAAACAGGAAAGAGCGTTGAAGCAAAGGTTGACGAAGAAAGAAGAAACAAGCTTATTGCTCATCATACATCAACGCACCTCATAAGCGCCGCCGCAAGAAAAATCCTGGGCAAGCACGCATGGCAGGAAGGCGCAAGAAAAGAGCCAGAGAAAGCGCACATTGACATAGCTCATTATGAAAAGCTTGACGAAAAGGAAATCAGTGAAATAGAAAATCTGGTGAACAGCTGGCTGCGTTCAGGCATAAAGGTAAAAGCAGAAACAATGAGCAGGGGCGAAGCGGAAAGCAGGTACGGCTTTTCGATATACCAGGGGCATGGCGTGCCTGCAAAGGAAATGAGAATAGTAACAATAACAGCACTTGATGGCACGCTGATAGACGCAGAAGCATGCGGCGGACTTCATGCAGTAGGCAGGGAACAGCTAATAGGCCTTGTGAAAATAACAAACAGCTACAGGATACACGATGGCGTTGACAGGATAGAGTTTGTTGCAGGAGAGGCTGCTTTGGAGTATTTCCAGAAAGAGCACAAGGAGCTTAAAAGCTTGTCAACACTGCTCAATGCCGAGACCGGCACAGCAGAGGCAAGGCTTCGCGAATTACTCGAAAGCAACGACAAAAGGCAAAAGCAGACAGAAAAGGCTGCTGAAGCTCTTGCAAAAGCCATTGCAATCGCGTACAAGGGAGAAAAGGAAATAAAGCTAGAGCTAGACGTTCCGCGCGACCTCATGGTAAAAGTAGGAAACGCAATAGTTAGAGAGAACGAAGACGCGGTTGTGCTAATCTCAAACAGAGAAGGCAAAGTCATATGCATGGCAGGGACAAGATCAGGAATCAGTGCAGTAGACTATGCAAAGTCAAAAATAAGCGAGTTTGTCGGGGGCGGCTCGCAGAAATTTGCAGAAGGCCAAAAGGGCAATTTCCATGCTTGAAGAATTAGTTTATGATGCAATAGTATACCCTTTGCTGTTCATACTGCCAGCGTATGTGGCAAACGGCACCCCGGTAATATTTGGCGGAGGCGTACCCCTTGATTTTGGGAGGACTTTCAGGAAGAAAAGAATTTTTGGAGACCATAAAACAATAAGGGGGCTTGTAGCAGGAATACTCAGTGGCGCAACAATAGCAGCAATAGAGTCTGTTTTCATGCCTTTCATGCTCCTAAGCGGCATAGCCATGTCTTTTGGAGCCCATGCTGGAGACCTTCTAGGCAGCTTCTTGAAGAGGCAGATGAACCTTAAAGAAGGGAGCAACCTGCCATTAGCAGATCAGTATCTGTTCTTCGTGTTTGCGCTGCTTTTCGCCTTGCCTTTTGGCCATTTTCCAGATCTGCTAGGAATAATCTTCTTAGTCGCAATCACCGGCTTGCTTCACATTTACACCAACAAAACAGCGTATAAGCTAAAGCTCAAGAAAGTGCCTTGGTAAAAAGACATTTCAAAATACCAAGAGGTCCAGGTCTTCCAAATTAACCAATTTGACACGGCCATATTCTATTGCAAGGCGCAGCACGTTTGCCGTATCGTTGAATGAAAGGTAAAGTTTCTGCCTGAAATCGTTTTCAACATCTGAATTTATGAAAACTATGAATGTTACAGAATTTTCGCTTATCTCGAATTGCCTCATGCCGCTACGCGAATAGATTATTATTGGCGCTTGCCTGCCTTCCTTTGTTACAAGCATGTCTGCCCTTGTCTCGATATTAAGCTCGGTAAATAGCATCGCGTGAGAAACGCAATAGTCTCTAAGGGCCCTGAACACCACTAGATAATCCATATCGTGCTTTGACTGGGCAATCCATGAGGTAGGCGCAAAATAGCCAGATTCTTCTATTACGTCTCCAAATTTTATGAGCTGGTCGAGCAACATTTGCGTATTTTGGGTTGTTATTGAAATAGGAAGCGTGCCGTAGTGCAGATGCGCATTTATGCCTTGCTTGAACTCTTCAAGCGTCACTGGCATGAAAGACCAATGATAGTAGAAGTTAATTTTGTCAAAAATGTTGACCAAGTCGGATCGACTTACCTTTACTATCTCTTTCTTTTCTGGCGGAAAAGATGGAACATCTATGTAATATTGGTCAACATTGGGCGGCTTAAGGACGATATTGAGGAGCAGCACTGCGAGACCGACTATGCCAATTTCTATGTAAAATACAGGTATGTGCAGGATCTTCTTCACATAGGCGGTTGAATAGGTAAGCTGCGTGCTTATGACATTTAGCCTGAAAGTCTGGTTGCCATAGCCCAAAATAGCGCCCTTCGGCAATACGTAATCCAAAGTGCCGTTCACTATGCTTACTGATTCGTTATAGGCACCATTTAAACTGATTTGACCACGTGCATTAACAGGGGACGAACCGCTGTATACGCGAAATACAAAACTCTCGTTTTTGAAATCCAGCGATACAGGAACAAGCCTAAACTGCGGAATTTTGAAGATCGCAGCTGAAAAATTCTGGTTTAGCTGGTTCCTAAGCACTGCTATGTACGTGCCTGAAGGCAGCCTGAATTGGTAAGGCAAATAGATCGCTACGGTACCCAAAAATGACTGGGTTATCGGTATAGAGGCTGCATAGCTCATGTTACCATTATAAAGATCGATGTGCATCTGGACTTGTTGCGGAGTGGTCACATTTATATAAATAGATACAGTTTGCGTATCGTTCACGCTGCTTGGAATTCCTAGAATTCCAGTGCCAACAGGTTTTGGTCTGAAAAGCAATATCTTTGAAAGAGAGGCCGACGAATTGTAGGCGGTAAAGTGCAGCAAGGTATACGAGCCATTCAGGCTAGAAAGTAAATTCGAAAGGGGCATGCTTACGGGTATTCCGGAAACGTTAGAAAATACGCCAAGCCTTCCGCTTCCTGAAGTCTTATTTAAGGTATAGTTGCCGTAGGCGAGTCTGTGCAGCCAGAAGTCATCTGATAAGCCATAAGCAACAGACTTTGCAAAGGCGCTGACATTTTGCCAGGCAACAGCAGGATAGTTTGAAAACGCAATAAATGTACCGTTATGAGAAGCGATATATGATGCCCCTTCGTAGAAAGAACCATGGCTAAATATGAATGTTGGCTTGCTGCATAGCTTCAGATTTGAAGCGTTGGCCAGCACAGTCTTGTTTAAACCTAATGACGCAGGAAAAGTTGAAAGCGAATAATTGGCCAAAACAGAAGTTATGTTCGATGGAGTAATGTAAATTATCCCTGAAGCACCTATGGACTTGTTAAAGCTCTGGCCTGCATAAACAATGGTGTCGCCCTTGTTGAGCATGCTGAACACGCTTATAGAGTAATTTTCAAGCAAAGGCTCGGGCATCAGGCCTGAAGGTATCACAACTATTGAATTGTTGCTAATGTGCGAAATGTTTTGAATTGAAACAAAAGACACGCTTGTAGAATTTAAAACAAGACCCAAATTTGAAAGGTAGTGCATAAAGGCATTATAAAAAGATCTCGAATCAAACGAATA
The DNA here is from genome assembly GCA_049965975.1 of Candidatus Micrarchaeia archaeon. Classification (GTDB taxonomy): domain Archaea; phylum Micrarchaeota; class Micrarchaeia; order Micrarchaeales; family CABMGC01; genus JAGDXZ01. The sequence continues at coordinate 14,354 of JBMFVN010000008.1, forward strand.
AATCGAATAATAGGTAACGTTGAGCACGTATATGGGCCGTATAGGGTTCTCCGAATAAGTGCTTATTGTTACGTTTGCGCCAAGAGCATTTGAGAAATTGTAGGAAAACAGCGCATAGCTTACAAACGACTGCGCATCTGAATAAGTTAGAAACGCAGAGTAGATCGGGCTTATACTCAGGGATATTGGAAGAACCGGAGCCGGTACGGGCTTGTGCGACACTGCGGTAAGCGCAGAGTGCACAGTAATAAAAATAACGGCTAGCAAAATGGCAATTATTACGACAGCTAAGACCAAATATTTTAATACGCGCATACTATAAACTTCCTACTGGCTTATTTTTGTTGAAAAATTTATCTATGATCTTTGAAAATTCCTTAGAAATTACTGACTCTTTGCCTCCCACCTTCTTTAGAATCCTGTAAACCTTTATGTACTGATACTTTTTGTTTATAGCTACCCTGTAGATCATGCCAACACCGATGCTAGCCTTTAAGCTCTATATAGCCCAAGCTCACCATCTTGTTAAGCACCTGCTCAACCCTCGGCTGCGATAGCTTGTAGGTCTTTGCAAATTCGTCTATGTCTATTGTGCTGTCATGGACTTCGAGCCAATCCTGCACCATTGTCATCAGGGTTTCGTCAGAGTACGTTTGCAAAGCATCCAGCTGTGCTTTGAGGTTTTTGTTTTCCTCGCTGAGCTGCGTGGTCTGGACTGTCAGGTTTCTGTTCGAGATTGTAAGCTCTGACACAAGCTTTCTAAGGCTGGCATACTCTTCAAGCAAAGAATCGTACTTGTTGAAAAGAACACTATAGCTATCGTTAAGACCGTTCAGCAATTCTGTTATTACCGAATCTATATATTGCAAAAATTTCTGGTCATCTATCTTGAAGTCGTCTGCTATTATTGCTAGAAGGCTTGCAACATTCTTCACAACAGTAGCACGCCTAAGCCTTTCGCTCGTATTAGGCACAATGGAATAGGTGATAACAAGGCCGTCTTTCCTTATTCTTATTATGTAAAACAGAAAAGGCTCCTTATGTATGTTTACGCTTTCTACGTTTACTGCTACAAGCTCGTCGCCATTCTGGCTTACGCTATACAAAGGAATTTGTAATATCTTGCTCTTTATGGCATCGAAGCTGGTGACCAATGAGCCGGGCATTTGCACTTCTTCTATTTTTGGTTCTAACGCCTCCTCTTCGGCCATTGTATACGCACCGTGCCTTCAAGTTTATATTATACAACAAGGTATTATTAACTTTTGGCTCTGGCTTTGCCTCTTTCTTGCCCGTGCACGGCTTCTATGTTCAAAGAAGGTATGTAGTTAAGCAAAGAAAACAAATAAAGCAGAGCTATGACAAGCAAGCCTATTCCAAGGCCGTAAAGCTTATTTGAGGAAAGCAGAAAAGAGAGCAGGGCAAACAGTATGCCAAGCGTGAGATAAATCTTCTCCCTTCGTTCGAACCTTTCCCTAAGCTTCTTGTATGTTGGATAGCAATCCCTGCATACGACAAGCTTGTTGCCCTTCTCGTTTTTTGTTATATTCCTCTTTATCCACCTAATGCTTTCTATCACGAAGTCTGGCTTTACCTCTATCCCAGGCTTCTCCTTGCCGCAAATAATGCATACGCTTTTTGTTTCTTGCATTAGGATCCCAACTCGAGCTGGACCAGCTTGCCATATTCCTCTTTTATTTTTTCCTCGTCGAATGCGTTGAAAATATCGGTTATTGTAACGTCGTCTATTCCAATTCTCCTAAGTACGTTTGTTACTTGGTCAGTTTTAAGGCCTGACTTGACAAGCAGGCCTACAAACGACACAGCGTCTACATGCCTATGCTGCTTGTTGAGAACGCCAAGAAGGTCCTGGACTGTCTTGTCACTAAGACCCATTAGGGTAAGCATCCTCTGCAGGGCCTGCCTTGATATTGTAAACGTCATGCCCATTGAAATCGCCTTGTGCTTTTCATGTCACATAGGTAAATGCCCTTATTATAATTGCGTCTGGCAGGCCTAATGACCTGAGAAAGTTGGTTATCGTCTCCTTGCTTATCTTTTCATTAATCAAAATCTGCAAAAAGCTCCTTATGTCTAGAAGCCTGCTCTGCGCGTCGAACTTGGCAAATATGTTATTCATAGAATCAGAGCTTATGTTATTTTCAACAAACTTTGAAGTCATATCTATCTTTTCCAGGAAGTATTCTTTTTGTATGCTCTCGTCTGCGAGCTCGCTCTGCGTGAGAATATCAGCGACATTGATTGTGTAAACGTCAAGAGGAACCTCGCCGACTACCCTGTTTATTACAAAGGTTTCTGGAAAGTCCACGTTTACTTGGAATGACATGTCTATCGCTGCTTGGCCGACCCCGAAAGAGCTTATCTCCTTGCGCATGTAGTCTGAAAAGTTTAGAGAACCTTGGAGGTAGTTCAGGAACCTCTCGAATCTGATCCTCAGAAGCACAGTAGTTCCTACGTTTGAGAATATTGCCTCGTTTATGTCAGTAGGATTCTGCGAAGCCACGATTAGGCCGAACTGGTACTTTCGGCCTTCCCTGATTATTGTTACTGCATCGCTCCTTTCATCGCTTGCAACTTTCCATGCTTCGTCCAATACAACAAGGGCTTTCAATCCTTTAGACGCTGACCAGCCTTCCATCCTCATTTTTTCCTTGAGTGTCTGAAGTATGAACAATGCAGCAAGCGCCCTGAAGCGCTCGTCGGGCAAGCCTGAAAGGTCTATGTCTACAAGACCAGAGCTTGCTAGCTTGCCAAGGTCAAGGGTGCTCTTCCTTGCAAAGTAGTCCTCGCCTTCCCTTGCAAACTGTCTCAGCCTGTACACTGCGTTTTCCAATTCGGCAGGGTATTCGTAAGTGCCTTCTTGAAGCTGCTCTTCTAGCAGGCTTATCACTTCCTTAAGCGTTGGCGCTTCAGCATTCGGCTGGGGCGTTTCTGAAAGAGTGAAGCCGGCATTAACATATGCCTGCTCTATGGCTTCTTCGGTAAGCCTCTTTTGCTCCGGGTAATCGCTAATATCTGTAAGAATTTCAAGAGAGTTCATGATCTGCTTTGCTCTGTCAAGCGGCTTCATGCCTGACAAGTCCATTATGTTGAGATAGTCGCCCTTTCCAAGTGCTACTATTGTGCCCCCGCTTTGCTTTACCCATGCTTTGTATTCACCAGCCCAGTCTATTATTATTGCATTAGTATTCCATATGAAGCTTGCCCTAGTAAGAAATGTCTTTACGAAAAAGCTCTTGCCTGCGCCTGTTATTCCAACTACAGCTATGTGCGGGTTTGTAAGATTGGCAAAAGTCCATGTGAAAGGCACGCTAAAAAGTTTTGTTATACCTATGAAAATAGAATTTGTCGGATCGTTAAGCAGGTAATCATACGGCGGCTCAGGCGGCCTGCTTATAACAACT
>JBMFVN010000009.1:0-17503 GCA_049965975.1 Candidatus Micrarchaeia archaeon
TCCGGACCTCCCGATTATCAGTCGGGCGCTCCAACCAGGCTAAGCTACGGGCCCTTCCTTTAATATAGTAAACCACATTATTTATTATTTCTTGTTGACGGAGCGGCCTTTATTTCTTCGCCGAATTTTTTCAAGTCCTCAAGCATCATGGCCTCTATGCTCTTGAACCTCAAAGCAGCAGCAGGATGGAATGTTACAAAGTAAGTTATGCCGTCCTTACTTATGCTGCTCCCGTGTTTTTCATTCACGCTGCTAATTCCGATAACTGCACCGCTTGCCACATTGCCTAGCAGTATTACAAACTTCGGCTTGACTATCTCTATCTGCCTCTTCAGGAAAGGCAGACACATATCAATTTCATCTTTTGTGGGCACCCTGTTGCCAGGAGGATAAAACTGAACCACGCTTGTTATGTATGCCTTTTGCCGGTCTATCTTTGCGGCTTTAAGCATCTTGTCAAGAAGCTGGCCTCCTCTGCCAACAAATGGCCTCAGCTGCTCGTCTTCGTTTCTTCCTGGAGCTTGGCCAACTAGCATGGTCTCCGCGTTTAAAGGGCCTTCGCCAGGAACGAAATTCCTGCTAAGATTCCAGCTATTGGCTTTTTCCGGCAATTTGGCATACTCGCTATTGAGCTTTTTCATGGCCTCGTTTCGCAGAATGTAATCATAAACTTCTGGAAGAATCTGCTTAAGGTCCTTGTAGCCTATAATGTTCATGGCCTCTTCATAAGTAAGCCAAGAATAGCCTATGTGCTCAAACGAGATTGTTACCTTATCTGTATTTGATTCTGCGATGAAGAATTTGACTGTCTTGAACACCTTTTCCTTGTCTTCGAAGAAAAAGTACTTTGTTGTGAGCCAGAAATAGGGCAGGAACTTCGGCTCAAGACCAGTCTCCTCTTTTACTTCTCTCTTTGCCGCCTCTATCGCAGTTTCGCCCTTTTCTATGTGCCCTTTTGGTATGTCATAATCTTTCTCGCGCCGGAGCACAAGCAAGTAGGGCTTGCCTTCTTTCATCAAGTAAACAAAGGCGCCTGCAGAAAACTCGAATTTTATTAAATCACCCTGCAATCTTAGAGCCTATGCAGTATGCGGCCTCGAGGCGCGAGCTTTCGCTTGAATTGTACATGTTCTTGTTGAAAATATTGTAGGCAAAGGTATAAGCATAACTGTAAGCGCATTTCTGGCTGCCTACAAGATAGCTTGGAATGATGACATAGGCGCTGGCGAGGGCAGAAGTCGAATTCGCGAAAACAAAAGGCGTTCTTACCGAAAGCACGAAGAATTCGGTTTTATTTGAAATCACGTCAAAAAGTTCTGATGTCGAGCCCTGTGTGCTTGAGAAGTACATGTAGCCCTTTATCGTGCTGTTTCTAAGCAGGTCTTTCGTGCTTACGAAGCTGGGGCTTGTCAAATAAAGAACAATGGGATTTGAAGAGTTTATCGTGGAATTCCAAACCATTACGCCTATTCCTTGCCGCAACTGCACATACAAGTTCTTGAAGCCCTTGCCATAAAGCGATGAGCTTATTTGCTTGCCTATGCTCGAATTGCTGAAGTTGAATTCCGTTGAGCTTGCCAGAGCTACTGCAGGCAGGCGCGGAGCATAGGCGTAATTAAGGCTAAGCAAGATGTAAACGATTGCAAATGCTGCCGAAAGGCACATTGCAAGAGCATATGACTTGCCAAGCTTTGAGCCCCTCTTCATGCGCACCTTCCGCGCCTTTGCCTTTGCTATTTTAAGCCCGAATTTTCCTGCGACGAGCAGCATTGCGATTATTGCTATGTAAAACAGCAAGCTGCCTATGAACTCGTGTATAAAAATCAGAGCCTTGCTTGGGCCATAAGCAAGCCAGTAATATGCGATGCCAAGCATCCTGAGCAAATTCAGCACTACGAGAAGCACCACGCCAGAAACCAGCCAGGCAAGCTTCCTATAGAAAGAACCGGCATAGAAGTATGCAACTGGAATTAGAAATAGGGCAAGCGCAACAAAAATTCCGAGGCTCACGCACGCCTGGCCTATGCCTATCGAGCTTGAAACGGTGCTTATTGTGATAGGCGCGTTAAAAACAACGCCTTTCACGAACAGGTGCAGCGCCGAAAAGATCAACAGCGAGTTTGCATGCGCAAACAGAGGATCAAGCTTAAGCAGATAGACAAGCACGGCCGGCGACGAAAAAACAGAGTAAAGCATAAGAGACTTGAACTTGCTGACATTTCTAAGGCCGAAAAGAAGAGAAACGAAAGAGGCAATAGCAAGCGGGAAGAGAAGCAGGTAAAGGCCCATGCTTACAAACTCGAAAGAAAACAAAAACCTCAGGGTGAAGAGCAGAATGATAAACACTAAGAAAAGCAGAGTGCCTGGCAGCAGGCTGGGCCGCATCTGCTTTAGCGAATCGGCTATTTTGATTGTGAACAAAGCAAACAAAGGAAGCATGAGCAAAGGCACTATGACATAAGTTGCCGGATTGGTATCCTCTATTTCAGTCGGAACCGAAAGATAGGCAGTAGAAGTTAGCGCCAAAACCAAAAGTGCAAGCGCGACAACTCTTTTTGTGCCATCGTTCATTGCAACACCTTTTGTCCTCAGCCGATGTTAGACTTCATCATTTTTCAGCAGTTACTCTATTCTTCACTGGACATTCATAATTGGATCTAAGCCTATATAAATACTGCATAATTACAAAGGCGTAGCGCTGCCTGCTTCGTTACTCATCTATATATTTTTCTATTCAAGTAGTATTGCTTTGCTAGTGAAATTTATGAAATACAGATATTTGCCGCATACTGCAGACGTGGAATTTGAAGCGTATGGCAAGACCTTTAAAGAGGCTATCGAAAACGCAGCAGAGGCAATGCTAAACGTGATGCTTGACCTGAAAAAAGTAAAGGCTGAAAAAGCTCAGAAAAAGCAGGTTGAAATAAACGAGTCTGCCGGCAGCAAGGAAGATCTGTTGTGGTATACTTTGCAAGACATACTTACAAAAACAGACGAAAAGGCGCTGCACGCCTATGCCCTGAAGGTTAAGCAGATAGAACAAAAAGGCAGCAGGCTGCGGCTTCAGGGCAAGCTTTTCTACAAAAAAGCCGACAGGGACTTGTCACTGCTTGAAATAAAAGCAGTAACGCCCTATGAACTGTCTGTCGAAAAGAAAAAGCAGTGGATTGTAAGGGTTGTTGTGGATGTATAGCTTTGTCAACAAGATGCAATGGCAGCAGCTTGTCTTGCTTTCGTTTGCTTCGATATTTGGTGCGTTGCTGATAAGGCTTGTAGGCTACTTTTATACCAACAATCTTGCCCTGGCGTTAGAAACAGCACACATCACATTTGACGTTGTGCTAACCCTATTTATACTTGCGGCAATAAGGGTAACAAAGGCCAACTTTACCCAAAACCTGCCTTACGGATTCTTCAAGCTTGAAGACCTGATAACTTTGCTTATAGCTGTGCTTATAGTATATTTTAGCGTAGATTTTATTGTTTCTGGATTCGAAGCATTGCCGGGCTTCTCCACTATCGCCGCTTTGTTTGAACTTGTCTCTGTAATCCCTCTTTATATTGCTGGCTACCTGAAAATAAAAGCAGGAAACATCTTGCATTCTCCTTCGTTGAGAGCAGACGGCAGACACACCTATACTGACGTATACGAGGGCCTGGGAGTAGCTGCTGGCCTGCTGATCTATGGCTATACGCACATTTACCTGTTTTACGTGCTTGCAATACTCATAGCTTTTGGCGTGCTCATGTTCACTGCATATTCTATAGCAAAGGAAGCACTGCTGAGCCTGCTCGACCTGCCTAAGGACAAGAAGACAATGCGAAAGGTAATAGACATAGCCGAGCACATCGAAGGCATCAGGAAAGTAAAGGAGGCAAGGCTAAGGTGGGCCGGCCCGGTAATATTCGTAGAATTAGTAGTTGAAATGAATCCTTTAATGACAATAGACGAGGCGCATCCGATAACTGAAGTAATAGAGAACAGAATAAAAGAAGAAGTCGAAAGTGTTAAGTCGGTTACCGTGCATGTGGAGCCTGTTGAGAGAAAAGAGTTCAAGATACTAGTTCCTGTCATGGAGCAGCAAGCCGATGCGCGCGTAAGCAGTGTGCTTGGCAAATCTCCGTATTTCGCCCTTGTCGAACTGACAAAGGAGCAGAACGGTTACAAGTCAAAAATCAGCTATATAGAGAATGCCTTCAAGGCAAAGGATCACATAGGACCAGATTTCAAGAACCTTGTAGAAAGGGAAAAGGTGACAGACATAATATGCAAAAGCGTGGGCGAAGGCATCTACGGAGTGATTTGCTCGCACAGCATATACTGCTGGAAAAGCAAAACTGGCAGATTAGATACAGACCTGCTGCTCTACGAGGACAAAAAGCTCCAAAAGACGTCAATTTCCTGACAGTTTTTTGAATTCATCAAGGCTTTCGATTGTTGAAAACCCGGTAGCTTTCCTGATCCTGTTCATTATCGCAAGGCCTATGCCCTGCTCTGGAAATGCTTGAATCAAGCCAAGGCTTGCATCAAGCGAATCGAGCTGCCTGAACGAATCGAACAGATTGCTAGCTATTTCGTAAAGGTTCTTCTCGCTTCCGAGGCGGATCGACAAAATATCAGGCATTGAGCTTGCTGTTTCATTGCTGCAAAGCACTGCAATGCGCAGATTGCTGCCTACACAATACTCCGCTATTTGCTTCAGGACACTTTTGTCAGGCACAAGCAAAAGCTTTTTTTGAGGAGCGTAGTGCTTGTATTTCATTCCAGGAGCTATTGCAACGGAAGCTTCTGCATTGCCCTTTGCAGACTCTGTAACAATAACTTTGCCGAAAAGTTTGTTTAGCTCCTCCAAAGTGAAAGGACCCGGCCTAAGGAGAACAGGGGGAGTTTTTCTAACATCGAGTATTGTTGATTCAAGTCCAAAGAACGTCCGGCCTGCATCTATTATGGCGTCTACTTTGCCTGACATTTCTTTTATTATGTGCTCTGCTTTTGTCGGGCTCGGCCTTGTGGCTATGTTTGCACTAGGAGCCGCTATTGGCACGCCTGATTCTTTTATGAGCTCAAGGGCGACTGGATGTGCGGGCATGCGCACTGCTACCGTGGCTAGGCCGCCGGTAACTTCGAAAGGTATGCGGTCCTGCTTGTCGAGTATGAATGTCAAAGGCCCGGGCCAAACCTTGTTGAGAATCGGCAGCAATTTTTCAGGAATGTTTGATGCAACATCGCCAAGTTGCTCGATGCTTGCAATGTGCACAATCAAAGGATTGTCGGCTGGCCTATTTTTCGCTTCAAATACTTTAAGCGCAGCTTTTGCATCAAAAGCGTTGGCGCCCAGCCCGTAAACTGTTTCTGTAGGGAATATGACAGTGCCTCCGCTTTTTATTATTTCAGCGGCTCTTTCTATAAGCTCCTTTTCCGGTCTAAGTGCGTTGACCTTTATTATTTCGGTCGTGAAATCACCATTCAAGCTTGGAGTTTGCACGCAGGCCTATTTTTGACGCTGTTTTGCTTCCGAATTCCAAGATATATTTTGCAGGCTTATCTGGATAGTATACCGTGCAGCCGAAAAGGCCCTTGCATGGCTCAGCGTTTTTGACTATGCTTACTACTCTTTTATCCTCTGAAACCCACACTATGTCTATAGAAAACTGCATGTTAAGCATCCATATGCCTGCCTTTGCGGGCTTATCAAGAACGAAAAGCATGCACTCCTTCTTGCCTATTCCTTTCCAGAACATCAGCCCGAACATTTTCTTTGCAAATGAATCGGCAATGAATGCCTTGAACTTGTATTTGCCAAAGTAAACACTAACAGTATTGTAATGCCTCGGCCTGAACAAAGCTAACAAGTGCACAAAATCCTTTCCTTATCTTACAACGGCCTGGCTTTGCTCCCTGAGGAATTGCTGAAGGTAGAACTTGCTGCCTGTGCCTTTGCCCGTCGAGCCGCTGCCTTTCCAGCCTACGAATGTATGCGCGCCTACTATTGCTCCTGTAGTTGCGCTTGTTCTCCTGTTGACGTAAACTACGCCGGCTTGTATGTTCTTCAGAAAATCCTTTATCTCGCTTCTTTTCTTTGAGTAGAGGCCTGCCGTAAGACCGTACTCTGTATCGTTTGCCTTTTGCATGGCTTCTGAAAAAGTCTTGTATGTGCCTAGCGAAAGTATAGGCACGAAAAGCTCTTCGTGCATGAGCCTGCTGCCCTGGTCGACCTCTACAAGCGTCGGCTCGACATAAGCCCCGTTTAATCCTGTATTTACTACATTGCCGCCATAAAGAAGCCTGCCTGTCTGCTTGGCCTCTTCAACCGCTTTCGTGTATTTCTCAAGGGCTGCCTTGCTTATGAGCGGACCCATGTAGACATCTTTGCTCAATGGATTACCTATCTTGAATGAGCGCATTTTTTCTATAAGCTTTGAAACAAACTGCTCCTTTATAGATTCATGCACATAGACTCTCGAGCAGGCGCTGCATTTCTGCCCGTCAAAGCCGAAGGCCGCACTTGCAACACCAGTTACTGCATCGTCAAGGTCTGCATACTTAGAGACTATTGCCGGATTCTTGCCTCCCATTTCTATTATGAAGACCTTTTGCTGCCCTGCATCAAGCACCTTTTTCATCATGCCCATGCCTACGGTTCTAGAACCCGTGAAAACTATTCCGCTGACCTTGCTGCTTGCCACAAGCTCGTCTCCTACTTCTGAACCCGGACCTGTAACATAGTTGAAAACACCGTCAGGAACGCCTGCAAGCCTGAATATTTCCGCTATTTTGAAACCTGTGAGCATAGACATGTTGTCTGTGCTAGAAGGCTTGAACACTACAGCGTTGCCTGTTATAAGCGCACCTGTGCTCATGCCGACTGCTATGGAAATTGGAAAGTTGAACGGGGCTATTACTCCGAAGACACCGTAAGGCCTCATTGCTATTGTTATTTTTTCCTCGCTTCCAGGCGCTCCCTGGAAGCCTGCCTGCACCTTTGCAGTGCTCGCTTCAAGCTTTGTCTTCCTTGTATAGCCCTTGTTCTTCTCGTATTCGTCTGCATAATAATTGAGGAAGTCTATTGCCTCGTCTACCTCTCCAACAGATTCATACCTGCTCTTTCCGTTTTCTATGCTGAGTATAGCAGCAACTTCGAATTTTTCCTTTCTGAACAGGTTCGCCGCATTTCTGAATATCTCTACGCGCTTGGTGTATTTCAAAGAAGACCAGGAATCGAAGGCGCTTAGCGCGGCGTCTATAGCTTTATCGGCGTGCTCCCGCGTACCTTTTTGGAAACGGCCTATGAGCGTGCCGTCTATAGGCGAATTCTCGACAAGCTCTTCGTTTGCATAAACCTCCTTGCCGTTTATAAGCATAGGAAACCTTTTGCCAAGCACATTATTTTTCACATTTTCTACAGCTTCTTCGAAAAGCCTGTCGAACTCTGCCTCATTTCCTGATTCGACGAAATGCTTGTAAGTGAACTCGTTTTGAAAAATCGCCATGCAATCAATAAGCAATACAACAAACAGTTTAAAATATGTTGCAGAAAATTTTTGAATTTGCAATTTTTGCAAAAAAAGAAAGCAGGCAAAAGGTGCATGTTAAGTATTTATTTCTTAAACATACAATAATATTGTGGCGACCATGGAGGCTTTGCAGAAAACGATAGTAATAGAAAGAAGCCCCGATCTTGAAAGATTCATACAGGAAGCCACATGGAAGGACATGCTTATAGAGCTTGTAAGAAAGAACGAGCTAGACCCGTGGGACATAGACATAAGCAGGCTTGTAGAGGAATACCTGCTGGCAATAAGGCAAATAAAGCTGCTAGACCTGAGAGTGCCGGCAAACATGATGCTTGCAGCTGCTATTCTCGTAAGGCTGAAAAGCGAACTTCTTAACATAAACGAAGAACAGCAGGAAGAAGCTGAAATGCAGGAGCAAAGGCCAGAGCTTTATGCCGACTCGCTTCTGCCGAGGCTCAGGCTGCCTCCTAAAAGAAAAATTACTCTTGCAGAGCTTATCAGCGCACTTGACGAAGCGATAAAAATAAAAGAGGAAAGAGAAGAGAAGCTCTACAAAGAGCAGTCAAAGCAGCCGATAGTGCTCTCGCCGATAGACGTGGAGCAGGAAGCAGAGAGCCTGCTGCAGATAATAAAGACTTATGCCGACAAGATGCGCATGATGACTTTCTCGAATTTGGTAGAGCTTCTAGCAAACAAGAATCCTCTGCTCGAGGTTTTCATACCTCTGCTGTTTCTAGTTCAGAGTGGCAAGGCAGACCTTATCCAAGAAACCTTTTACGGCGAGATAATAATAAAGCTGACATGATGGTAGGCATGGAAGATTCTGATTACAAGAATATGATTGAAGCTGCGCTGTTCATGTCGTCAAGGGCGTTAAGCAGCGAGGAGCTTGCAAAAATAATAGGCCTTGGAGCAATAGGCCAGGTAGAGGATTATGTAAAGGAGTTGATTAACAAGTACAACAGCACCGACACAGCTCTTGAAATAATAAACATAGGAGGCAAGTACATGCTCACTGTAAAGGAGCGATATGCTAGCAAGGTCAGCAGCCTTGCAAGCGGGCCCGACATAAGCAGGGGCGCCCTCAGGCTTCTGGCTTACATAAGCAAGAACAACGGCATATTGCAGAGCGAGCTCGTCAAGGCCTTTGGAGAAAGCACATACGACCATGTGAAAGAGCTTGTTGAAAAGGAGTTTATAATGCAGAAGAAGCAGGGAAGAAGCAAAAAGCTGTTCCTAACAAGCAAATTTGCAGAGTATTTCAGCACGCAAGGCACAGCAAGCGAAGACCAGCAACAGCAGCAAAACGAAAATGCGACAATTCAAAGCAACCAAAGCACAAAAGACGCTCGGGCTAATCAGACAGATCAGTAAACAGGATGCTCCTCCTCTATGCCCTCCAAGTGGTTTATGTAAAGCGCCGCCACGAACAAATAGGATGAAAGCCTGTTCATGTAGCTTTTTATGCTTTGGTCTATGGTGTATTTCGAGTTTAGCTTAAGTATTGTCCGCTCGGCCCTCCTGGCAACGGCCCTGGCAAGCTGCAAATGAACAGCGCCTTCGCAGCCTCCAGGTATTATGAACTTCTTGTACTGCGGCAAGACTGCAGAAAGCTCGTCTATTTCGCGCTCGAGCCTCTTCGTATTCTCGTCGCCGAATTTAAGGTCCTGCGCAACATTTGATGCTCCAAGGCTTGCCAGCTTTGCGCCAATTATGAAAAGCTCGTTCTGTATGGATTTAAGCATTGAATGCACTTTCTCGTTGCTAACATAATAGGCAGCAAGCCCAATCTGGCAGTTTAGCTCATCGAGATCGCCCTCGGCCTCGAAAAGCTCATCGTACTTGTCTATTCCCGACTTTCCCAGAGTATTTGTCTTGCCGCTATCGCCGTTGCCTGTATAGAATGCCATATAGTATGAACAGCTTCAGCAATTATAAATCTTGTGCTCGCTTTTTGCAACGCACAGCCTTTTATTATTTATCGCCAAAATTTAGTAAGTGTTTGCTTGCCCACCAGAAATAAAAAATACACATATAAAACAGGGCTCTTCATAGGCAGATTCCAGCCTTTCCACCTGGGCCATTTGCATGCACTCAGATACGCGCTTGCAAGGTGCGAGACTCTCGTAATAGGAATAGGTAGTGCACAGGAATCGGGCACTGAAAGAAACCCTTTTGACGCAAACACAAGAGTCAGAATGATAAAGGAAAGCATGAAGAAGGCAGGGCTTGATGTGTCAAGGACAAAATTCATTAAAATACCTGATTTTTTCGACGACAAAAAATGGTTTGATTACATAGCTAAAAAAGTGCCAAATATCGAAGTGGTATTTTCAAGGAATCCGTGGGTAAAGAGAATATTCAAGAAAGAAGGAATAAGGATTGTGGCGCCACCATGGTACAACAGGCGCAGGATTTCAGGAACAAAGATAAGGAAGCTGATGAAAACAAAGAGCAGCTGGCAAAAGCTTGTGCCCAAGCCCGTGACAAAGTTTGCAAAATCAGCAAAACAAAAATAAGGAGATTACTCTAAATCATTGTACATGTGGTTGTTGAACTCGTAGGCCGCTTCTGCTTTGCCGTTTCCTATGCCTAAGCTTTCAAGAAGTTCTTCCTTTGTTGAAAACTCAGAAAAGCCACCGTCTATGTCGAAATAGAGCAGCTTGCCGTTGAATTCACAGTACACGCCTACTTGCCTTGTGCTGTCGCTTGTCGAGATTATTATCTTTGAAGTACTGTTGCCAAGTGCTATTAGAATGCTGCAAAGAAGAGTGGCCTTGTCTAGGGTGTCTCCTGCTTTTGCAGCCAAAGTCTCGCTCGGCTTTAGCCAAAACTCTATCGGCAAAACAGCTTTCGCTATGCTTTCGTTGACATACTTGTGTGCTTGTTTTGCTGCCTCGTAAAAATTCTTGTCAAATAAGTAATTGGTGTATTTGGTCTTTAGCGTGTTTGCAAAAGAGACTATTGCCGGATCGTCGGGCGTTACAAGAGTCGGCAATTGTGCAACAGAAAGATTCTCATTCTCTTCTATGTAGTCTTTGTACCTCATTATTATGTCAAGGTAAAGCTGGTTATACCTCTTGAGCTCTTCGTTTTCGCTTTCGTGCACAGGCATATAATCAAAATGAAAAGCAGAAGCAATATTATTCTTGCTATAAGCCAGTATTTCCATAAAAATGAAAGCACAATCCAGAGAGCAACAAACCCTTTCTTGAAAACAAAAAAACGAAACAGGGAAAGAAATAAAAGAATTGAAATAAACAATCAATTGACCTTTATGGCAAAGCGCATTTTTGCTAACGAAGCTAACAAGCATGTTGGAGAGGAAATAGCGTTGGCAGGCTGGGTCTACAGGAAGCGGGAGAGCGGCGGCATAGTGTTCATAGTCATGAGGGACAGCACAGGCATTCTGCAAATAGCAGTAAAGAAGGACTCGGTAAAAGAAAAAGACTGGCAAAACGCAAGAGACTCCACTATAGAATCAAGCATAAAAGTGGTAGGAACTGTAAAGCAGGACGAGCGCGCGCCAACCGGTTATGAAGTATCTGCAAAGAGCTTCGAGAACGTGCAAGTGGCCGAGCCGTTCCCGATTACAGAGTACCAGAGCCCTGAGCTGCTGCTTGACAAAAGGCACTTGTGGCTGAGGAGCCAGAGAATGACTGCAATTCTCAAGGCGCGCTCTTATGTGTTCCGCTACGCCAGGGAGTTTCTCGACAAGCGGGGCTTCTTTGAGATAACCCCGCCGATAATAACAATGGCCGGCGGTGAAACAGGAGCCGACTTGTTCGAAGTAAACTACTTCGGCCAGAAGGCCTACTTGACAGAGTCGTCGCAGCTTTATGCTGAGGCATTGATCTTTGCGCTGGAAAAAGTCTACTCGTTTGCGCCTTCTTTCAGGGCCGAAAAGTCAAGGACTACAAAGCACCTTGCGGAGTTCTGGCACCTTGAGCCCGAGATGGCTTACTACGACATAAACGACAACATGAGGCTGCAGGAGAGGCTTGTAAGCTACATAGCAAACAAGCTTGCAGAGCATGAGGACATACTCAAAACAGTAGGCGTCGACCCAGAAACGCTCAAAAAAGTCAAGCCGCCTTTCAAGCGGGTTAAGTATGAAGAGGCATTGGAAATAATA
Organism: Candidatus Micrarchaeia archaeon; assembly: GCA_049965975.1. Classification (GTDB taxonomy): domain Archaea; phylum Micrarchaeota; class Micrarchaeia; order Micrarchaeales; family CABMGC01; genus JAGDXZ01. Next base: position 11,651 of record JBMFVN010000009.1, read on the forward strand.
AACAGCAAGGACCCTAACGAGCATTTGAAATGGGGCGACGATTTCGGCGTGCCTGAGGAGAAGCTTCTTACAGAAGACGAGGAAAAGCCAATATTCGTCACGGACTGGCCCAGGGAAGTAAAAGCATTCTACGCAAGCCCAAATCCCAAGGATCCGAGAACAGTGCTTTCAGATGACATGCAGGCTCCGCATGGCCACGGTGAGATAATAGGAGGCACTGAAAGGGTCTGGACTTATGACGAGCTCATGGAGCGCATAAGGGAGTTTGAAAAGGCGAAAGGGATAAAGTTCAACTTAGAGAACTACGATTGGTGGATAGACTTGAGAAGATATGGTGCAGTGCCGCACGCAGGATTTGGCATGGGCCTTGAGAGGCTCATAAAATGGCTTCTTAACCTTGACCACATACGCGACGCCATACCGTTCCCGAGGCTCATAAACAGGGCAAAACCATAACCATAATAAAAACAAACTTCTAAATAAAACAAGCTGATAAAATGGCAGGCTTAACGATATTTGTTTCTTGCATGGACAGGCGCCTAAACAAGTACCTTGAGAAGGAGCAAGACGGCAGGAACTTATTTGTAAGAAACGCAGGCGGGAATGTTCTCGGCCTTGAACAGACTCTTGGCTTTTTGATAGAAAACTTCAATGTTACAGGAATTAAAGTAGTAGCTCATACGGATTGCGGCGCAATGGGCTATGTGTACAACGCAGTGAAAAAAGGGGAAAATGGTATTCACAAGCAGCTTGTTGAAGAATTTGCAAATGAGAAATTTGCAGACAGGCTCGAGCTTGAAAAGCTAAATGAAACAATCCAAAAAGGGCTTGCCCAAAAGCTTTTCGGCAACAAGGGAATAAGCATAAGCTCAGAGTTAATAGCACTTAATGAGCCTAGCGAAAACGGCAAGGCACACGTAGCTGTCGTGACAAAGGCGAGCGTGAGGAAGTACTCTGAAATAGCCAAGCTCATGAACCTTGACGAGGAAGACTGCTACTTTTTGCAGGCAAACAGCATTACAGAGCTTCTGCCAGACCTTGCCTTGGCAACAGGCAAGCTAGGAATCAAAGATGTAAGGCTGGCAGCCCTAGACTCCACACAGTATAGGCAGGTAAATGCCGACTTTGAAATGCTTAAGACTAGGGGTTTTGCAGACAAGGCAAAAATAACAGTAGTGAGGCTTTAGCAGCTAGCTAGCGCTAGCTATCTGTACATGGAGTTGGGCTCTTCTTTGAACCTCTTTATGCGCTCGCTTACCTCTTTTGGAATTGCAGGCTTTATGTCGCTGAGGGCTCTTGTGAAGTCCTGCTTTGTCACTATGTTGCGGTTCTCCCTTATTGCATACATGCCTGCCTCCCTTACCACGTTCTCTATCTCAGCGCCGGTGTAGTTCTCGGTTAGATTGGCTATCTCTGCCAGGTCGACATCCTTGTCTAATGGCATGCGCCTCGTATGCACCTTCAGTATTTCGAGCCTTGCAGCAGCGTCTGGCATAGGTATTTCTATTATTTTGTCAAACCTGCCAGGCCTTAGAAGCGCAGGATCTATTGCCTCTGGCCTGTTAGTAGCTGCAAGCACAACAACGTTCTTCAAGTCCTGAAGGCCGTCCATCTCTGTAAGCAGCGTGTCTACAACGCGCTCGGTCACGTGCGAATCTGTTATGTCTTCCCCTCTTGAGCTTGCTATTGCATCTATCTCGTCTATAAAGATTATGCAAGGAGCGGCAAGCCTCGCCTTTCTGAATAGCTCCCTTACCATCTTCTCGCTTTCTCCCACGAACTTGCTGAGGACCTCTGGCCCTTTTATGGAAATGAAGTTTGCCTCGCGCTCAGTAGCTACTGCCTTTGCGAGAAGGGTCTTGCCTGTGCCTGGAGCACCTACAAGAAGCACGCCTTTTATGGGCCTTATGCCTATCTTGTCGAAAGCTTCCGGGTTCTTGAGAGGCAGCTCTACGGCTTCCTTTATCTCAGTCTTGACTGTTTCTAAATCGCCTATGTCGTTCCAGTGCACGTTGGGCCTTTCAACGAAAACCTCTCTTAGAGCGCTAGGCCTTATGCTTTTCATAGCGTCCATGAAGTTTGCCCTATTAACTGATAAATTCATTAGTATTTCCTCTGGTATGCGCTGCTTGCCAACTATCTTGGGCCACACGTCGCGCAAAGCTGAAAGGGCAGCTTCCTTCACAAGAGCCTGCAGGTCAGCGCCTGTATAGCCATGAGTAAGATCAGCAAGCTCGTCTATGCTAACATCCTTGGCAAGAGGCATGTTTCTTGTGTGTATAAGCAGAATCTCCTTTCTAGCATTCCTGTCAGGCACGCCTATTTCTATTTCCCTGTCAAACCTGCCAGGCCTTCTCAATGCAGGATCTATTGCATCAGGCCTGTTTGTAGCTGCAAGAACGATCACGTGGCCCCTTGCGGGCATGCCGTCCATTAGGGCAAGCAGCTGCGAGACCATCCTGCGCTCCACTTCATTTGTAGCTTCTTCTCGCTTTGGAGCTATAGCGTCTATCTCGTCGAAGAACACTATTGAAGGCGCCTTCTCGTTTGCTTCCTTGAATATTTCTCTTAGCCTTTCCTCGCTTTCTCCCACGAACTTGCTGACCAGTTCAGGGCCTGATATGGCAATAAAGTGGGCGTCGCTCTCAGTAGCTACTGCCTTTGCGAGAAGGGTCTTGCCTGTGCCTGGCGGGCCATAAAGAAGAACACCTTTTGGCGGGTCTATGCCAAGCCTCTCGAAAAGCTCTGGATAGCGTATTGGGTATTCTACCATTTCCCTTATCTTCTGTATTTCGTTCTTGAGACCACCTATATCTTCATAATGAACGTCGTTTACCCTTACCTCTGATTCTGAAACAGGCTCTTCCTTAACCGTAAGCACAGTTTCCTTGGTCACAACTACGATGTCATGAGGTATTGTCTGAACTACTATGAAATTGAACACAAGGCCAAACATTGGAATTGGAATAATGTCGCCACGCGTAATGGGCCTGCCCTCGAGCCTTCTTTTTGCGTATTCAGGAAACTCAGGGGATATGGGCGCCTTTTGGCCCACAGGCGGCGCTATTGTAACCTTCTCGGCGTCTGCTACTGTTGCCTTAGTCACAAAAACCTTGTCACCGATGCCAACGCCTATGTTCTGCCTTATGTAGCCATCGATGCGTATAAATCCTAGGCCCTCGTCGCTGGGATGCGCGGGCCATACGACTGCCGCTGTGGATTTGACCTTGCCTTTTATTTCGACAATGTCATAAGCATCTATGCCTAGAAGCTCCCTCGTCTTGCTGTCAAGCCTAGCAATGCCTCTGCCAGTATCAGTGATTAGCGCGTCACTTACTATAAGCTCAACTCCATTCATGAAAAACACTGCATTAAATTTTACACAAATAACTTATTAAAAAGTGAGCTCAGCTTCTCTTAGCTCCATAAAACACCTCGCCGTAAGTGCTAAGTGCTGCAACAACGAGAGAGGCTGTGTCTCTAAGCAGGCGCTTTAGCGGCGAGTCCACTTCCTCGAAGTATTGAGCAACAAGCTGCTGAACTAACTGTACAAACTCACCCGGAAGTTGGCCATGAAGCTTGCCGTAACCCACCAATAAATAATCGTCAAACATTAGTTTTACAATGTCTTGCCTGATATCGTATTCTGATTCTGAATCTAACTCAGTGCTTTTTTTCAAGTTATTTATAAGTTTCTCCAAGGCCATTTGCTCTCTTACCAAATCAACCAGGGCAGGATATTCAAAGAAATCATTGCTCTCTTTTGAAAATGCATCGAAATGCTCAAAGTCTGATCTTATATTAGACATGGATTCGTGCAATTTTGAAACAACTTCTTCGTGGCTTGGCATGCTCGCTGCCGAATCGAACGGAGTTGTGTAATTAATTGCAATGAACTTGAAAACATCTGCTACAAGAGAGTTGAGCCTGCCGTTGTCTAGATAGTAAATCATGTGCTTGCCAAGCTTTGAGCTTACTTTCTGCACAACGTAATTCTTGTATTGCTGCTCTTCGTAGTCACGCACAAGCTCGGGGTCGCTTTCGATTTTTGACGCAACTTTTTTTATCTCTTCGACTTTTTCATTTGATAGTATTTCTTTTGCAATATTGCTGACAAGATCATTTCTCTCGTCTAGCGCTTTGCTTGCTGCTTCTTCTAGCAGCTTGCGCTTGTTTATCTCGTTTGCCCTCTCGATTAGCCGGGTAAATGAAACCATGTATTTGTTTTTATTTTTTACCATATTTAAGAATTACTGTTAAATTGGTAATATGGATACCGCATTGCTTATAGAAGCTTATGAGGCTGCGCATCTGGACAATGAGAGAAGGGCAGAGGCTTTCGTGCAGAATAGTGCAAAGCGTGGCATGTGGCATAGCGTTCTTGACAAGCTTGTCAGCCTTATGCTTGCGGAGAGGGGCCTTATAAACGAAAAACAACTTTCTGAGACCTTTGCAAAACTTGACAAGTTGCAGGGCGAAGACAACAATGTATTGCAAGCAGTATATTTTCTGCATGGCGCCTGCACGCTTACAGGCAAATGCTCAAGCGCAGAATTCGCTAACAAGCATGCTGAGCTCGGCCACGCGGTATCGATTCTTGCTGAAGAGAAGCTCATAAAAATTTCAAAGGGCGAAATAAGCGAAACAAAGGAGCTTGCAATAGTGGCTGAGAGGATATCAATAATCGCTGGATTCGAAAACCTGTATCTCGAGGCGAAGGCAAAAGACACAGGCAATGAATGCGTTTCTACTTAGACTTCTTCTTTGCAATCTTTTCTTGCTTTGAAAAGATTTCGCGGTAGCCGTCTATGGTTCCTATATCGAACCATTCTCCAGAGCCAGGTATTATTGCATGCACTGGAACCTGGTCCTTGAGCCATTTTATGAAATTGCCAAGGTCGTCGCCGTTGTTTGTCTGCTCCAGATATTCCTTGAACTTTGACAGATATGGCTTGTGTATAAAGTAAATGCCTGTGCTTATGAGCGACGACTTCGGCCTGTCAGGCTTTTCTTCAAATTCCTTTATTATGCCGCCTGGTCCAGCTTCGATAACTCCGAACCTTTTTGCCTTGTCCTTTGACCTTATGTCATAGGCTATTATGCTAGGGTTGCCAAGCTTTGACATCCTGCTTATAAGGCTTGGCAGATTGAATGTGAAGAAGTTGTCGCCTGCTATTATGAGCAGGTCGTCGTTGACCCTTGCTTTGGTTATGTCGAAGAAAATGCCTTTCACTGCGCCGAACTTGTTCTCGTTGCTTGTTGAAGGCTCGACTACAAGCCTGACATTTTTGCTCAGGCCGGCACGCTGCCTCAGCTTTAGCCAGTACCTGAACTGGTTCTCGAACTTCTTGTTCGTAGAGACTATTATGCTGCTTATTTCCTTCTGCTTTTCAAGGTCGTTTAGAATGTATTCTATCAGCGGTATGCCGTTAAGCGTAAGAAGCGCCTTTGGCACAAACTCGCCGATAGGCTCAAGCCTCTTTGCAAAGCCGCCACACAGTACTAAAGCTTGCATAAAATCATGCTTATTAAATCGTAATCAGACAGGTTTTAAATCGTTTTCCAAAGTTTCATTTACCTTTTGCCTTCGCTTCTCCCTGAGAAGCTGCCAGCCAAGCCTGAACCAGGGCGTAACCTTTTTTGTTTCGACTATTTTGTCAACCTCCTGCTCCGCAACGAAATGGCCTTCTATCGATTCAGACTTGTCGAGCCTTACTCGCCTGTCGCTCCTTGCCCAAAACACTGCTACAAACTCGTGCTCAGGCTCGTCGTGGTGCACGAACTTGCCTACATAATTCACCTCAGCCTTTATTCCCGTTTCTTCCTTGAGCTCCCTCTTGGCAGCTTCCTTAT
>JBMFVN010000010.1:0-17285 GCA_049965975.1 Candidatus Micrarchaeia archaeon
GGGCGAGGCCGGAAGGAGCAACCCTAAGTATATAGCCTTGCATTAACCTATGCAAAGCGTACAAAGAGCCATGCTCTGAAGATACAGGGCCGAGCAGTAGCGTAGCCAACTTTGCACAAGCCATTGTGCGGTGCACGCTTCTGCTGCAAGCTGGGTTAGCCTAGTGGTAGGGCGGCAGCCTGCTAAGCTGTTTGGCCGAAAGGCCTTCGCGAGTTCGATTCTCGCACCCAGCGCATTAAAAAGCAAAGCTAATCCTAGGTTACTGCTTGAATACAAAGAAAAAGAAAAGGCAAACGCCTTAATTAAAACAAGCCACTGCTGAGTCAATGGGCACTAAAAGTATCGGGATTACTGTGCTTCTTCTGAGTCTCCCTCGGATTCATCGCCAGATGGCTCTGACGCTGATGGTTCCGAAGAGCTTGGCTCGGAAGCCGCTGCTCCAGATACAGGTTCGCCGATGGCGAACTTTGTTCGCACTTCAACGATCTTTACTTTCAGCTTGTCACCCGGCTTAGTGCCCTTTACGAACACTACAAAACCGTTGACCTTCGCAAGACCGTCACCGCGCGAAGCCGTGCCTTCTATTGTCACGTCTACTACGTCTCCTACTTTCACAGGTTTTGGCAAGAAATAGTTGGGGTTTAATCCTCTCCTTTCTCCGCCATACCCCGGTCTGTCTTCTCTCATCAAATTTCCTTCTGTATGTTTACTTCTTCAATTTATTCAGTATTAATATTTAAAGGTATGTATTTGAGGTTTTATTTAGTATGGTAGCATGCCAGCAGAAAAAACTGCGGACGATAAAACGTTGCAAGAAGTAATGGAACTAGGCGGGAATGTTCTCACCAGCCCAAGGACACAAATTTTTCTGCAGCTTGCCTCAAATGGCGAAAAAGAGATAGAAGATATAGGCTTATCTTTTAGAGATTAGAGCGATTAAATTGAATAACTCTTTAGCAGACATGGTAAGCTACCACTTAGTTATCCTGGAAAATGCAGGTCTTGTTGAAAAACAATCTAACGGTAAGTTCTGTCTAACAGATAAAGGACGCAAGTTATGCGAAGTTCTAGAAGAGGCAGTTAAGTCTGCTGAAAGGAAATAAGCAAAAAACAGAGACCTTTTGATTCTCCTTAGAAGCTACTAAAGCGCCCTGAGAAAAGCCTCGAGGTTGGCGAACAGGTAATTAGGCTGCTCCCTTTTCAGCGCCCGAACCGAACTCAACCCGTCGCTTATTGCACAAGAGTCTATGCCTGCCATGCGCGCTGTCACAATGTCTATGGCCATATCACCTATGTATAGGCTTTTCTTCTTGTCCTCTTTGAACCTTTGCATTATGTAAAGCAGTCCTGTCGGATCAGGCTTGTATTTTGCTATTGTGTTTGCACCCAGCGCAAAGTCTATGTATCTGCCCAAATCGAAGATGTGTATTTCCTTTAGGATCCTGTAACTCCTTCCGTCGCTAAATATCGCGACTTTCTTGCCGCTTGACTTCAGTTGAGATAGCACGTCGACAGCCTTGGGCTTGAGCTTTGGCTTTTGAATAGCCAAGTAAGCTGAGTATGCAGCAGAGAAAATCCTGCTTTCTATTTCAAGGTCGCTCAGCCTCATACTGCTAAGCTCGCGGCGCGTTGGCAACTTGTTTTTTATTTTTATGCTAGATGGCTTTCTCCAGTACCTCGACTTCAAATATCTAGTCAAGTTAAGCAGAAAGCTGGCCGAAACAAGGGTGTTATCCCAATCGAAAATGAAAAGATTGTAGCGGCTCAAGAGGTGCATGCATTAATTAATGTTCTCGAACAATTAAAAAGCGTGATGATAACTGGTGATCGCTGAGCGCAAGCTATGAAGATAGCTAGGCGGTCTGAAAGCCAAGCTTGCTTGGCTTTAGTTTGTTTTGCGGGCCGAGCATCTTGTAATACTTAGAAGTAAGGATCCTGCCCCTTACTAGGAAATTGTTTATGCACTGGTTCCTGTTCCTGTACCATAGATTGCCAAGATTGTCTGTCTTGTACCTCGGAACAAGGTGGATATGAAAGTGCATCACGCTCTGCCCTGCTATTTTTGACGAAGCGTGCAAAATGTTCACGCCGTCGCAATGGAGCTCCTTTTTATAAAACAGCGAAAGCTTCTTAGCTACAAGAATGACCTGCTTAAGGTCTTCCGGATCCACATCGAAAATATTCTCGTAATGTTTCTTTGTCATTATAACTGTATGACCCTCCGTAAAGGAATTCTTGTCCAAAATCGCAAGCACCCTGTCGTCTTCGTATATCGTATCTGCCTTCTGCTTGCCCGCTATGATCTTGCAAAATATGCAACTGCTACGTGGCATTTTACCACCAAATGCAATATCATTGCTTATTTGGCAGAACAAATTTATATACAGTTCCATACCTGTTTTCAACAACGCAGATTGAGCCAGTGCAATTTGCAGAAATCCCAGTAATGCTAGAAAGCTGATTGATTGAATAGGCATAAGAGGCGTTTTTGGAAAGCTCAGAAGCATATGCAGATACCACTGCACTTGCTGCGTTTTTTGAGCTTATAACTGCCAACTTGCCAATCTGTGAACTCAGGGCAAACACGCACAATACGACTGCAAATGCTGAAAAGGCAAATGCAATAGCAACAAGCCCGTAAAAAGAAATTCAACCACCTGCGCTTACGCAAACGATCCTGTTTTCTATTAGCAAGCAAACTGCGTGGTTGCTTGCATTGCCTAGATTTAATCCCTGGCATTTCACTGCTGCGTGAATGCCATAGATTTCGTAAGCACGCGCAAGCAAGCCTGATATGCATAAACTGTTAGCTGACAATACGCACGTCTTGTAAGTACTGTTCAGCTCAATAAGAGCAGAAAGATCGCTGAGTTCTGCGCTTGAACGAAGGCTCAAGGCCGCTGCTGAAACAGTTGCAGAGTCGTTCAATGATATTTTGTAAAGGTAGCTTGCTGCTGCAACTACTATCAGCAATGAAATCAAAGCTTCAAAAGTAGCAAGTTGCACTTTCATTTTGGCACCTTGACCAGGTTGATTATGCTGCCAAGATACTGGAGTGTAGCGTTGCTTATGCTTATGTTTCTTGTCACATATGCGTTTATTACAAAATCAGCGGGGTATTGCGCTCTGCAATACAGCTCGTTACCAGAAGCGCTGCAAGGAGCTTTGCCTAAATTATTCAGCAAGTTTTGTGCGCTCTTGTTGTATTCGTATATTGCCTGGTATATCTGAGAGGAATAGGTTTGTGTTGAATTGTAATACGCGAGCACGGAATACATGTTAGATCTTGCAGTCAAATACTGAGAGTATGCGCTTTCGTTAACAATATTGTAATTTGACATGTTGTAAAGCAAACCTCCGGAAAGAAGCTCGCCTGCATAGCTCGCGTTCACCACTTCGGCATAGCCGACTGTGGTGTTGTATAAGGTTAGCGGCACGCTTTCATGCGAGTTGTTAAGCGCCGCTCTTAGCACGCCTATAGGCGTGTATATTTCTAATGAGAGTGAATATTGCAACGAATAGTTACTAAGAATTGTGCGAGTTGCATACGAGGTGTTGTGAGGATATATGCAGGTTGTCTTAGAATCTGTGCCTCCTACATCATAATAGCACCATAGCGAAAAAACACGATACGCCCATACATTGTTTGTGCCGCATTGCGCACCTATCGGCAGAGGATTGTAAACGAAATTTGTATATGTGCAATGAGTAGACTCTGTGGTATAAATTATTGGCGCTTGCTGGTCAAGCCCGTAAACTAAACTCAGGTTTCTGCTAAATAGCTTTGCGGAATAAAGCAAACTGGAATTGCCCTGATTGCTTAAAGCATATGAAGCGTATGTGCTTCTTACAACGTTGCCAGAGTATTCACTGCCGTTGCAAAACAAAATATACGAGAATTTAGCAGAGTCATAACCTGACGAAACTGGTATGAATTGCATTGTTCCAATTCCTACATTCTGTACTGCTACGTGCATGTTGCCCTGTGGAAACACAAGAGTAGAAGAGTTGGCGCTTATGTTTGCATAACCTTTTGAACAATTGAAAAATGCAAACTGCGCATAAGCCACTTGGCCTACTGTTGAACTTTGTTGCATAAAAATTATTTCGCCAGGCACGCCTGCGATTTCGCCACTCGAAGAGGCGTTTGGCAATTTGTCTTGCAAAAATTGCGAGCTTAGAAAAGAAGACTCGAATTTTGACTGCTTGCCAATGGTATTCGAGTAAGCACCTATGACCAACAAGGCCATGGCCGCGACAACACTGAGTATTGTCAGGAACTCAAGACTTGTCTGTATTCTCATAGTATACCACCAGAAGTTTTGCAGCACCTCCGAAAACTGAGACCCTGCAGAAATCAGAAGAATTGCAGGCGTAAGTCTGATTCAGGTTGAGAAGCCTGGCTCTTACTCCTCTATTTGCATAAGCGTTGACAATTCTGCTGGCATTTGTGCAAGTAAAGTTTTGCAGGCTTGCAGAAAGGGCCTGCGAATCATCGAAAAGCAAGAGCGACCTGCCAAGGTAAAAGGCCGTTTCAGCGTCATAAGCCAGGGATTCATGCCCTATGTAGAACAGCAAAAGAAAAGCTGCGGCAATTATTGGCAACGCAATTAAAAGATCAAGCGAGATCAACATGCAATCAGCCTATTGTTTCGTTGATAAGCAACGCAAGCGATGAGGCGTATGCAGAGGAACTTGCGCACAAAGACATGCACAGCCTAACTATCAAAACGAAAAGCGAAATTGACAAAAGCATGCTAATGAGCATTTCTATTGCTATCTGTGCCCTGTTTTTCATTCGATTCGCCGAACATATATTATTGACCCGTTTTTCTCGAATTCAAGCGTGGCGTAAGCGTCGTCTGGACAGAGCGAATTGCCAAAGTAAATTGGCGCGACAAACGAAACGCTGGAATTGAATACACGCAACCCGCTGCCGTTGCCAATGCCGGAAGCATTGCAAAAACCGGCTGGCACAAATAGGCTCAGCACATCAGTGCCGTTGATAAGCGCAGAATTTATGCGCATTTCAAACTGTGCCACTTCATAATAACTCGATTGCTGCCCTGCCTTTTCCAGCACCAGTCCTAGCTGCCTGCCGGCAAGCAACAAAGAAATGCCTGCCAGCGAAACATAAAGCAGCATCTCCATCGACATTTGCGCTTTCATTGAACCGCGTTCGAAGTCAGCGAACCGAGCTCTTTTGATATCGCCTGCGCAATGCTCTCGTTTGTGCCGTTTACGCTCACGCTTGTCACTACTGCGCCTTTCAGCTTTACTACCATCGCTACTGCGAGGACTATCACTATGCTCGCTGCCGCTATCATCATTATGTACTCCAGCGAGCCCTGCGCCTTCTTGCTTCTTGCCATTGCCAGAAAAGCCATTGCCTGTATCGGCAATAGGTTCAGTCTTGTGTTCATTTTTCTCACCTATATAGCAAAATTGACTAGAAAGTAAGCAATAGAGAACACGCTCCCAGACACAAACGCCGAGGAAAGCGCATATGCTGCACGCTTTTCAAATCTGCTATCGGGGTGCGCGAATGAGTATGAAAGGTAAAGCATTGCAAAAGAATAGGTCATTACCAGAGGCAAGAAGCTGCTAACTGCATGATTGGCAAAATGCGCAAGCTGGCTTTGCGTTATGCCTGCGCTTATGCCGCTAAATAGCGGGAAAAAGAAAACTATGCCTATATAAGTAAGAAGGTTGTTGCCTGCTGTTTTGGCGCGTATCTTGTTTGACAAAATTTCGGCGTTTTCCATGCGCTCTATAAGCAGCAAAAGCCTTTTGCCTATGCTCGATCCTGCTTCCATGTTCGCCTGCAAGACGTCGAAAAGCTGGCTCAGATAGGCATTTGGCTCATGCACGTTGCAAATTCCGCTGCCAAGCATGTGCCTTCTTAAAAACCTTTCAAGGCGCAAAGACAGCGCATCCGACTTGCCTTTGCACACTTTTTCCACAGCAAGAGCCGCTGGCATATGCCTAGAATGCCTCTCTATTTCTTTGGCCATGCTTATTACCAAGCTGTTTTCTACGTTATGCATAAAATCGCCTGTTCAACGCCAGATTGCCTAAAGCATATACGATTGGCACTGCAATGATCAAAAGCAGGGCAAGCGGAAGCATATTGCGTGATGTAGGCGATATTATCGAAGTGCCCACAAATGCGAACATCAAAAACGCAGGCACTATCACGGCTATGAACATATTGAGAGTAGTGTACGTTTGCACAGTGCCTTCCAACTCTGCCTGCTTCCGGTTAGTAGACAAGTCATATGCTGCAATGGCTTGGTCAATGCTTCCGGCTGAAACTACATGACCTATGCTTGCAAGAGCCTGGTCAATGCCAAGCCCGAGGTAAATTTCCCTTGCGAGCTTACGAAGCGTCGCCTTTGCGCCATTGTCGCTCGAGCCCGCCAAGACCTCGTTCAGCGAGGCTAGGAATGGAAAACCTCTCTGCATGTAGAAGCTTGCCTTTTTAAGCAGGTCAAAAAGCTCGTCATCTTGCTTCTTCTTGCAGTATACCTGCCTGTTAGCGCTTAGAATCAAGTTAGCAAAGTAGGCAAAGAGCAGCGAAGGAGGCAAAAGGACATAGAAATCCCCGATGCTCGAGGAGATTAGGCAAATAAGGAGGTCTGTGCCAAGACCTACAAAGCCCAATAATAAAACGAGAATTATCGTTTTGCTATGCATGCAATTCGCCATATTCTTGAATGGCTTCGTTGAAATCGCTTGACTTCTCGCCAGCAAGCTTTCTGAGAAATGCAGACCTGCGGTTGAACTCTAGAAGAGCACGCCTTTTTGTAATGCCCTTTTTGCTAGCATAGGCTTGTATGACCTTTGAAAACGGCAGCATGCCAGTGTCGAGTCTTCCTTCTTTTACTATTTCGTCTACTTTCAGGCTGTTTTCCTCGCTAAGCTCTATGCCAGATTCGGTCTCTGCCCTGCTGAGCCACCTGTACTCGTATGCGCTTGCGAGCACCCTGCGGCTTATGTCAACCTGTCTCATGTAAAATGCAAGATCAAGCATTGTCAGAGACTTTTGGTCAACGCTCATCGGGCTTACAAGCAGCTTCTTCACTATTTCTATCGCGCCCTGGTTGCTGTGCATGGTGGTTATGAAAGGTATGCCAAGGTTTGCTCCGGCAAAAAGATCGTTGGCCTCGCTGCCCCTTATTTCTCCTACAACGAGCCTGTCGGGCCTCATTCTAAGCGCGTTGAGAACCTGCTCTTTTGAGCTTATCCCGCCACCGTAGCGCGAGCCATAAAGAGAAACCGTGTTATTCAAGCCACTCGCATTATCAAGCTCGTTTATATCGTCTTCTATTGTAACAACGCGCAAGTACCTGGGCACAAAAGCAATGAGTGCATTAAGCAAGGTGGTCTTGCCGCTTGCGGGAGCGCCGGAAACGAGTATGTTAATGCCAGAGTCTACTGCAAGCCAAGCGTACGCAAGCACCTCGGCTGAAGCAGTCTGGTTATCGAGCAAAAACCTTATTCCTGCATGCTTGGCGTTGCCAAGCCTTATTGTCGCTGCAGCGCCACTTTGCGCATACGGCCTTATCTGTGCGTGTATCCTCATGTCTTCCACCTGCGCGTCGACGATTGGAAAGTCCTCGTCGAGCTGCTTCTCAGCCCTGTATGCCATTTTGTTTATGAAGTGCCTGAACCAGCGCTCGCTTGTGAACCTCAAGTTTGTCTGGCACATGCCGTAATTCACATGATGCACTACAATTGGCATGCCAGGCGAATTGACTTCTATTTCCTCGATGCTGGCTTTGTCATCCAGAAGCACACTGAATGGCCCGAAGCCGACAGTATCGTGCGCGAGCAAATAAGCTATGAACGACGCCCTCTGCTGGTCAAGCTTATTTGAAAGTTCTTGGAACGCAATGCCCCTGGCTTTTTCAAAAATGGCCATTGAAATTTCGTCATCGCCATTTGCGAGCACGTCAATTAGCTTTGCCTTTGTGGCCTGAGCAAGCCCTGTTTCATAGCGCGTGAGCGGCTTTATGCCATAAGCCACAGAATATGCATACGCGTTTTTATGCCTCAGCACCGCCCTTGGAATGCTGCCAGAGGCAACGTCAACGGGCTCGCCCTCCTGCTGCTCCATGAAGAAGCCGAGTTCGTATGACTTTTCTGCCTGTTCTTCCTTGTGCTTCTTTATTACTAAATTACTTAAATATTTACCTAAGTAAAACATATTATAAACAAATACAAAGGCTAAAATATTTATATATTTCGCTCATTCAGGGAAAATGCGAATGAACAGACAAAGGCATTCTAACGAACCGATATGATACCTTTATAAATTTTGTTTGAAAATCTTTATCGTATGGCCAAGCAAAAAAGCAACGACAGCATTTGGCTACTGAGGAAGATGCTCAGCAGGCCGAATTATGCCGTGCTGAAGCTGCTTCTTTCTAAATCGCCAAGAACAACACGTGAGCTTTATGCTGAGCTTGGAAAGGATTTTACTAGGAAAACGTTGATAATAACGCTCAGGACTCTTTCTATAAACTACAATATCCTGCAGCCGACGCACATAAGGACTGACAGAGGCTACGACCTCGGCTACGACATAAACCCAAAGCTTAAGGAAGTAGTAAAAAACATAGAGAAGTTTGAAAAAATAGTAGAAAGCAGCGCTCTGCCAAAGCCTAAGTAGGGCCTTTAAGCAGATACTATGATAGTAAAAAAGCCCAGCGTTCTTGAAAGCATAATAAGCTCCACGCCGAGCGTGAACATATACCGTTTCAGGCTTCAGGACCATCAGCCAGTAGACTTCATTCCTGGAATGTTTGCAATGCTTTATTACAAGGATCAGGCTACAGGCGAAGAGATAGGAAGGGCTTATTCAATAGCAAGCGAGCCCGGCGTTGACTACTTCGACTTCATGATAGAGCTCGTGCACGGCAAGCTTACAAGCAAGCTCGAAAACGCAAAAATCGGAGACATCTACTACATTTCTGCGCCTTATGGCGCTTTCAAGTTTGATTCTACAAAGAAAAAGTTCCTTTTCCTGGCAGGCGGCACAGGGCTTGCGCCATTCTTCTCTATGATAAAGTATGCAATAAAAAACAACCTTGACGCTGACATGAGCATGATCTACAGCGTGAGGTTCCCTTCTTGGATAATAGCAAAGGAAGAGCTAGAGTCGTTCGAGAAGCTGGAAAAGCCCAAGGTAAGCTGCACTGTCACGGTTACAAGACCGCAGCCAGGAGACGGCTGGACCGGTCAAACAGGGCACATAGACGAGGCAATGGTAAAGAAATATGTGCCTGACTTCTCAGAAAGAATATTTTACATTTGCGGACCGCTAAACTTTGTAAAAGCAATGCAGCAAGTGGCAGACAATCTGGGAATTGCCAAAGAAAACGTAAAGACAGAAATGTGGGGGCAATAGCGCAAGCAAAATCAGAGAACAAATAAGCAGGCTTTCACTATTTCTTCTTCACGAGTATCATGTGGAAGTCGTTCTCAAAGCCGAGGGCTGACTTGAAAGCCTCAGGATCTAGCGTTATTGTGCTGTCTGAGTATGGGTCGTTTATGTAAAAGTTGTCCTTGTCATAACCCTTTACTACTACCCAGTGTGGCATAGAGTCAAGGTAAGAGTCTATCGATTTTACATCTATCAGCACTATTGGTATTGCACCAGAGGACAATGCCTTCTTTATTGCCAGCAGGTTAACATTCTGCATGTATTCCTCTTCTATTCCCAGCGACTGGACTTTCTGTTTTATCTCGTTGAAAGAGGCATCGAGCGTGTCAAGGTTGACGTTCTCGTATACAGCCATTCGCCTCTCGTAGCCTTCGTCTTGGGTGTTGCTCATTATTGCCACTTCTGCTCCGCGCTTTGCAAGCGCGTACGCAAGCCCGTACTTTGAGCCATACCATACGCTGCCGCTTACTGCCTCTTGCCATATGCTGTATTCGTTCTCCTTCCTAAGCTTGAAGTTCTTGTTAAGCGCTTTAAGAACCATCATTGCGCATGCGGCAGAGCTCGTGAAGTCCTCGGTTTGAGGATAATGGGGCAAGTCTATGAGCACTTTATCCTTTATCTTTGCTTTTTTGACCTTGTTTATTATAGAAATTTTCCTTTCGCTATGAGCCTTCCTGGCATTCGCACCTGTCTTGCTTGCTTTTCTTGTTTTTGCATTTTTCATCATTTTAGGCATTCCACCACCAAACATGACATGCATGAATGCAGGGAGGGAGATTTGTTCATTTTATTGAACTCCCGCAGGCCTAAGGCCAACAGATCTTGAGTCTGTCGCGTTTGACCAGGCTCCGCCATCCCTGCACGTTTATTTTCCTGTTTACTCCTTATTAAACATTTTGCTTATGCTTCATGACTGCCAATAACGGCAATCAATCCGATACATTATAATGCAAGCTTATATTTATGCTTTGCCATTATTTTAGCAAGGAAATGACATGGAAATAGAAAAACAGAGCGATTTCAAGTTTGTAATAAAGAAAGACGCAAGCGCTGGCATGAATACGCAAGTAGTAGTTTACGCAAACGACGAGCTTATTGCTAACATGAAAAAGGACAGAACACTGCAGCAAGCTGTTAACGCCGCGACTCTGCCTGGCCTTGTTGGCAACATTCTTGTAATGCCAGACGGCCACGAGGGCTACGGCTTCCCGGTTGGCGGCGTCGCTGCCTTTGACGCAAACAAGGGCATAATATCGCCAGGTGCAATAGGTTTCGACATAAACTGCGGTATAAAAGTAATAAAGACCAATCTTACAGAGGAGCAGGTAAGGCCAAAACTCAGTCAGCTTGCAGACGTTCTTTTCAAGAACGTGCCAAGCGGCGTAGGCAGCAAGGTAAGCCTTGGACTTAGCAATGCAGATTTGCAAAGAGTGGCTGAGGAGGGCGTGCCATACATAGTGTCAAAGGGCTTTGGAATAGAAGACGACATAGACTCCATAGAGGAGAATGGCCACATGGAAGGAGCCGATTATGCAAAAGTAAGCAGAGAGGCAAAGTCAAGGGGACTGAACGAGCTTGGAACGCTTGGCGCAGGAAACCACTTCCTAGAAATACAGAAGGTCGAGCAGGTTTTCGACCCAGGCATAGCAAAGGCTTACGGGCTCGAGAAAGGCCAAATAGTGGCAATGGTGCATTGCGGCTCGAGGGGCTTTGGGCATCAGATAGCAAGCGACTATCTGCGCCTGCTTAACGAGTACCAGGAAAGGCATGGCATAAAGCTAGTAGACAGGGAGCTCAGCTATGCTTATATAAACGACAAAGAAGCAGAGGACTATCTTGCAGCAATGAAATGCGCCGTAAACTATGCTTTTGTGAACCGCGAGATTATAGCAGATTCTATAAGGAAGAGCTTCGAGCAGGTATTTGGCAAAAGCGCAGATGCATTAGGAATGTCTACCCTTTACGACGTTGCACACAACATAGCAAAGCTGGAAGAGCACACTATAGATGGCAAGAAGGTAAAGGTTTATGTGCACAGGAAAGGCGCGACAAGGGCGTTTCCGAAAGGCATGGCCGAAGTGCCCAAGAAATACAGGGACATAGGCCAGCCTGTTCTAATTCCAGGAAGCATGGGCACTGCAAGCTACATACTCTGCGGCATGCCAGGATCCATGGAGCAGAGCTTCGGGACAACATGCCACGGATCAGGCAGGGTGATGTCAAGGCACGAGGCGGTGCGCGAAATACCTGCAAGCAAAACTCTTGGCTCGCTCAAGGAAAAGCACATAGAGCTCAGGGTGAAAAGCAGGAACCTGATAAGCGAAGAGGCAGAATGGGCCTACAAGAATGTGGACGAGGTAGTCGGAATAGTAGAAAAGGCTGGGCTCTCCAAGATAGTAGCAAGAAACGTGCCTCTGCTTGTTGTAAAAGGCTAATATGGGCCCGCGGAGAGTTGAACTCCGATCTCCACTCTGTGAAAGTGGCGTCTTAGCCGCTGGACCACGAGCCCTGTTTTTATTTCTCAGAAAAGATATTTAAGCAAAAGCTTGCAGGCAAAGAAAGTATTTTATTTTTGTCTTTTGTATTTAAGCTTGATGGAAATGTATGGCAACATCGGTTTTGGCGATTCAGCTTCGACGTCTCAGAATGCCGAGCTCATAAATGAGGCTGAGCTTTTCAAGCCGAGAATAGCAGTTGTAGGCGTTGGAGGCGGAGGCAACAACACAGTTCAGAGGCTAAGCACAATGGACATTAAAGGGGCAAGCCTCTTTGCATTCAACACCGATGCCAAGCACCTGGGCATGCTTAACAGCAACATAACAAAGCTCATACTCGGCAAAGACCTTACGAGAGGGCTTGGTGCAGGAGGCTTTCCTGAAATAGGAGAAAAAGCTGCAGAGCTCAGCAAAAACGAGATAGACATCTTGCTAAAGGATTCAAACCTTGTTTTCCTTACCGCTGGAATGGGAGGCGGCACAGGAACCGGCGCTGCGCCGGTGGTGGCAAGGTCTGCAAAGGAGCAAGGAGCGATAGTAGTGGGCATTGTCACGCTGCCATTCGCTCTTGAGAGAGTAAGGCTCGAGACGGCAAAGAAAGGCATAGAAAAGCTCAGGCAAGAAGTAGACACATTGGTAATAATAGACAACCAGAGGCTTGTAGAGCTTTATCCAAATCTGCCTATAGAGAAGACGTTTGCGCTTGCTGACGAAATAACTGCAAAGGCTGTAAGGGGCATTACCGAAACAATAACACAGCCAAGCTTGATAAATCTCGACTTTGCAGATGTCCGCACAATAATGTCTGCCGGCGGATTGGCGATGATAAGCGTAGGTGAGGCCCACGGGTCAAACAGAGTAGAGGAAGTAGTCGAGAACACGTTAAAGAACAAGCTGCTTGACGTAGATTATTCAAAGGCTACTGGAGTGCTCATACACATAATAGGCGGACCAGACCTTACGCTCGGCGATGCAAACGAGATAGGCACAAAGCTAACCGAGCAGATAACGCCCAATGCAAATGTGACATGGGGCGCTAGGCTCGATGAGACATATCAAGACAAGGTTGAAGTTATCGCAATATTCACTGGCGTGTCAGGAGCGTCGGTAACCGGAAAGGAAGAAGAAAAGCCAAGCCTTGGAATAGGCATGCTTTGAGCAGATTTTCTTTTTCCTTATTTTCGTTTTCTTCTGTTTATGCATACTTCAAGAAACATCGAGGCTGGGCTTTAGAGGCACGGCCCTGCTCGCTCTTTCTGCCTTAGACTTCGATTCCAGCTCTACAACGACTTTGCGGCCTAGAACGTCGCTTATATAATTGCTTGCGTCTGAAAAAGCGGAGTATTCCTCCTCTTCTGTAACATCGATAGGCGAAAGCTTTGCATGGCCTTTAGATAGCTGCGAAAGGTACTTGGCTGCGGCTTCTTTGTTGACCTGCTTTTCGTCAAGCTCGGCAAGCACTTTGCCCGTATCACCATACTGGGCAAGCTTGTTGTAAAGGTCACGCTTCCACGAATCTGCAATGATTATCCTGACTTCGTTTATCTTTCCCTTTTTCTTTTCCATCAGTGAAATTACCTGCTTCGCATCCTGTATTGTCGAGTCAATGGCGTCTTCAAGCTTCTCCACCTTTTCGTTTATCATGTCTGACTTGCTTTCAGGCCACCTTTCAACAGATGCAAACGTGTTGTTTCCGAGAAGGTGCCACAGCTCTTCTGAGAAGTGCGGTGCTACAGGCTGAAGCATAAGAGCAACCGCTGAAATAAAGTCCTTTACAACTATGCTGTTGTTGCCACCACGAGCAAAATAACGCCTGAGCTCTATTACGCTGTCGTAAAGTATATGCATATAGGCCTGCCTAGGTTCGAGGGCCTCCATTGCTTGGGTTGCCGCTGCTATCTTCTTATTAAGCTTTGAGTAGAGCCAGAAGTCTACCTGCTTTAGCTCGCCAGATTCCAACTTGTCTGAATTGAGCACTGTGTCGTAAAGATAGCTAAGCCGTTCCTGTATGCCTTTCACGGCTGCAACAGAGAAATTGGCATCGCTGTAAAGGTCAGTGCTTGCGACAAGGTTTATGCGAAGAGGGTCTACGCCATATTGCTGCGCGCCGTCGTTAAGCGGCACTATGTTGCCGAGGCTCTTGCTCATCTTCTCCCCTTCGCTGAGCAGCATGCCGTTTGTCACTATCTGCTTCGGCCAGTAATCCTTGTCGAATATGGCCACGTGGTTGAAAATATACATTGTAAGATGGTTTGGAATGAGCTCGAAAGCAGAATGGTTTGACGTGTTCTTGTACCAGTACGTGAACGAATCCCTGCACTTGTTTATCAACTCGTAGTCTATGCCTGTGCTCTTTGCAACAGCATCAGCAGAACCCTTGCCTAGGAAAACGTAGTCGAAGAATTCTGGCTTGAGCTTTTCTACATCTGTGCCCCGTATCAGATGCGATATGGTGTAGAATGCAGGGTATATTGTCGAATCTGAAAGCGATTCTATAATATACTTGCTATCAAGAGGGAACCTTGTTCCAAGCCCCTGAGCGCGCGCAACAGCGCGCAGGTTAATCCACTCTATAGCATATTCGAAAGCGGCCCTGCTCTCGTTGGGTATAAGCTTAATAGTCTTGGCATAATTCCTTACTTCGCTTTTCCACTGCTCGTCTCCGTAGTTGATGAACCACTGGTCGTCAACCACCTTTACTACTATCTCTGTGCCGCACCTGCAAAACACTGGCGCATTCGCAAGAGCATAAATTTTTATCGCATTGCCCTTGCTCAGGAGCTCATTCTTTATCCTTTCCCTTGCTTCGGGCTCTGAAACGCCCTCGTAGCCCTGGACTATCATTATACCATACCTGGATTCTTCCTTGTATTCGAGCTTTGTTGCCTCTTCTATCTGCTCCTCGGTAGCGTCTAATCCATAGCCAAGGGCATCAAGATATGCCTTTGCTGGCACATTCATCTCAAGATCAGAATTTGCAACCTTTGAGTCCTTTGCCCTTTCAAAGTCTATTTTCAGAACGCGAATTGGCATCGGCACTGGAATCCCTTCGCGCTGCATTCTCTGCAGAGCTACATAGTCGAAAGGAGCATGGGCAGGAACGCTCATGACAATTCCCGTGCCTGTTGCAGGCTTCACAAAAAAGCCGTTGAACACAGGCACCTTTGCGCCTGTAACCGGATTTATGCAGGTTTTTGAAATAAGCTCTGAGCCGTCAAGCTCCTTCTCGACGTTTATCTTAATCTGATAGCTTAGCACGCTGCTTGCAGGCTTTGCTATGTAGAATTTCTTGCTACTTCCTTCTATCGTGCAAAGCACGTACTTTGAATCCCGGTTTACAAACAGGTTTGTTACCCCGAATACTGTCTCGGGCCTATATGTCGCGCAAAGCATATATGCTTCTTCCCCGTCGACCTTGAAAGCTATTGCAGTTTCCTCTTCTATTTCGGGCTCGACATCGTGCAGTGTGTCGTGCATGCCTACTGCATTGCCCTCGTTTGGGCACCATCCAACTGCATGCTTTCCCTGAACAAGCAGATGCTTGCTGTTGAGTATGCCGAACTGCCATTCTACGAACTTGCTGAAAAAGGGCTCAGTGGAAATGAAAGACCTCCTGAAATCTATGCTTAAGCCTGAGATTTCGAAGCTTTCCTTGCCTACTTTAGAAAAATAGGAGGTAATGTAAACAGGATCTGTCATTTTTGCTATCTCTGAATCGGGTATGTGGAAAAGCTTGAGCTCGCTTATTATTTCTTGGTCGTTGTTCTTAATGCGCTTTGCAAAAGCAAGGACAGGCGTGCCAGTCGCGTGAAAGCCCATTGGAAAAAGGACATTGAAGCCCCGCATGCGCTTGTACCTTGCAAGCAGGTCTGCAATTCCATAAGTGCGAAGATGACCTATGTGCAATGGCGTATTGACATACGGGAAAGCAGCAAAGACCATGAATGCTGGCTTGTCGCTAGGCTCGGGCTCAAACAGCTTTGCGTCATTCCACGCCTTCTGCCATTTTTCCTCAATCTCTTTGAAGTTTATCATGCTATTATTTTGCTTGACAAAAGTTAAAAATGGTTTTGAAAGCAACTAGCAGCTAGCTTCGCTGCCATTCCTGCTTCCAGAAAGTCAGCAGTCCGTAAACCGACACAAGCAAAAGAAGAAGCATGTAAAGACCGCCCGCGCTGAGCGTCCTTTTCTTCCTTCTTCTTATCGTGCTGGAAAGCTCATAAATGTAGACAAATGTGATAAGGTAGCTGATGGCGCTAAGCGAAAGAACAAGCAAAAGAAAAGCGAAGTGGAAATGGGAAAGCCTCAAAATAATCAATGACAGCCTCTGAAATGCGAACGTCAAGCCAAACACGCCACGCCTAAGAGTCTCAAAGCTCCTCAGCAGGAATGCGAAGATAGACAATAGAGGCAAAGCGTACATGTAAACCATTTGGAAGGAGTAAATAGGAGATCTTCTTCTCAGGTAGGTGCCGTCGAAAAGCTCCTTGAAGAAGTAAAGGTAGCCAGCGCGGGTCCACCTTATCGCCTGCCTTATTACTGCACGCACAGTCTTTGGGGCTTTTGTAGTTACGACAACGTTATGGGCCCTAACCGCCTTGTAGCCAAGATCAAGTATGTGCGCAGTAAGCTGCCTGTCATCGGCATACAGCATTCGCCTGCCGAAGATTAAGCCGTATCTGTAGGCTTTAGTTTGCATATATCCCTTGACAAGCTCTGTCTTATACATCGCGCATTCGCCGTCAAGGACCATTGGCGTGCCTAAGTGCTCCAATCCGGCAAACCCGAATTCCTTGAGCCTGTGGAAGAATTCAAGAGCATAGGTAGAGAGCCTGCGCTTGTCCAGGCGCACCTGTATCTTAGCTCCAACACCGCCCACGCTCCTTGAGAAATACGGCAGCATGAAAGAAACTGCATTTTTGCTTAGCACTGTGTCGCTGTCGACAAAAAGCACATATCTGCTGCTAACATGCTTTACTCCTTCGGCTAGAGCTATTCTTTTGCCGCTGTGATCTTTCAAGTACACGAACTTGCCTCCATGCCTCTCTGTTATTGACTTGTAAGGCTCAAATGAGGAATCGCCCACCACAACAAAGCCTATGCCCTCACTGCTTATCGAATTTATGCATTTCTCAAACAGTTCCGGATTCTCGTTATATACAGGAACTACTGCCGTCACCTCCTTCTTTGCGCTTTCTGGTGCTTTCAAACGCGACATTAGCTTGATTTTTCTCTTTTCCTGCCTTACAAAGTAGAGGTCGAAGAGGTAGTACGCTATCGAGAAAACGCTCATTACTAGCGAAATAAGAAGCAGGATTCCGAATGCTGAGTGAAGAAGCCAA
>JBMFVN010000011.1:0-16709 GCA_049965975.1 Candidatus Micrarchaeia archaeon
CCTGCCTTCCTTAGCCTGAACTCGTAAGGCACTTCGCACAATCTTATGCTTTGCTTGTCTGCACACTTCAGGAAGTCGAACAATGCCTTGTAGCCTTGGCCTACGAATCTGTTCTTGTTATTTGAGTAAACGCTTACAAAAAGCTTCCTCTCCACGCCGAAGAAACCTGAGAAAATGTCTGTGCTGCTTTGCTTGCCTCTGAAAAAAAGAACGAGCTTGCCAAAGCCCATAAGGCTTTTTGAAATAAGCCTGCGATAAAATGGCCAATGCTTCTCCCTGGCTCTTACTGCAATTGCAAGATTGCTGCCATGCTTCAAGCAGCGCGCAAGCCTGCCAACTATCTCGGGCGGATGCTGCAGGTCAGCATCCATGACTATTGCATATTTGGTATTTGCCATTTTGATGCCGTGCACTATGCTCGCGGTAAGCCCTCTTTGAAGGCCCATTGCCTTTCTGTCTATAAACGCAACTGCGCTGCTAGCCTTGCTTATCTTTTGAACAACGACCTTTGTTCTGTCAGAAGAGCCGTCATCCATAACAAGAATATGAATGCCTTTATAGTGGCTTAGCAGGTAATTTAGCAATTCGCCTATTGTCGCCTCTTCATTCAGCGTTGGCAGCACAACAGTGAAGTCCTCATAACGCGCGTGCTGCATAGGCTCATCTCGCAAACAGCATTGAATAATTAAGAAGCAACTTTATCAGCTTGCCAACAACAGGCACTTTTGAAACAATGTTGCTTAGGCGTGCGGCATCGCTTGCTGAGAGCGCTCTTACAAGTGCTGCTATTGGCGGATATGCTACAAAAACCAATACAAAGGCTATGATGAGCTTATATGTGGTATAAATACCAGAAAGCAGAACTGGAAGCAAAACTAGCGCAAGCAAAGCATTTGCTAGCAAGACCTTGTAGACTCTCTTCATCTTTATCTTTATGCCTTCTTTGCTTACTTCACGTAAGTACAAGTAATCTGAAAGCAACGCGCCGAAGAAGTAAAGAACAGCTATAGCTCCGAGCGCACCGAAACGCGGTATGAGCAGAAAGGCTAGAGCGAGCTCTGAAATGCCTATCGTTGCAGAAAATTCCAAGACCCTTTTGACCTTGGCTTTACCGAGCACGAAAGAGCTTGCTGGAGCTCCTAGCATAGTGAACAAGACTGAAAAGCTCATAAGGGCTATGTAAACATATACGCTTGTGTATTCAGGAAAAACAGTAAGCATAATAGCGTGAGCAAACATAGTGAAAAACAGAACAAAAGGCGTGCCAAACAAGAAGATCACATAGAGTATGTATGAAAAAATGCTGCTGAGCTCGCTGGAGTGCCTGTCCTTTGCTAGCATGCCTGAAAAGAAAGGCAGCATGACTATGAGAGAACCAGTAAACACGCCAAGTATGCTCGCAACTTTAGACGCAACCCCGTAATTGCCAACGGTGCTCGACAAGGTGTATATGCCGAGCAAAATAACTGCTATGTTAGAAGGAAGCGAGCCTATAAAGTTTGACCCTGCTATCGGCAGAGAGAAGGAGAAAATGGACCTTGCACGCTTTAATAAATTGCCCACGCGCAGCTTGAGTCTTGTGTGCCTGCTTATAAGAAGCAGCAAGACGAGCGTGCCTATTACAAGACCCGAGAATAAGCCAAGCACAGCGCCAAGAACTCCGTAGCCCAGAAGCACGAGAGTTATGCTTACTGCGGTTTGAGTGAGCGTGTATACCGCGCTTGCCAGAGCACTGCCCTTTCCGTCGTTGAACCCTATCAGGGCGCCATGGCCAGTTCCGTAAAGCATAGAGAACAGAATGCCTGAAACAGCAACGCACAATACAAGCAATTCCGAACTACTGTGGAATATAAGGTTTGACAAATAGCCAGAGGCGAGCAGGCCTATTATTACAATTGCCAGAGAAAGCAATGCGATAGTAATGAAGCCGGAGCTCACTATGTCGCTAAGCTCCTGCTTATCCTTGACTAGCGTAACAGGTATTTGCCTTTCCAAATATGTTGCTACCCCGAAATTTCCTACGGCACCGAAGGCCCCTGCAATGCTTACGGCAATCATGTATACGCCGTAGCCTGAAGGCCCAAGTAGCCTAGCGATAACTATGAAAGCCGCACCGTAAACCAGAAGAGTGAATATGCCGCTGAACGCAAGGTAAGAGGCAGTGCTGGTCGCTACTGCACCAGACTCCTCCAATTCCTCTATGCTTTCTTCATTCTGCTCGTAATCCATTTATTCACGCACGTACAAATTTCGCAATGTAATCTATTAATTTGTTGGCAGCACCAGCATGCGCGTAGCCTGAAAAGCTTCTTCTCAGTTCTTTCAAGTTTTCCTTCTTAAGCACACCTAAAAAGCCGAGAAGCGGCGGATAAAGCAGGATGAGCACTAAAACACCGTAAACAAGGGCAATTGCGTTGCTGCCTATAAGATTGCCAAAAAGAAGAACCAAGCCAAGAATGGTGTTAGCTAGAAAAGCCTTTAAGACGAGCATGCCGTTGAACCTTGCAGAAATAAGCCTACTGACACCAAACAAGAATATTGCAGTATACACGATGCTACCAAGGAAGAAAATGGCAATTATTGCACCGATTACCTTGAAAACAGGCACGAGAACCAGCAAAAAAGCAAGCTGGGCTACTACGCTTATGGCAGAATAAAGCATTACTTTTCCTGTTTCGTTGCCAGCGACGAGCAATGATGAGGCGAACTTGCCAAGTATCAGTATCACGGCACCCAAGGCTATGAGGCTAAGGTACAAAGGCGCATAGGCATACCTGCTTGAGAAGAACAGGAACACTATGGGCTTTGAAAGCGCAGCTATGAAAACAAGGAAAGGCAAGCTTACTACGAGCGAGTAAAGCATGAGAGAGCTATAGGCTCTTGCCACATGCTTTCTGTCGTTAGCAATGACAAAAGAAAATCCTGAAAGAAGCGTAAGGTAAAAAGTCGCATAAAGGGCGTTTAGCGCAAACGTGCTTCTTGTCGCTATTCCGTAGTTTCCAACAAGCGCAGACGTTACGTAAATTCCAAGAAGCAGGGCCGAAAACTGCGTAACGCTGCTGCCCATTATGTTAGTTATCGCAAGAGGCATGCTGAACCTGAATGCATAACTAAGAGAGCTTTTACTTGGCAAAGCCTTGAGAAAATTGCCAAATCCGAAAAATTTGAAAATAGCATAAGCGCCGTACACAAAGCCACACAAATAGCCAAGCACAATTCCGGCTACCGCGCCGTTTGCACCATAGCCTAAAATTATTAGCAGTATTCCCGCAACAAGCTGCACTGAGTTTTCTATTATTGTTGCAATGGCCATTAGCTTAGCCTTTCCGAGGCCTATCAAAGCCCCAGTCATTGAGCCGAAAGGCACTGCAAACAATATGACCAAAGAAGCGAGCGCTAGCGAGAAGAAGGTAATGCCTGCCTTGGCATAAGCGCTTGCTATTACAAAACCTACTCCAAGGCCTATGCCCATTGTTAGAACACCGAAAGCGAGGCTTAGAATCAAGCCCGACGAAGCCGTTTCCAGCAGCTTCTTTTTGTTATCTGAATATTGTATAAGGTGCTTGTTTAGGAACTGGCCGAACCCGTAGCTCGAAGCAGCGTCTATCAAGAGATAGTAGCTTACCGCAATGGTATATGTGCCGTAGCCTGAAGGACCAAGTAGCCTTGCTACTACTATAATGGTAACAAGGCCTATTACAAAGCCTGAGAAATTTCCAAGAAGAACCCCAGCACCAGTGCTGACTAGCCGCTTTCCTAGACTCTGCATCTTGCCTGCAGGTTTTCCAGCACGTGAATTTTTTTGTTTTCCCACAGCACGTCACGAGAACAGCAATTGCATATAAGAAGAGTTCTGATAAATATTTATACATGCACAACGGCAAAGAGAGCCAACCTTAATTAATATTTGTTCAAATATTACTTACATGCATTTCAGCGGCAACTATAAAGAGATTAGAGGCGTGCTAAAGTCGTATGGGCTGCTTGCCTTAGTTTATCTGATGTTTGCAGCAGTATTCTTCTGGCCTATTTTTGACGGCAGGCTTCCTGGAATTGGCGGCGATGCGTACCAAAGCGCATGGGAGCTTTGGTGGGTCTCATACGCTACTTTTGTATTGCACACAAATCCTTACTTTACCAATTACATACTCTATCCTGTTGGCGCTAGCCTGATAACTCAGACAATGGCACCAATAGCAGGAATAGTTTCGGCACCCCTCGAGGCTATAGGCTCTGCAGCAGCACTAAACTTTACTTTCTTGCTAGGCTTCATGCTTTCTGGAGTTTTTGCTTATGCACTTATATTTTACATTACCCACAACAAAATGGCATCTTTCCTTGGTGGCTTTGTATACGCTTTCAGCCCAATACATGTGGTACAGGCACTGGGCCATTTGCAATATACAAACATAGAATTCATACCTTTGTTCCTGCTTTTCTTCTTTAAGCTCGCAGACGAGAAAAAGCAGAAATATGCGCTTTATGCCGCAATTTCTTTCGTATTGCTCACTTTCATGGGGGACATAGAACAGGCACTCATGACCATTGTGCTCTTATTTTTCATAATAGTTTACATGCTGTTTAGAAAACAAGAAAGGCACAAGATAGCAAACCTAAAGTTCCTTGGCCTGTTCTTGGAGCTTGTAGTGCTTACCGCGCTTATAGGCTCGCCAGGATTTGTCAGCATTGCAACGCACCTAAGCAACGAGACGCTTGCAACTGTAAATGCACAGGCAGGCCTTCAGTACAACGAACTATACAGTCCAGATCTGGCTTCTTTCTTCACTCCTTCGCTTACCAACGGCCTGCTTAGAAGCATTCCGCAAGCCAATATACGCATATACAAAAATGATCCTGCTGAAACAACCTCTTATGTCGGCTATGTTGTTATGCTTGTTGCGGCATACGCCCTTTATGCCGACTATAAGAAAGAAAAGCTCAGGAACATTGGCATGTTTGCCTTTGCGCTATTTTTCCTTCTTTGGCTTACAATAGGCCCATATCTTTGGGTCAACGGAACGCTTACCAAAATACCTGGCATTTATCTGCTATACAGCAAAATACCGTTTTTCAATGTTTTGAGAGAGCCAGGAAGGTTTGACGTTGTGGCTGAGCTCATGCTTGCAATACTCTTTGCTTACGGCCTTGTCGAGCTCCAAAAGAATATAAGCAGCTACAAAGAATATGTAATGCCGCTAGCTTTTGTCATTTTGCTTGTAGAGTATTTCGCCATGCCAACTTCGATGGCGATGGTAAATTCTGAATTTTCGAGCACACACATACCAAAAGCATATTACGAATTGGCAAATCTGCCTGGCAAGTCAACTATTCTGCTTTTGCCTACTGCAACAAACTATGCAAATGCCACAGTGCCCAATCTTTATCCTGGCCTTTCGCTTTATTACCAAACGGCATTTAAGAAGCCTATTATTGGCGGCTACGCAACTAGGGAGAACGCGACTCAGCTGTTTTCCATAAGCAACATACCTCTTGTTGCATCTGCCTATTACCTTGAGACGGGGCAGGGCCTTGTGTACGCATCTCCGATAATAGAGAATTATACCAACGTAACGAAATTCTTGCTCGCTGCGTACAATACGACGTTTGTGGGAGTAATAAGGCAAGCTTATACGCCAAGCGAGCTTGAAAACCTATCAAGCTATCTTTACAGCGTTTTCGGTGCTCCGGTTTATGAGAGCAATACTACTATAATATTCTCTACAGTGCAAGCGCTGAAAAACGTAAGCAAGACCACAGTGGCATATTCGCCAGTTCTTGTGGACAGCTATGCAAGCGTGTGGCAGCCGGGCTGGCTAATTTGCAGCAACCCAGTAACTTGCAATTCGACGTTTCAAAGCATGTGGTGGGGCGTAAACCCCGCTTTCGTTGAAATATATGCGCCAAAGCAAGAGAACCTGACTATAAGAATGAATGCAATGTCTTATGGCACGACAGCAAGCGAATACATATATTTCGATGACAGAGTCATAAGGCTGCTTCAGCTTTCGCCTACGCCTAGCAGCGTAATCATGAACGTTACAGCAATGCCAGGAATTAACCCGCTCGTATTTGAGCCAGTAAGCAATTATCAGAACTTTGGCGTAAGGAATCTTACAGTAAGCCTGCAAGGCTGAAATAATTTATTTATGACTTTAAACGAATTTGCACACTAGCTTTAAAATACTATTTTTAGATAATGCTAATTGCAAGGTGGAAAGGTGAGTAGGTGGGCGAGAACGAGTTGGAAGAAGGCAAGGTATACGAGATAAGCATAAACGCGAAGAACATGCATGGAGAAGGCATAGGAAAGATTTACGACAATGTAGTCTTTGTCAAAAATGCGAAGACTAAGGTAGGAAAAACGTACAAGGTAAGAATAGTCAAGGTATACAGGACTTTTGCATACGCTGAACTGCTTGATGACGCCCAAAACAGCAAGTATTTTATAGGTAATGGTAGCTTAGTAATAACAACTTAAGGCCTTTAAGGCAGGGCAGCTAAGGTTTTAGTTTGTTTGTTCTGCTCTGGATTTTATTTATTTTCGTTACTAACGTTTAATTTATTATTCCAAGGCGAATTGATGCCAAACGATGAATTAGCAGGAAGAGTGTTAAAGGGCACAACTACAATAGGCATTGTGTGCTCAGATGGCATAGTAATGGGAGCAGATTCAAGGGCAAGCATGGAACTTGGCGGCTTTGAAATGCCTGCACTTGTATCGAGCAAAGAAGCCGTAAAAGTTTATAAGATAGATGAAAACCTTGGCATGACAATTGCCGGTGAAGTAGGCTTTGCCATCTACATGGTAAAGCAGCTCAAAGTGCAGAACGAGCTGTACAAGATGAGTGAAAACAGGCCGATGTCACCAGGCGCGGCGTCTGCTCTTGTATCGCTAATACTTCAGGACAACAAATGGCCTTTGCTCTCTTCTGGAGAAGGGCTTGTAGTGCAGTTCATAATAGGGGGCCTTGACAATAATACTCCTGAACTTTACTACCTTGACCCTTATGATGGAGCAGTAAAGGAGACAAAGTTCTTTTCTTCGGGCTCAGGCTCTACAACTGCATTGGGCTATCTTGAAAATGTATACGTGCCGGGCATGACAACAGAAGAAGGGGTAAGGCATGCAGTGAAGGCTTTGCAAACAGCAATGAAAAGGGACTCGGCAACAGGAAATGAAATAAGAATAGTGGCAATAACGAAGAAGGGATTCAAGGAGTATACAAAGGAAGAGCTTGAAGCGCTTAGAGGCTCTGGCAAATAATGCTTGAATGGGTGAATGCGTGGAACAAATTTCAAAATTGAATGTCAAGAGCACAACAACCATAGGCATTGTGTGCTCAGATGGCATAGTGCTTGGAGCAGATACGAGAATGTCTCTTGACACGTTCATAGCGAGCGAAGAGGCAGTAAAGATATTCAAAATAGATGAAGGCCTCGGGGTGGCTATGTCTGGGCTTGGCGTTGATGCGAACTACCTTGTAAAGGTGCTAAAGCTTGAAAATGAAAACCACAAGATGGAAGAGGGCATATCTATGTCACCTTCAGCTGCTGCCTCGCTGCTTAGCCTTATACTTCAGGAAAACAGGTACACGCCTTACCTTGTAGAGGCGATTGTAGCAGGCATTAACAAAGGAGTGCCTGAACTTTATACAATGGACGCGGTCGGTGGATCAATAAAGGAGTCGAAGTTTACTGCAAACGGCTCTGGTGCAATAGTGGCATTGGGCTATTTGGAAAGCGCTTACAAAGAGGGCATGAATGTAGACGAAGGAGTCAGGCACGCTGCAAAGGCTTTGCAGATAGCAATGGCAAGGGATGCGGCAACAGGAGGGAGCATTAAAATAGCTACAATAACGAAGAAGGGATTCAAGGAGTATACAAAGGAAGAGCTTGACAAGCTAGCAAAATAAAACCGATTAGTAGTTTTGATTGATAGCAAGTTTCTATTTAAACAGCAGTGGTTCCTTGGAAAACAACACACAAAACAATAATCAAGAAAAAAAGGAAGCCAACAACGGTGCAGATCTTCTTGAGAAGCTAAAGGAAATACTGCCCAAAGAAGCAGAGATAATAAAAGCAGTTTACGAAGGGCCAGACATAGCGGTATACGCAAGAAACGTGAGCAGCATATATGGCAATGAGGCCCTTATAAAGAACGCGTCCTCTGCTATAAAGAAAAAGCTGATAATAAGAAGCGACCCGAGCAAGCTCATGGACCAGCAGGAAGCTGAGAAAAGGATACGCGAGATAATACCAGAGGAGGCCGGCATACCTGAAGACGGCATAAAGTTCGCAGAACAATCTTGCGAAGTCTACATAGAAGCTGAGAAGCCTGGAATAGCAATAGGCAAGGGAGGCTCAACATTGATAAGAATAGTAGAGGAGACAAACTGGATTCCTAAGATATTGCGAGTGCCTACGATGCACAGTGAGGTAATAAGCGGCATAAGGCAGCTCATGGTCAAGGAGCAGGACTTCAGGCAGAAATTCATGCTTAGCTTAGGAAAAAAGATAAACTTGCAGAGCAACGGCCAGAGCGAATGGATAAAGGCTACTGCCCTTGGCGGCTTCAGGGAAGTTGGCAGGAGCAGCCTGCTCATAGAGACCAACCATTCAAAGGTGCTCATAGACTGCGGCATAAGCCCTGAGCCTGCAGTAAAAGGTGTAGACGCGATAACCGGCGACACTAACAAGGTGTTCCCATACTTAGATACCGCAAACATAACGATAAACGACATAGACGCGGTAATACTTACTCATGCTCATCTTGACCACACAGGATTCGTGCCTTACTTGTTCAAATATGGCTACGAAGGGCCTGTCTATTGCACGCCTCCTACAAGGGACCTTACTGCTCTTGTGCTCTACGATTACATAAAGCTCGTACAGAAAAGCGGAGGAACGCCTCTGTATGATGAGAAAGACGTAAAGAAAATGCTTATGCATACGATTACAAGGGACTATGGAGAGGTAACAAACGTTACAAACGAAATAAAGCTAACTTACCACAACGCAGGCCACATACTGGGCAGCGCCACTGTGCATCTGCACATAGGGGAAGGCATGTACAACATAGTGCATACAGGCGATTTCAAATACGGCTACACAAGGCTTCTTGACGAGGCTGACACGCGCTACCCTAGGGTAGACGCCTTGTTCATGGAAAGCACATACGGCGGCTCAAAGGATATACCGATTGGCAGGGAAGAGGCTGAATATGAGCTTATGGAATTCATAAAGAAGACCTTGGAAGGAAACGGCAAGGTGCTCATACCTGTGCTTTCTGTAGGCAGGGGCCAGGAGCTCATGCTCATACTTGAAGCTTACATGAAAAACAACCCTCGCTACAACTTCAACGTGCCTGTTTACCTTGATGGCATGATCCTTGAAGCAAGCGCCATACACACGGCGTATCCAGAATACCTCAAGTACAGCCTGAGAAGACGCATACTCAGCAACAATTCACCTTTCGAAAGCGAGATATTCCAAGTGGCAAAAGGGGAAATGACAGAAGTGCTTGAAAAAGGACCAGCTATAATCCTTGCAAGCGGGGGCATGCTTAACGGCGGAACAAGCCTTGAATACTTCAAGCAAATGGCCGATGATCCAAAGAACGCGATAGTATTTGTAAACTATACAAGCGTAAACTCAATAGCTAGGCGTGTTCAGAACGGCTTGAAGGAGATAGCCCTGCCAGACGAGAGCGGCAAGCTCAAGCCGATAAGCATAAACCTGCAGGTAAAGACTGTAGACGCATTCAGCGGCCACAGCAACAGGCTCGAGCTGGTCAACTTTGCAGACCAGATAAGGCCCAGCCCCAAGAAAATATTCACGATGCATGGCGAAGAATACAAGTGCGAAGACCTTGCAAGATATTTAGGCATAAGAAAGCACGTAGAGGCCCGTGCGCCGATGAATCTTGACACAATAAGGCTAAGGTAGCAAGCTAAGTTATGATGACCAGTCAAAAATGCTCTTTTGACTGCTTTTTCCTTTAAGCGAGATAAGCTCGTCTGCGAACTTCTCAACCCTTTCCTGAGAGAAGCCGTGCTTGTCGCACATGAACTCTAAAAGCTTTTCCTTGCTAGGCTTTGCTGAAGCGAGCAAGCTGTGGAGCTCTGATGCGCTGACCTTAGAAACATCAGGATTTAGAAACACGTTCTCTACTTCTTCGGGATTTTCTACAAAGCTCTGGCCCTTGCTGTTTAGATAATTCACAACGTCTTGCAGGCTCTTGCTCTGCTTCGCGATTTTCAAAGCTGTCTTAGGCCCTATGTGCTCTATTCCCTCGTTGAAGTCAGTGCCAACAAGCATTCCTAGCCAGACAAGCTGCCTCTGGCTTATGCCCAAAGCACTGAGAAGCTTCTTGAGCTCTATGCGCTCTGGCGCAACGTCTATGTAGACGTTTTTCCTTGGAAGCTTGCGCCTGCCAGTTATTGCAAGATTCCTCACTGCAATTGGCGCGCCGAACATGAAAAGGTCATAGTCCTGGCTTGCGGCAGCATATGCAAGACCTTCTTTTGCAAGCCATGCTGCCTGCGCTTCGCCTTCGCCAGGGGCTTGCAAAAATGCAACTCCCATGTAGCCAAGAAGCTCCTTCGCGCTTTCTACTATTTCCTTGTTTATTGAGGTGCTTGCCATTGCGTGCTGCCTTGCCTCTTCGAGAAGGCCTGCTTCAAGGGCCTTGTTCCACGCCTCGCGCTCTTCCCTGCGCCTGTTCATCCTTGCTTCTATAGTGTGAACCTTCAATGCAGGCGGAATGCCGTCAAAGACATAAATAGGGGTTATGCCGTGCTCGATGAAGTTTATGGTTCTGTAGAAAAGCCCAGAGATGTGGCTTGTGACATTGCCGTTCTGGTCCTTGAGCGGCGTGCCGTCCGGCTGCCTTATTATTGAAAGGAATTGGTAGATTGTATTGTAGGCATCGATTGCTATAAGCTTGTTGTTCAATGAATCTAGAGTTATGCTCTCTTTTACCTGCGACACAAGCGGGCCGAGCTCTACTGCCATGCTAACCCTTCTTTTCCTTCTTGCTTGCTACGTCCCAGAGAGACAGAGGCTGGGGCTTTGACAGGCTACTTGCGCTAGAAGCAGGCACAGGCCTTGTAAGCTTTATGCCAAGCTCCTTTTCAAGCTTCTTCACAAGCTTGTCGCTCGGCAAGGTCTTCTGCTCCTCGACGCGAAGAAGCGTGCTGGCCTTCTCGCTTATCTTCTCTGCGAGCACCTTTATTGGCAAACCCAAGCTTTCCCTTGCGCTTTTTATTACCGCGCCGTAATTATCGACAAGCTCCTCTTCTGTAGGTTCTGAAGGCTTTGCAGGCGCATAGGTTGACTTCTCTCCTTCGGCGGCCTTGCCTTCGTGCACAATCCTGCCTGTTAACTGCTTGCCCTTTGCGCAGACCGAGCAAACAAGCATTGTTGCCCCTTCTATCTCTATTTCATACAGCGTGTCTGTTTCAGCCCCGCAGATTTCGCATTCCATATACTCACTTTAAAACAAGCGCAACAACATCACTGCCCACACACGCAACCATAATAAATGAAATCCTAATAAATAATAAATGTGGTGCTTAGGTGCGTGACAAGGTAAAAAAAGAACAGCTTAGCAAAAAGGACAAGAAAAAAATAAGCAAAGCCATATCGGCGGTTGTTGTGGCGGCAGACCTTATGCTGCTTGCACTTCTTGTCTTAACTCGGTTCAACGATATTGCAAGGCTTGCAATAGGAGTTGCAATACTTGCTGTATCTGGGGAATTCATAAGGAGGAGCAACGGGCTAGAAGGGGCCTATGGCTTATACATGCTTGGAAGCAGGCACGGAATAAAAACAATAAACTCGCTTGCCAAAAACAACAAGAACCTATGGAATTTTATAGCCGATTTCGGCCTCGCAATAAGCTTTGGCATGTTCAGCTATTTGCTTTTGAGAAAAAGAAATCTTAAGGCTTTTCTGTTTGGCATTGCGGCCATTGCTATAATTGCCATATACGTTTTCCCGAACCTAGGCATAATGCTCGAATTCATGCCCATGCTTAGCGGCAGGCTTGTAGAAACAGAGATTGCAGTGCCTACAGCGGCGCAGGTAGCGCAGGCAAATTTGCTGCTTATTCTCATACTTTTCTCATCAATCATAGGCGGCTTCGCCCTTTTGACTGTAAGCTTATTGCTGTATAGTGGGGCGAGCGTGGTGTATGCCATTTTTGCAGCAGTAGCCAAGGCAAACTACTCGGCGTTGAGCAGCGAGGTTCCTGGAGTATTTCCAATAATCCCTGGCATTACCATTCCGCTTCTTGCTGGCGTAATATCGTTGGCAATACTTCTCATAGTGCACGAATTTTCTCATGGCATACTTGCAAGAATAGCAAAAGTGAAGATAAGCTCAGTAGGCATAGTGCTTTTTGGCATAATACCTTTCGGTGCTTTTGTCGAGCCAAACGAAAAGCAGGTCAAGAAGCTTGACAAGGAAAAACAGAACAGAATCTTCATAGCGGGCATAAGCTCAAACATATTGCTATCGCTTGCGTTTTTTGCGCTCACGCTGCTCGTTGTAGGGGTTGTGCTCCCAGGGATAAGCACCGGCGGTGTCAAAATAGTGGCAGTAGTTCCTGGAACTCCTGCAAACAGCCTGCTTAGCAGCGGCATGACAATACTGAAATGGAACAACTACACGATTTCTAATGAGTACTCTCTGCAGAAAGCAGAAAGCCAATATGTCAGTGGCAATGTCATGCTGCTTACAAACAAAGGCGAGATAAGCATAAAGCCTATGAGCAATGGAAGGCTTGGAATAGAGCTCGGCCCGGCAGAAACAGGACTTAGCTACCAAGCAGCGTATTTCCTGCTAGAGGTATTTGCTCTGTCATTCGCCCTTAACTTCTTCGTTGGCATATTCAACCTGCTGCCCTTGCCCGGATTCGATGGCTGGCGCATATACGAAAACGAGATAAAAAGCAAGAAGATTTTGAACGCAATGCTCGCAGTAGTGCTTCTTTCAATACTGCTGAACGTGCTTCCTTGGTTCTGGTTCTTCTAAGATTAGAGTGGGCACGAGCAAAGCATCTTGCTAGTTGTTTGCGTTTGCATCTGCTTAAGCTTCTTCACTAGCGCTGCCTGCCGCATCGGCTTCTTGGCCTGATTCCTTGCTTGAATCTTCAAAAAGACTCTTGTATTTGCTCTCTATAAGCTGGGTCAGGCTTTTCTGTATCTCGCTCTTGTTCCTGCTCGTTATGTCGGCAAGGTCGCTTGAAAGCTGTTCCACATAGCGCATTATGGTCTTGTACCTGCTTGCCTGCTCGCTCTTGTTTCTCTCGCTGCTAAGGTGCATCTGAAGCCTTCTAGCAGCTTCCATCACTGCGAGCTTTATCTCGTCTATTATCTCTTCCTCCTGCGCTATTGCCTGCTTGCCGACTCCTGAATAGGGAATGTAAACAGATGACACATTAACAAATACGCTTACAGGCTCTTCGTCGAAATTCTTTATGCCGTATCTTTTCCAATCTATCTCCTGCACTGCCTCTGTTATCGCACAGCTGCCGCCGTCGAATAGCAATGGAACCTTGTTTGCAAACCTAAGCACGTTGCCGCTTGTTCCAGTGCTTGTCTTTGTGCCTGCTGAGCCGCCGTAGGCTATGCCCGCTTCTACTACGAAAGGAATGCCCCCGCGGAATACCTTCGGCCTTCGCTCGACAACGCTCATGAACTCTGGATTAAGTATCTTCCTCATAGCAAGCTCTATCTGCTTCTCGCCTATTGTAGAAAGAGCATCAAGGTCAGGGGCAAGCCACTTAACCTTCTTGAACGAGTCGACAAGCTTCTCCGCCTCTTCCCAGGTAAGCTCGCCAGGCGCTTTGTTGAAGTCCAAGTCAGGCACAAGCTTCTTCAGCTCGTCAACCTTGTCATATGTGATCCTTGAAAATGAGTCTACAAGAAAAGAAGAAAGCTTCCTGCTAGGGCTTGCCTTTGCGAAATCCATAAGGTCGCTTACATTCATGCCAAGAGGGTGAGGCTTAAGGGCCCTTGGCCTTTTTGGCATAGAGTCAACAGACCTTGGAAAATCTACTGTCGAGCCGTCCGGAGCATGCAGAACAATATGGGCATGCGGGTTCGAAAGCGCAGTGCGCCTTAGGTATTCGTAAACCCCGTGGTCGCTGTTCTCGTATTTTACTCCTGCAAAAAAGCCTGTGACTTCAAGACCAGTAGACTTGAATTGCGAAATAGGCAATTGAACCATGTTTGCAACTATCGGCTTGTTATCGCGTATGTCTATCGATACGTCGCACTCGTAAGCCTCCTTGCCTGTATTAGATTTTGCATGGACCGGCTTGCCTGTAGTTATCTGGGCAAAGAGCGTGCAGCCGCTGCCGCCTATGCCCTGCTGGCCCCTTTGCTGCATGTTCCTGTGGAACTTGGTGCCTTTAAGAACGCTGCCGAGCGCCTTGCCTATGTGCGCCTTTGGAATACCCGGTCCGTTGTCAGAAACGGTAACGCTGTACTTCTCCTCTCCTATCTCCTTCACTGTAACCGTTATTTCAGGCAGTATGCCAGCTTCTTCGCAGGCATCAAGGCTATTGGTAACATATTCGTGAACCACAGTAGTGAGCGACCTAACCTTGCCGGCGTAGCCCAGCATTTGGCTGTTCTTCTTGAAGAACTCGGTGACGCTGTGCTCTTTGAATTCCTTGAATATCTCGTCGGCTGACCTGACGTGCGAAGCTGCTTCTACATGCCCTTCGCCGTTTTGATTTTGCTTGTCTTCTAATTGCATGCGATCAACTCACAGCTTATAAGCCAGCTCCTTCCTCGCCTTTTCCATTACCCTGTAGGCTTTTTTGTGGGTCCCGCCTTCGAGCAAGATGTTTATTGCAGAATATGCTACGTTGAGCTGGTCAAGCGTTCCTATGCCGCTTATAGTATTGCCATACAGCGATATCTCTGCCCCGCTCACTGCTTCTATGTATCTTTTAGTTTTTCCCTTCTCACCTATTACCCTTGCCTTCATTCGCTTTATCTGCTTCTCGTTCTTGAAAAGCTCTTTGAGGTTTATTGACTTGAAGAAGCAATCTTCTGAAAGGAGCTTGAAGGCGGTGTTTATGTCGAAGCCGCGGCCGAATGCTTCAAGCACGCTATAGCTCATATACTCTGCGTATGCATCGCCGTCTATCACTAGCTCATTCTTGTCCTTGAGCTCTATCCTGCAAGCTAGCCTTTTGCTTAACTGCTTCAAAAGCTCGCCGTTCAGAAGCTTTGCTCTGGCTTCTGGTATTAAAAGCTGACGCATTTTCAATCAACTTGACTGCTGGTCTAGAAAGATATGTTGCTAAAATTATTTATAAGTTAGCTCCTGATATACTCAACGCTTTGCGTCTTTTAGCATATGCTCTGACCAATACGTGCCTGCTGTCGCATCTGCATATGACTCTGCCATTCTCAAGAACATATCTATCTTTGATTCAAGCGAATGATCTGTTAAGTGCAATTGCTCTAAAGAAGACAAATAGCCTGCGCACTGGCGGTAAACTAGTGAAAGAAGCAATTCCTTGTCGCCGTTTGTGCGCCTAGCATCAGGAAATTCATTCATTGCAGACTCCATGCTTTCTACAGAATTTATGCCTCTGGTAGTTTGAAATGCAAATTCCTTGCCTATTATGAAAATGTGATCTTCGGTGAACACGAAGTCTACGGGTCTGCCAGACTTTGTTATAACGTCGGCAAACAGAAGCGATGAACCGAAGCAAGAAAACCTGTGCGAAATAACTGAGAGTGAGAGAAGCAGC
This sequence comes from Candidatus Micrarchaeia archaeon, assembly GCA_049965975.1. Taxonomy (GTDB): domain Archaea; phylum Micrarchaeota; class Micrarchaeia; order Micrarchaeales; family CABMGC01; genus JAGDXZ01. The sequence goes on from JBMFVN010000011.1 coordinate 15,776, forward strand.
TCGTCAGAAGGCTCAAACAACATTTGGTTGTAGAAAAGGCTTGAAAGCTTCTCGTAAAGGCTCCTCTCTGAAATGTTGAAATCTTTTATTCCTTGTGTAAGTTTGGCAGCAAGCTCAGAATAATTGGCAAGAACCTCTTTTCTTTTTTCAGCATCGAAACCTAGAGCAAGTGACTCTATTTCAAGTATGTTTTTTATGGGCACGCTCCTAAAGAAATTCTCTCTGCGGATTTCTTTTTGCACCATAGAGTCATTTCAATTTACTCCAAACTGGTGTATATTATTTACCTTGAAATCTGCATAAGCTTTAAATATCTTTACTTGCTATAAACATGATTGTTTCATGATTGTTTCATGAAACTGTTGGGAAAGAATCATGAAGGAGGTGTGATTGTGACTGATGTTGAACAAATTTCAAAAGAATTGCAAGAGCTTAAAGAAAAGCTTGATGCTATTTATGCCAAAAACTCTGGCCAATTGCAAAATGCAGACCTTGCAGCTTTGATAAAATACCTAGTAGATGAAAGGGAAAAGACAAACAGGGAGCTGCAAGCTGTTACAGAGCAGGTTAGAAAGCTAGAGGAAATAGTGGCCAGTGAGCCAGAGCCAGCAACCGTTGAAGAACAGGAAATTGCAAAAGCCGAAGAGATTCCGCTTAGCAGCGTTGACACGAAAGTCATAGAATTTGTGCAGACAAGGGGCATGGCTTCTGCTGCCGAGCTCCAGGAGTTCATGCACTACAAGGGCAAGAACGCTGCTTCGGCAAGGCTTAATCTTTTGTACAAAAGAGGAATCTTGGACAGATTCCAAATGGGTCACAAGGTTTACTATAGATATGCTGGCAAGGCGAACCAAATACTAATCACACCTCCACAGTAAAGAGCGTAGGCCTGCTTCTCCCCCAAGCAGGCCTTTCTATTTTTCTGGCACAATTG
>JBMFVN010000012.1:0-16149 GCA_049965975.1 Candidatus Micrarchaeia archaeon
AATTCTCCGAGGGTGAAATGGAGCTTGACTTAGATTCTTATTCTGGCTTTTACACTGGAGAGAAGATAGACGAAGAAGCAGCAGCAGAAATAGTTTCCCAAACTAAGATCTACTCGGCGAATGTAGTAGGCAAACGCTCTGTCGGGATTTTTCTGAAGCAAAAGCTGGTAAAGAAGGAAAACATAAAGAAAATAAGCAATGTGCCATTTGTTCAAGTCTACAATGTTTCCGAGCTTTAAGTGTTTTTCTTCAGTTCTAGTATTGCCTCTGCTATGTTACCTTTTGCCTTTTCAAGCGCAGCCTTAACTTGCGCTTTGTCTTTTATCCCTGTCTGCTCCATTACAAACTCTATGTCTTCATCTTTTACCTCTGTTTTTTCCTGCTTTTCTTTTTCCGTAATGTTTCCGGTTATTTGGAAAGATTTCATTCCTTGAGCTTCTATCAGCATGACCTGTGGGTTTTCTACGACAATTTCCCTGTCTTCGAGCTCTATGGTTACTTTTGTTGCGTTGAGCTCGCTGCTTTTTATTCCAAGCCTGTCCATCATGCTTTTCAACGCTTTAGGATCCAAATTCGGTAGCATATTACCACACTCATTCTCGTTTTCTGTGCTTCTTTTTGCCTTTTTTGCCTTTTGGCTTCTTCTCTATTTCATCATAGAGCTTTTGCACTTGCAAGTCGAGTTCATTACTGTTTGGCTTGCTAGTTTGGTGCGAAGACATGAAGAAAGAAGCTATTATGGCAAATAGACCGATTAAGAAAAACAATGATCCTAGGAATACATAACCTCCAGCATTTTTTATTGTTGACAAAGCTTTAGCATAAGAATATGTGACCTGTTTTATTTCTACTGTATCTGGCGCAGAATAGGGATTGAAGAAAATTGCAAAATAAGTACCTGGTTGCTGAGCGCCTTTCGCAAGGTAATATGGCTTTGTATAATTCGATACCTCTGTATTTTGCGATGAATTCTCAGGGATATAAGGAAATGTGCCAGCATTGCCTTCTGCGATTTCAAGCACTCCTTGACCTTCAAGGCTTTGCGACGCGTTGGCGATTCCTGTTTTCGATGCTTCTATTTTCTGGAATGCAGAGAAATTAGCAAAGACAAAGTAAACTGGCATTTTCGACGCATAGCCCATTAGAAATGTCTGGTTTACATTGAATTGCGCGTAAGCGATGCTGTTTGGCTGGATTTCTAGCATTGATGTGTTCTGCGTGACAAAAGAAGATGGTAATGTCGACGAGACCGAAGCTATGGAAATAGCTATGCCTATTATGAGAAGCAAAAGACCGAACAACAAGACTCGCTTGTTCATCTCAACCAGCTGAGCAGATTATATTCTTATATGTATATGCTTATTTATTTAATGATGTTTATGAACAAAGTCGCAACGGGCATAGCGGGTCTTGACGCAATGCTTTACGGTGGCATACCAGAAGGCAACCAAGTCATTTTGGCAGGTGGCCCAGGTGCAGGCAAGACTCTGCTTGGTTTCAATTACTTGTACAATAATGCAAAGGCAGGCAATACTTCGGTTTTCTTTGCGATGGAAGAGAGCCCAGATAGAGTAATAAACAATGCAAAGGAGGCTTTTCCAGATTTCACAGATATTGACGACCTTATAGCCAGCAAAAAGTTGATAATTGACGGGGAAGATCCTTCAACAATAATAAGAAGTGGCAGCACCAATTCCTATGAGTTCGGGAAGGTTGTTGCTGACATCGAATCTACAATTACCTCTTACAAGGCCACCAGGGCAGTGATAGACTCTCTAAGCGTAATAGACTTGCTGATAAACGATCCTGGCACATACAGGCGCTCAATGATTTCGCTAGTTAGCAACCTGCGTAGGCTTAATGTCACTTCTTTGCTTACTTCTGAATTAGCAAATCCGGATTTTTCGAGCCAAGATTTCAAGCCTGAATTCTTTATATTTGACGGGGTAATAGTCATGTACGAGACAGGTAAGGAGGACAGGCGCATGCTTGCAATGGAAGTCCTAAAGATGCGAGGAAGCAACCACAGTTTTGCAATAACCCCGTATGAGATAACTTCTAGCGGTTTCAATGTAATTGCTGCCGAAGGTTCTTTGTAACACTTTCAATTGTAGTAGATCTAATGGAAGCTGGCAAGAAGGAAGGCGCTGACAGAAAGCGTTTGGTCATAGTTTATGTAGCAATGCTGGCATTGGTTTTTGCCGTTTCATTTGTCATCCAGTATAAAGTTAGCACTGAGTCTCAAGTCCAAAAATGCAGCGGGTCATACGCGTGTCTGTCAGGCTTAGCTAACAAAACAGGCAATTCAAGCATTTGTGGGCTTATGCGCGGTTCTTATTCTGACAACTGCTACTTTTCAATTGCTCAAAGCACTCTAAATTCTTCACTGTGCGATAAGATAACAAACATTACTTATAGTGCGTATTGCCTTGATTTAATTGCCTTGAATACGGGCAACATGTCGTTATGCAGCAAAGCTGTAGAGCCTTATCAATCCTATTGCTATTCCAGTTTCGCTAATAAGCAGCTTGAACCAAGTATTTGCACAAGCATAAGCAATGGCACGATACGAACTATATGCTATTCTGAGGTTCTGGCCAAGATAGCTTTTGACACCAAAAACCTAAGCTATTGTGCAAATGTTTCCAATTCTACAAATGCTTCAGTAACAAATGCAGTTATGAACAACGCAACGCCTCCTTCGCTTAGAAACGCTACTTTACAATTGTCAGGCTATCTACTTCAGCCGGGTGCTGCCCTTTCTCCAAAGGAATTCTGTGAAATTGGCGTTGGTTACTTTTCTGGAAACAAAAGCATTTGCTCTATTGTTCCCTTGTATCTAACTTCGTTATGCACACAAATTATGAGCTCAAGGTCAACGCAGCAGCCTTTAAATTTCACTCAGGAACTGCAGGCTTGCAACAGTGCCGGCAAGTATGAGCTCTTGTGCAAGCAAGCCGTGCTCCTTTCAGAAGCCGTTTCTACACACAACTTGAGCATTTGCTCAGGAATGAATGCAAGCTCGTCCTATGTTTGCTATGCGGCAGTAGCAAAAGCTGAGAAAAATCAAAGCATTTGCCAGTACATAGCAAATCAAAGTTTAGCCACAGCCTGTATTGAGAGCTTGTCTTTGAACATGTCCTAGCAAGTAGATCGCATGAAGGCTCTAGTCGCTGCTGTTAAGCATTCTGCAAGCAATTCCTATTTTGCCCTTGCAGTTGAAAGTCCTAAAATAATAAAGCTTAATAGCAAATACGTTCTCCAGCCAGGTGCTCTTGTAGAAGCAAGCGACAACTTTGAAGTAACGCAAATACTTCAAGACAAGGCAGATTCTAGCATAAGCGAAAGCATAAGAAATAGCGTGGAAAAGGCGGTAAGCTCGCATCTAAACGGCGTGTGCTATGCAGGAGTAGAAGGCATAGAAGCCATAGTAGACAAGCTGTGGCCGAGCGTTGTGGAAGCAGCTAAGCAGTTCCTGATTAAGATTTATTATTCAGCCCCAATAATAGTAAGGTTCCACAACGATGCCGACGGCGCAAGCGGGGCATATGCTCTCTACAAGGCTCTCGAATCGCTTGGCCACGATGCGAATGTTGTTTGGCTTATGCACAAAAGCATAGCCTATTCTGAATCAGACGCCGAAAACGATCTGCTTATAACTAATGACTACGACAGTCTTGAGAAGCCTCTTCTGTTTATCACTGATTTTGGCACCAGCCAAGAAAGCAACAGCGGCATTTCCCTTGTTTCCGAAAGGTTTGATATTATTTGGCTTGATCACCATCCTATACCAAAAGACTTTGCATGGACTAGGCTCGCTCATTATATTAATCCGTGGCTTTTCGGTGGCGATTCCAATTTCACTGCCGGCCTGCTTACCTCAATTTTTGCTTGCTCATTTTCGAAAATAAACGTCGACGAGATAGTGCAAGCCTCTCTTATTGGCGATTACAGCACTTTTTCAAAGCCTACAGAAAACTCAAGGAATTTGGCTACAATATTGGATCTTGCTACAAGCGACACCCATTTGGTAAGCTCACAAAAAGATAACCTTACTCCTGAAATAATAGACAGCTTGCTAAGCAACGAAAAAAAGAAGTCGGAGCTGATAGCTTATGCTGAAAGCAGGATTTCTGACATGCTCGACGAAGCCATTGAAGGGATAAAGATACACAAGGCGCCGAAAGGAAACATTTACGTTGCAGATTTCGAAAAGATAAGGGGCGAGAGCGAAGAGAGATATCCATTGCCTGGGAGGTTTGCTTCCAAGCTCCTTGACAAAATAGAAGAGCTAGACACCACTGATAGCGTTGTAGTGCTTCATTTCGGATCTTTTATCTCTCTAAGGTCAAGCAAAGGGCTTCGTGACAGGCTTAACCTGCTCACTGTCATAGAGAGGGTAAAAGAGAAATACGGCAGTCACATAGAATCAGGAGGCGGCCACCTGTCTGCCGCGAGCATCAAGCTCGCTGACACTGTCAACAAAAAAGGCATAATAGGAGAAATAGTAGAAGAGATCAAGAAAGAGCTTTCTTGAATTATTTACTGCTGCTTTTCTGCAAGCTCAGGGTGCTCGCTCTCGTATTTTTTCTGCCAGCGCAGGAATTCCGCCCATTTGCTTGCCCTGGCTTTTGATACCTTCTTTTCGTATTCGCTTTTTATTTTCTTCCACTCTTCCATTGTAAAGCCATATGGTGCATGCTCCCTTATCTGCTTAGGATGGAACTGCGGATACCAGATCTCCTTGTAGTAGTCAACATCTGTTTCTTCTACATATGCCTGGTTGATATGCACGCCTTCCTTCTCAAGGAGCTTGATTATCTCATCCTTGCTTATTGCAGGATTCCTGCTATCAGAGCCAGTAGGATTGTAAACTATTGTTATTGTCTGCTTTACAAACGCAACTTTTGCCTGGAGTATTGCTTCATTCAGCAGCAGTCTGTATTGTATTCTTGCAGCATGCTCGAGGTCTATGAGCTCATTTTTGTTAAGATTGCTGAAGACAATTCTCTTCACTTTGTCATAAGGCACTCTGTACTTTTCCCCTTCGTCTTCAACGTATATATCCTTAGCTTCGCCGCCCTGCTTTGTTGTGTTCTCGTTTTCCACAGCAGACGTATTAGCTCTATCCATACGCTCACTTATTTCCTCCAGATTCAACAGCGTAAGCCTCAGCATTTCTGGCATTTGAGTTTACAGGGAGTTCAAAGTAATTGACAAGATGGCCGTATGTCTTCTCATAGAGTGGGTTGGCCTCAAGCTCCTTTATGTTCCTCCTGTACTTGTCTGATGCATAAGTCCAGCCTGGATGAGACTTTTGCCATTCTTCGCTTGGTATTGCATACTGCCTCTGCACCTTGTCTCTGTAAATTTCCGGGAAGACGTTGAATGTGCAGAAAGGCGTTACCCTGCCGTCCGGAAGTATGTAGTGTATATCGCATTTCTCCACTCGCTTTATGTCGTAGTTGTATTCGTCCTGGAAGTGCATCATGCCAAGGAACAATGTCTTCATCTGGAATGCCCCTACCGACGCAAAGTCGTGCTTTAGAAGTATGCTGCCTAGAAGCTTGGCAAAGTTTATTGACTTTGGCTGCTTTTCCTTGTCTATGAACTTCCTCAAATTGAGAAGTGCACTTGTTGCCATTATGTGCCTTTGTAGTCTGCTCTTGCCTTCCATTTCGTTGACGACTTGCTGCAGGTATTCCATGAAGCCGCGCGCATCTAGGAACCTTGTAACTGGTATTACTTTGTTGTCCTTGTCAAGGAACAAGTAGGTCCCTGCGCCGCAAGCGAAGTGTATTGAAAGGTCGTAAGAATAGCTGCCAGTAAGTGCCTCTATGAACTTTGAAAGTCCTCCTATATAAGGCACAGAGAACCAATCCTCTTTCGCAACGACCCCGTTAGTTTGCTGTTCGATAAGCTTTATGGCTCCTGGTATTGTTATGCGCTGCTTTTCCCTGAGCCTGTCGGGCATTCTGCCGACAAGCGAGACGGGCTGGAAGTTCACTGCCCTTACTATGTCTATGTTGTTAAGGGCGAAGTTTATCATGGAGCCAAGCTCTGAATCGTTTATTCCGCGTATTACAGTAGGCACAAGCACTATTCCAACGCCAGCCTTTCTCGAAGCGTCGAATATGAGCGGTATTTCCCAGTGGTTCTTCGGGTTTGCGCGCTTGCTTACGCCGTCGAAGCTCATGTAAAGCGTGCTGAGTCCGGCATGTCTAAGCCTTACGAGAAGGCTCGGATCTAGTCCAAGATTTATGCCTGTGGTGTTGAGCTGTATCTGGTCAAAGCCAGCCTTCTTTGCAAGCGCTATTATCTCTACTATGTCTTTTCTTATTGTGGGCTCGCCACCAGTTATTTGTATGGCGTTTGCAGGTATCGGCTTTTGGCTCCTGAGCTTCTTGAACAATATGTCCAGCTCTTCAAGCGAAGGCTCATAAACAGGGTCATTCTCTTTAGCATAGAAGAAGCAGTACCAGCACGAAAGGTGGCACCTGTTTGTCACCACTACATTTGCAAGTGCTGTATGCGACTTGTGCCTTTCACATATGCCGCAGTCGAACGGGCAGTTCTCTCCTTCATTTACAACATCTGGGTTGTCAAAGCCCCTGCCGTTGTAGTTGTAATCCTTCATGCTCATGTACATGTCGTAGTCTTCCCAGTACTTTTCTATGAACCAGCCGTGCTCTGGGCAGTACTTTCGTATCATTACGTTGTCTCCATCCTTGTAGATTGTGCCGTCTATTATGAGCTTGCATACTGGGCACACAGTCTTTGTCTTTTCAAGCACAGGCATTTTCTCTATTTCTTCCATAGTCCTGTGATAAGGCGCAAGCAATGGGTCTGTCTCGTTAACATTTTCGTTCTTTGGCGCCTGAAGCCTTACGGCTTCTTGTTCTTCTTCGACCTTTGGGTCCGCATCAGGCATTTATACACCAATATAACTCAGTTATAAAACGTTAACATTTAAATCTATTGCGCAAATTGCGGAATACGAAAGCAGCATAAATCAAAATAAATTAACAAATTAACCCTTTTATTACTTTCTAAATAAAAAGAAAAAAAGAAAAAGAAGTGCAACCTTGCACTTCGTTACAACGCAAGCTCTTCCTGCTTACCACCGATTATCTCAAAAATCCTTGTGTCTTTCTTTTTGTCTCCTAAAACGGTCAGTTTGTAGTGCTTGCCTTCAAGCGTATTCTCTATGCATGCTTTCCCCTGCTCGTCTGTTTCGCCTTCGAATACCTTTTCGCCTACATAGTAGACTTCTATTCTTGCCTTTACAGGGCTGCCATTGCTGATTAAAGAAATAACAGTAGTTGTCATTGCAGATGCCTTTGTATCGTTGTTTTCGTATTCGCCTTGCCCTGCAGTTTTGCCTGCTTCGCCCAATGAAAACTCTGCAGATTTAACGAGCAAAGAGTGCATGGGCTCTTTTGCTTCGTTTTGCAAGCTTAGGCAATTTACAGCGCATACCCTGTGGCCCAGTGATTTTAGCAGATCAGCTACTGCCTCTTCCTGCTCGCCTATGAACATAAGGTCGTTTGCCGCAATCTTAGCCACATCCGCACTCTGCCTGAAGTAAAGCTTTGTCTGGCAAAGCCTTCTTATACTTTGGTTTATGTCTGTTATGTTGTGGGTTACAAGCATAAGACCTACTCCCTTCTTCCTGAAGTCCTGTATGCGCTGCCTTAAGTCTAGAGCAGCGGCGGTGTACTCTTCATTTTGTAAAACGAGCTGTGCCTCTTCAAGGCAGACAAGGAGCCTGAGCTTGTCGCTGCCATAAACGTCTAGAGAGTCTGTTAAGCTGTATACCTGGTTAAGCAGCAAGGCATAGTAGAACTGTTTCATGTTGTTGCTTACCGCAGAAAGGTCAAAAACAACTCCCTCGCTCAGCAGCTCGTGCATGTCTATTCCAGAAGCATAGGCAAACTCAGGCCTCATAAGCATCAGCCTGAGATTTTGGAGAGCAGCCCTTATGTTTTCGCCATGCTTTGTGTACTCAACTCCTACGTTGTTTTTCTTTGCGTGCGCTTCTATAATTTCCTTTTCTATCTCATCATAGACCTGTGTCGGGTCAGGACTCCTTGTTTGCATATAAACCTTTTTGAAGGCTGCAAGCAGGACCTTTTCAAGCGACCTGGTATATGGTCCCGCATTCGAGGCTATTGCCAAAAGCGTGGCCAAGTTCTCGTAGAAAAGTTCTATGTTTATTCCAGTGTCGCATTTGAAGAAATTTATTTTGGTCGGAGACAAGTAAAGAGATACCACCTTGAGCCCGTGCTTCCGTGCAAAGGCGTTCCATTCCTGCGTCGGCGATATTATTGCTAAGGGCGTGCCTGACCCGAGCGCCTGTTCAGCAATGTTCATTGCAGCGTAAGTCTTGCCCGTGCCTGGTAAACCTGTAATGATTACTCCTAAATTCAGGGTGTCTTCTCTTACTCTGAGCTCCGCTCCTTCTTTCACTCCTTGATCGAGAATCCTGCCAAGCAGTATGCCTTTTTCAGCCGTTCCGCTGACTGATTGCTGAGTAACAAGGTGAACGCGGCTTATTGAATTGGCAAAAAATACAAGTTTTGAAGCTGCTGAAATATCAACTGGCATGGAGCCGTGCCTTTTTGCCTTTTCGAGAAGCTCGCCGTAAGAGTCTGCCTGCGTGTTCCATTTTTCAAGCACGAAGATCTTTGCCCTTGTGTAATCTTCAACTTTGTCTGAATCTGGCCCGAAAATAGCTACATTTACTTCATATGCTATTCCGTTTGCTAGCATTGCCGAATTAAGCGAGTTGAGCATAGCTATTAGCATGGCTCTGGTATCGGAATCGAAGTAAAGCTCGGACTGCCTTGATGTTGACTCTATTTTGTAGTTCTGGCTCCTTGTTTGCCTTACTTCTTTCTTGCTTATTTCGTACTCTACTTTTCTTTTTATCTTTCTCACCCTGCTCTCGCTGCTTGGGGTAAAAATTACAATTATGCCTGCTTTTGTGCCGTTGAGCACTTCGTATATATCTGCAATGCCAAAAGAATTGGGAAAGACGGAAAGGCATTCGTAGCGTTTTGCTTCAAGGTCAAGCTGCGAAGCATCAAGCTTCATCCCTGCTATTGCGTTGCACAAAAATTCCGGGCTTGTGCCCTGCTCTGTTAGCAGGTATGTTGATCCATTTTCAAGGTTGTGATATATTGCAAATCCGCTGCCGAGCATGGCCTCTATGAAAAGCTTCGTGTCAGGCCTTTCAGGCAGAGAAATTATCTTGTAAGCGTTCGCATTCATTCAATTGCCTAATAGAACAAATAGAGCAGCAGGAGAATTAGTGTATTTGCGGTAGCAGCCAGCACTGAAACAGCAACAGCAGATTTGCTTATTTCTTGCTTCTTCCTGATTGCAAGGAAAATTAGTACTGCGATTACGGTCGCACATACGATGGCGAGCAGCGCGCTAGCCTCAGAGAAAGCAGCAAAAGCTAGCAGAAGCGAGCAGGCAAAGGCAAGGAAAGCTATGCCTGTGCAAATGCTTGCCAGAAATTGCACAGAGTCGTCAAGCTTGTAAAGATAGCTCAATTCGCCCAAATTACCACCATCAAATATGCAAGTATCAAAACGGCTAGCACTGCAAGTAGCACAGCAACATGCTCTGGCCTTGCCTGCTCTGCCAAGGCGTATTTTGCGCTTGCTACTGCAAAGCTGAAGCTGACAAGAAGCAGAGCGGACAAGAACAAAAGCCTAAGCAAAAGCACGAGCTCGCTAAGCATTGAAAACATCCAGTTTGTATGCAATTGCGTAAGCAAGCAGAAACTGAGAATTGCGAGAAAGCAAGCATTTCAGCATCTCGTCCTTTGACCAGGCATAAGCTATTATGCGGTCGCATTTGTGCACGCTAAGAAGCTTGTTTGCCATATATGCATTAGAAACGTCTATCATGCCGAGCTTTTCAAGCGCAAGCCTTCTTGCTTGTTTTCTTTTAGGCATTATGCCGTTTACAATAAGCAGGTCAGTGGCTGCCTGTTCAAAGGCAGCATCCCTGGTGATTTCTGCCTTTTGTGCGTCTTTGCCGCTTGAAAGGTCATTTGCTGAATCAGTAAGTATCGTGATTTTCTGGGTGTCAAACTTTAGCCCTTTCAAAATGAGCAATGCTGCCATGCCAAGAGCAACAGGGATAAATTGGTATGCAAGCTCAGCAATCGGGTTCATAGGCTTACCAGTTCGAATGAGTCTGAGTTTTTGTAGACTGCCTTGTAGCCTAGCTTCGGCAGCTGTGCAATTGCGCTTTTCAGGTCGAGCTCGCTCAGCTTTGTTCTGCTTGCAAGCTCCTTTATGCTCGTCGTTCCTGCAGAGCTTGCCACAACAAGCTGCAATGTGATCTGCTCGAGTTTGGCCTTTGTTTCTGCAGCTGTTTGTTTAAGAGCCGTGTTTTCTTTGAGTAGTTCCTTTATGCGCTTTGCAAGCAAAAAATCAACATCGGTTTGCATTTTTGCATCGTGCCTGTTGTTCGGAGCGCTTGCCAAAATGCCTGATATTTGCTGCCTTGCGAGAATGGCTATAATGTAGGGAAAAATGCTTTCGATTTCTACTTCGCAGTCTTTGACTATTAGCAGCAAGTTCATCAGCCTGAGGAGCGCCTCTTGCATGTAAAACAGCGGAGTTTGCCTTGAGAAGATGACAAGCTCTGCCCTGTCTTTTGCTATTTCAAAGGTATAGAAGTGGTCGCTCTGTTGGTCTATTACGTATTTGAGCGATGTGCCCCTGCTTGCAAGCAGCATGCCTGGATAGTTCCTTAGCTTATGCTCTATGCTTTCAAGGCTGGAAAGAAGCCTGAGCTTCACGCTTATCCTGCTCGTTAGGTAGCCGCTTTTGCTGTCAGAAAGTTTCATAAATGCGCCTCAGCTTTTGCAAACGCGTCAGCTATGTCTTTGTCGTTTATACCAAGCCGCCTTGCGGCAAGCAGTATCTTGCTTTTTTCTATCCCAAGCCCTATTAGCCCTTGGACCATTTCCTCCAGCGTCACAGACTTTGTGCTCTGTGCCCTGTTTATTAGCTCTGTCGACTTTTCGCCGCAAGTGCTGAGCAAGACTTCTTCGAATTTGTTGATGCCTATTTCTATGTGCATTTTACCACCAAGCATGACCTTTGCAGTGCTCCTTTCTTCTACACCCTGCACCTTTGCAATCTCGAATGCCCGCAGCCTCTTGTCCTTGTATACCTGCAGCGCGAGCGTGGACCCTTGGCTAAGATTCTGTATAGCTTGTATCTGCTCGTTTGTCAATGAGTAATTCCTTGCAAGCTTGTCTATGCTCTGCTTGTTCTGCAGCCTGAACACGAATATGCTTGCAACGTTGTCAAGCAAAGGCATTGCCAAATCCTCAAGGAGCTGTGACGCCATTACCAGGCCAACGCCGTATTTGCGGCCTTCCCTGAGAAGTGTGGTGAAGCTAGGCTTTGGTCCTAGAAGCTTCCAGGCTTCGTCGAGGAATATGAACCTGCTTGGTTCCTTTTTTACCCCGCTACGTCTCATCTCCTCTATAATCTGTTCCATCACCCTGCTCGCTGCTTCTATTTTCTCGTGTTCGCTTTCATTTGCAAGGCCGTAATATGACGAGTTAGCTGGAACGCCAGCGGAGAAATAATCTGCGTATTCGCCAGTGAAGTCGATGCAGGTTATCCCAATCTGCATTATTGTGCCAAGCCTTTTCATGAGGCTTTTTAGCAAGTATGTTTTGCCACTGCCTGTGGTTCCGCAAACAAATATGTGCGGGTTGAGCAGCTGGCCAAAATCTATGAACACAGGCATGTCGCCCTTTTTGGTGTTGCCTATGTATGCGCCGTTTTTGGCAGCAAGGATTAACTGCTCAATTTCAGGATTGTAGCTTAGCTCAGAATAGAATGCGCCAGAGATGGCATTTGCCGAATACGCATATTCCGCCTCTTCAAGGTTCATTCAACCGCCAACAAAAGGTCTTCGCCTTTAAGCACAGTGTACGAAAAGCCAGCCTCGCTTGAAAAGCTGCTTGCTATTGTTTCTATGTTTGTGCAGGCTTCCTTTGCAGCAATATAAGGCGATGAATTCTCTGCAAAAGTTTTCAGCAGTATTTTCGCGCTTAAAGGCTTTGACCCGCTTATTTTAGCTATTTCGCTTTCTATCATGTCTAGCTGCTGCCTAAGCTCGTTGAGCCTGTTGTAGTTTTTCCTGTTGCATTTTTCTATCTCTATTTCCTTGAGCCTCTTCCTAAGCTCTAGTCCTTCAGTAAATTTCTTTGAATCTAGCTGCCTTATGCTTACCACATAGTCGAAATCGAATGAAAGCCTGTTCAATATGCTCGCTATGGTGCTTTGATCTATCTGCTTTTCTGCCCTTAGCTCGGCAGCAGCTATTGCAACATACGCATTCTCTTTTCTTTTGATTACTGCTTTTGCATCTACACTCAAGGTCAGCCCGCTTACCGTTTTTGAAAGCTTGCCGCTTAGCAACGCAAGCATCTGGGCGTTAAGGAACTTGCTCGCGCCAAAATACAAGCTGCTTAATAAGAGGAAAAACGATACAAGCAACAGCAGTGCGTAATTCCTTGAAAATATCGTAACTGCAAATACAAGCAAGGCAAGGGCATAGAATGCATAAGCCATTAATTTCTGCATAGCTACACCAAGTTTAGCCTGTTTATGAAAGAGGCGTCTGAGCCGAGCAGGCCTGCAAGCTCCTTTATGCTTATTCCAGTAAGCACCAGGCTGAATATAGGCAATACGAACGAATAGACTATCAGATAAGCAACTTCGGTCAGAAGCATGTTGATCACATTCTCTATTGCGCTCAGTATCGATTTCACCAAGCCATAAGCTTCAGAGAGCAGGTTCTGATTGCCAGTGCTTGCGCCTATGGCGCTTTGAAGGGTGTTTGATGTGATGCTTATCTGCGACAGGCTGCTGGTTGTGGAATTTAAGAAATTGGCAGCTATTGCAGCATTCAATACATATGAAAGAGGCAAGACAACGTACATGCCTATGGCCAATGCGATGAGAAAGCCGCCAAGCTTCCTGCTCGGATAGAACGCTCTCAGGATTATGCCCAGCGGCAAAATCAGCGTCAGCGTGCTTGTAGCAGCAAAAGAGAGCAGCGCAGCTTGCACGTCTGCACTTATTGCAGCAGTGGCCACGAGCTGAGAAATGTATTTTATCTGCGAAAGCACAGGCCCGAGGAACTGGCTGAGTATGCCTAGCACGGCATAGAGCGCGTAGAGCGCTATAAGTGTGCTTGTCGATATGTCAAATATCGAAAGATATGCGTGATTCATGAACGTATATGGTGCAGGTCCTACAAGATAGTTATAGGCAAAGCAAATTGCGGGATTGATAGCAAGCGCGCCTGTGCAGCTTATTGAGGTGTTTTCCATCGTAAGCTGGTTGAGCATGCTGCTTATTGGTCCTTGTGGCATGAAAAGTGCAAGAAGCCCGCCTACAAGCATTCCGTTTATTATGCCCTGCATTAGCTCTGTCTTGCCAAATTCCTTGAGCTTTTTGTTATCGGTGGCGAAGCCTATGCCGAGTATTATGCCGCTCAGCGACAGCATTATGCTTATTACTAGCACAGATACGCCATAGCCATAGATGTTGAATGGCAGTGTGCTCATTTAAGCACTTACATGCTGTTCGTAGAGTTCATTAGAAGGTGCGTTGACGCGATTGCAAGCCCGTTGGAAGCCACAGAAAGCACTGCAACTATTATCGCACCTACAAGTATGTCGGCAGCAGTCGAGTGCAGGGAAGCCCTCTTGTATGTAGGAAAAAGCTGAGCCAGGGCGAAAAATATGCCCGAAATTATGAACATCACGGCGCTCAGCAGCGGGCCCACATGTGCAAGCAGGGTCTGCGTAGCAGTAAGCGTGGAGATTATATCAAGGCTTGCTGCCGCCGCGTATATTTTGCTTGCAAGCAGGGGCACAAATAGGAAGGGCACCCACGGGGCAAGCCTTCCCTTTGTTTCTGCCTTTCTTTTGTCTGTTTTCATGTTATCATCTACTTAAGTATATTTTATTTACTTAGGTATATATTTAAATATTTTAGTATAAAAATTAGCAGAGCAAAGGGATTCGTAAAGCCGTATTCCAGGGCAGCATAGAAAGAATATTAAGCTTATTTTATCAAAAACTTATGAGGTGATGCTTTGAAGATAAGGCCTGGAAGGTCGGTAAGGAATATCAACAGCAGCCAGCCTTGGACAAGGTATTCTGTCAGAAAGCCAAAGAAGAACTACATAAAGGCTTTGCCAAGGACAAGTCTGCTTATCTTTAACATGGGAACAAACAAGCCTGACTATGATTTGGAATTCGGCTTGGTGTCAAAGCAGGACATACAGCTAAGGTCAAATGCGCTTGAAGCAGCAAGGCAAGTGGCAAACAAGTATCTTGAGCGCGAAATACCTGGCAATTACTTTTTCCAGGTAGTTCCTTACCCTCACCACGTAATAAGGGAAAAGCGATTCGCTACTGGTGCAGGCGCAGACAGAGTCTCTCAAGGTATGTCAATGACCTTCGGCAAGCCGACAGGAATGGCGGCAAGGGTGAAGGAAGGCCAGAGAGTGTTCGTTCTCAGAACCACAAGCGCAAACAGGAAGATAGCAAAGGAAGCCCTGGAAAGGGCTGCCAAGAAGCTCTCAGGCGCGTATAACATAAGCGCAAAGGAGCTGAAAAAGGAAATCGAGCAAGAGGCGAAGGCGCAGAAGTTCGAGCTTTCCGGAGCAAGCGACCAGCAAGTAGCCGGCTAACGCAAGAAGCTAATCTGTTTTTAAGCCTTAATGAAAAAGTAAAAGCATGAAGATTTTGCTCCAGTTTCCAGAAGGGCTCAAGCAATACGCTTTGGAATACGCAAAGAAGCTTGAGAGCGAAGGAAACGAGGTTTACGTTTCTGCAGAGCCTAGCTTTGGTGCGTGCGACTTAGCCATAGACGAAGCCAAGCAGATAGGTGCCGAAAAGCTTGTCCATTTTGGCCATGCGGAGTTCAAGCATGTAGATTTCAATGTCGAATATGTGGAATACCAAATAAACGCAAGCCTAGACCTTCTTCCTGGGTCTTTGAATGTGCTCAAGCAATATCGCAGAATTTGCCTGTTGACAACGATCCAGCACGTTCAGCAGCTGCAAGAGATAAAAGCGTTTTATGAGCGTAACGGCAAGGAAGTTGTTCTTAACAAGCCAAACGGCTTTGCAAAGCACGAAGGCCAGATCCTTGGCTGCGACGTTGGCAACGTGCCCTTGCTCGACAGGCAGGTAGATGCCTTCGTATATTTCGGAGGCGGGCTTTTCCACCCGTCGGGTGCACTGCTCCAGACAACGAAGCCCTTCTTTGTAATAGACCCTTTCCAGGGAAAAATAGAGCGCATAGACTACTTGAGAAAAGAGGAGGAGCACAAGAAGAAGGCAAGGATTGCAAGGGCTGCAGAGGCAAATAGATTTGGAATACTCGTGAGCACAAAGATAGGCCAGTACAATCTTGCTTTGGCAAAACTGCTAAAAAGCAAGATAGAGAGCGAAGGCATGCAAGCGATTATACTGCTTGCCAATACTTTCGACTTCGATTCTCTGAACAACATGCTTGAAATAGAAGCCTTTGTCAATACAGCATGCCCAAGGCTTGTTACAGAAGATCAGGAAAGATTAAGGAAGCCGCTCATAAGCCCAGACGAGCTAATGCTAATCTTAGAAAGTAAGAAAAAGGAATAGAAAAGAAAAAGAAAAGAAAAATCAAACAGTTTATGATACCTTTGCAGTTACTGTGCCGATTTCTGTTACAAGATTAGGTGTAGAGCCTCCTGACGCATTGTATATAGCCCATATTTGTCCGCTAAATCCTGAGCCAAGCGAAGCAGGTATAGGTGTTCCTGAATCTGTGAAAGTAGCAGTTACTGTTTGACCGCTGGTTAAAGTGGTAGTGCTAGGACTAAGCGTACCTGTAACTCCTGGGCAGGTATTGCTAGTCATTGCGGTACCTGTTGGCACAAAGCAAAAGCTAACAGCACTCCATGTTGCTCCAGTTGCCTGGCCAAGTTTGACGCTCAATGTGTTTGGTGTAGCAACAGGGTTGCTGCACAAGAAGCCTGATTGAGGAACACATGCCGTTCCGAGGAACGAGCTGCTGCTGAAAACTCCTAGGCTGAACAGTGCTC
>JBMFVN010000013.1:0-16114 GCA_049965975.1 Candidatus Micrarchaeia archaeon
CACAAAGAACCAGTTCCTGTAGAAGTAGCGCATATAAGCATTTCTCTTTAATACAGCCTTGCAAAAACATGGAAAGGGTAGAAGGACTATCTTGAATATTTGGAAAATGAGAGGAAGAAGCTTGCAGAGCAATATGGAATAAGCAGGCAAGACCTCTTCAGCATAGCCCAAGCCCTATACAATGAAGGCGTAATAAAGTACCTTGGCTTCGACAAGCCTGAGAATGTTGACAGGCTTACAAAGGATTACTTAGAAGGCAAGCTGAATGACAAAGGCATAGACTTGACAATGCGGCTTATTGTCGAGAAATACAAAAAGGCATGAGGATTGTAGGCGCTAAAAAACACAACAGGCTGTTCTTGTAGGCGTTCCTGTAGGTATGGCGTGAATGTGCAGCCTCGGCTTTTGTGTAGTGCCCTCCCACATTGCAATAAGATCTTCCAACGAAGCCACGCCAATCTCCCCACACCATTTATGGGTGAGTGTATGCACCGCAAGCCTCTCTTTTTATGCCTGGCCTGTTGCTCGTGCAAAGCAGTTTATTATTTAGCTTGCATTGTTATTTATTTCAACAAATGGCGAGCTTATGAATGGCAAGGTCTACGATATCGTAGTTGTTGGTGGAGGACCTGCCGGAATAGGGGCCGCGTTTTCCGCCGCAAGGCTAGGGCTTAGCGTGGCCATAATAGAAAGGCACAACATGCTTGGCGGCAACTGGACAAACGGCTACGTTCTTTCCATACTTGGCATGTATACCTATTCAGGCAACACCAAGATAGTTGGTGGAATTGCGGACTATGTGGTTGAGAGGCTTTCGAAGCTTTCTGGGACAAAAGGCAAGGTTGGCAATTTCATTCCTTTTAGGCCTGACGAAATGAAGCTTGCGCTAGAGTTAGCCTCTAGCGAGCTTGGAATAGACAAATACTTCGGCTCAATGGCAACAGGTGCAAGCATAGAAAACGGCCTGATAACAGGAATACAGGTGACTGACAAAAGCGGCTTAAAGGAGATAAAGGGCAAGGTGTTTGTAGACTCGAGCGGCGAGTGCGACGTAACTTATCTTGCAGGTCTTGGCTGCATGTCCGGAAGGAGCAATGATGGTGCGCACCAGGACGCCACGCTTCCTTTCAGGATCGGTGGCGTTGACGAGAAGAAGGTAATCGAGCACGCAAAAAGAAACCCTGACGAGCTTTCTGTGGTTTTAGACTCAGAAGGAAACGTTTCAAGGATAAGGATAATGCAGACTCTGGTTGAAAAGGCTAAATCAGCTGGCGATTTGTACTTGCCTCTTGCAAACTCAGAATTTTTGTTCAATACGAGCAGGCGCGGCGAATTCGTGTGCAATGCAACGCACGTGCACGTCAACAATTTCGGAGACGGCGCCGAAATGGCAAGGATTACAGCAGATGCAAGGAAGCAGGCTGTGTCTTCGCTCGAGTTCCTTGTAAAATATGTGGGCGGCTTTGAGAATGCATATCTTATTGATTCTGCCCCTTCTATAGGCCTGAGGGAGACAAGAAGGGCAATAGGAGAGTACATTCTCACAAAGCAGGATGTTATAAGCAACGCAAGGTTCGATGACGCTATAGTAAGATGCGGCCACCCTGTGGAGGTTCACGACCCAGAAAAAGGGGTTTATTATGTGCACCTCAACGGCGGTGACGACTCGTGGTACGAAATACCATACAGGGCAATAGTAGTAAAAGGTGCCAAAAACCTGTTTGCCATAGGCAGGTGCCTCAGTGCAGAATTCGAGGCGCAGGCAAGTGCAAGGGTTACTGGCACAGCAATGGGAATGGGCCAGGCTGCCGCTACTGCTGCATCTATGATGATCGAAAAGGGAATAGCTGCACAGCAGGTAGATGTCAAGGAGCTTCAGAACAGGCTGAGGAAAGCTGGCGCAATAATATAATGAACTTGGTGCGTGCATGCACAAAAGCAAGGAGCATTTGGGAAGGCTCACCGGAAACAGGAAAAGCCTTTACTGCACAATAGGCATGCCGGCACGCCATTCCCTCTCGCCGGCTATGCATAACGCAATGTTCTCAAAGCTGGGCATTGATTCTGTGTTCCTTACTTTCGATGTGCCTATGAAGAGGCTTGCTGCAGAAGCAATAGAGGGCATGCGGGCATAAGCAAAAATAACAGAAAAGAAGAAATGAAAATAAAAAAAAATAAAAATAAAGCTTACCTTCTACTCCTTCTGCTTCTGGTTGCCTTTCGTGCAGCGGCTTCGCGCCTTTCAGCAAGGAGCGTCGGCGCCAACAGCATAGAGATAAGTTCTATTATCAAGACTATTGTCACCCCTTCTGCAATTGTAGCAAGGCTGCCAAACGCGGTTCCGAGCAGCACCGGTATGAAAGCCACGCCGAGGTTTGTGAATACGCTGTACATTGATGTTGCAAATCCTGCCTGTGCAGGATCAGACACATAGTTAGTTGTTGAAGTCATGGCCATTGACCAGTATGCGTTACCGAAGAATCCAAAGAAGAAGAAGCCCAGAGCTATTAGAAGAATGTCTGTTGTGTAGGCAAGCCCAAGAGCCATTGCCGCAACGAAGGCGAACATAAGAACGCCTGTAGTTACAAGGCCCAGCCTGAACTGCCTGTACTGCTCGAATATCGGAGGCAGAATTATGGCACCTAGAGCGGAGCCGAGGAATGCGAGGCCGCCAAGAAGCCCGCCGTATGAGAGAGCCTGCAATTCTGGCACATTGTGCAGGATCAATACTGTGGAAGCTATGCCTCCGAACATTACAGACATAGAGGCGATTGAAAGGCCAACATACCAGTTCTTGAGCATGCCCCACTTGAACGAGCCGTGCAATGACTTACCCTTGTAGTTCACAGGGTAGCCCTTTATTCCGAAGGCTATCCATACGAGCGCTATAAGCGAAAGCGCGACTGTCGACCAAAGGGTTCCTGACAAGCCTATTGCTGAAAACAGGCCTGGTCCGAGAAACGCGCCGAATGCCATTCCCAGAAAGAGAAGGCCTACGCTTATCCCTATTACAGTGTGCGAGCGCTCCTTGAACATTGATTCAGAAACACTTCCGACAGGGGCCATTGCAAGCGGATATGCAACTGCGGCTATTATTCCTGTAATAAGGAACGTAATGTAATTTGGCGCCAGCACCCTGCCAAGAAGGCCTACAAAAGAGAGTATTGCCGCAGAGTAGAGAGCCGCCTTTACCGTGAATTTGGCTGAGATGTAGCCTGCGAGAAGGCCAAGCACCACCATGGTGTAGCCGTATGTCGATACTATTAGCAGTATGTCGCTCAGGTTAACGCCGAAGGTCTTGCCCAAAGCGGGAACAAGAGGAGCAAGGACGAACCAGCCGAATCCTATTGTGAACAACAGGAACCAGTATGGGAAAACTTTAATCCAGTTGCCCATCAAACCACGCTAAATATACAACATAACACATATAAATGTGTTATAACTGTGTTGCTTGCATATCAAATGTGCATTTGTGCATTTTTTTCTTGTAAACTAGATGAGTGGTCGATGTTGAAGCCCGTGCTTGAGATAGAAGCTAGTTCAGAAAGCAAGGTGAAAAATGTCATAAAGAAGCTAGGCATAAAAGGCAGAGCGCTTGGCAGCATAAGCTGGGAAAAGGTATGCGCTCTTTACGGCATAAACCTGCTATTCAAAAGCTTGAAATTCGACTCAGAAAAAGAGAAACAAAGCAGCAACAAAAAAGCAAAAACTAAACTAAAACACTAGACCGAAAATCCTATATGGGCTCGAACTTGTACTGGTAATGTATAAGCCCTTCCTCTTCTTCAGTGTACATCTTCCTGAATGCCATCCTTACCTTTGTGCCTATTTCTATGGGCTTGCCGTTTTCTATCACGTGGCCCTCTACAATCGGCCCTTCGTCTAGCTTTATCAGTGCAATGGTATAAGGTGCAAGCTCCTCGAACTGCTCTGTAGGCGCCCTTATCTTGGTGAACGAATAGATCTCTCCAGTGCCATTGAATAGGTATTCCTTCATCTTTGTGTTCCTTCCGCACTTCTTGCACACTACTCTTGGTGGGAAGTACTTTGTCCCGCAGTTTTCGCACACGCTGCCCACGAGCATGTATCTTGACCTTACCTTTCTCCACAAATCAGCTGGCGATTTTTCCATTTTAGCACCTTAGTTTACCCTTTTAAGTATGTGCACTACAGCAGTAGCTCCGCTGCCGCCGACATTGTGCGTCAGGCCGACTTCCGCGCCGTCTACCTGCCTGCCTTCTGCTTCGCCCCTAAGCTGCCACGTTATTTCGACTGCCTGCTTTATTCCTGTTGCGCCTACTGGGTGCCCGCATGCCTTAAGGCCTCCGCTTGTGTTTACTGAAATGTCGGCGTTTATTGCTGTCCTGCCTTCTTCTATGGCCTTTGCAGCCTCTCCCTTCTTGAAGAAGCCAAGGTCTTCCATAGCCATTATCTCTGCTATTGTGAAGCAGTCGTGAACCTCTGCCACTTTTATGTCTTTGGGCTCAACCCCTGCGTGCTTGTATGCGTTCTGCGCAGCCACCCTTGCAGCCTTTATTCCTGTTATGTCCTCCCTGTCTGCAAGCCTGAGCGAGTCGCTTGCCTGCTCGCTTGCCGCTATTTTTATCGGTGTGTCGTTGTACTTCTTTGCGATTTCAAGCGGCGCAAGTACTATTGCCGCTGCGCCGTCTGTTATTGGCGAGCAATCAAGAAGCTTTATCGGGTCAGCAACCTTCTTTGACTTTAGAACCTCGTCTATTGTAATTCTTTTGTGGAATTGGGCATATTTGTTCTTGTACGCGTTTTCATGGTTTTTTACCGCAACTGCTGCCATCTGCTCTTCGGTAGTGCCGTAGTCGTGCATGTGCCTTTTGGCCATTAGAGCGTAAAGCCCAGGAAATGTAATGCCTTGCGAAAGCTCCCATTCCTGGTCGCCCGCTCCGCCTAGTGCTGTTGTTGCCTCGTTCGTGCCTACGTCTGTCATTTTCTCTACTCCGCCTGCAACCACTATGTCGTAAAGTCCGCTGGCTACTGCCATGTAGGCCTGCCTGAGCGCAGTGCCGCCGCTGGCGCATGCGTTTTCAACGCGCGTTGCAGGTATGTTGCCAAGTCCGAGCTGGTCAGCCATCATTGCAGCGACGTGCTCCTGGCCTGTGAACCTGCCAGGCGTCATGCTTCCGCCGTAAATCGCCTGTATGTCCTTGCTTGTTATGTTAGCATCTTCGAGAGCAGCAAGCCCGGCTTCAGCCATGAGCTCCTTGAGGCCTGCTTCCCATCTCTCGCCGAACTTTGTAAGTCCAACACCTATTATTGCAACTTCTCTCATTTGATCATCTTGTCTCTTTGCCTTTTCACCTTCACCTTTGCTTACCTCTTCTGGATTGCACCCCTGTTCTTCAGATAAGCAGCATAGTCAAGGTAGATCTTGTTCTTGCTTATCATATCCTCAACAGGCTCATCTATTCTGCTTCTCTTTTCCTCTATTGGCTCCTTGACCTCGATTGCAAACGAGTCGCTTCCTGCGCCTGAGCCGAAGCTTGTAACAAGTATCTTGTCGCCTGGCTTTGCTATGTCAAGCGTCGCGGCAAGGCCAAGAAGAGACGCTCCGGAGTATGTGTTTCCTATGCGCGGCGTAAGAAGGCCGTGCTTTATCTGCTCTTCAGTGAAGCCGAGCTGCTTTGCAACTGTGCTCGGGAACTTTCCGTTAGGCTGGTGGAAAACGGCATATGTGAAATCGCTAGCCTTCATGCCAGTCTGCTCGAACAGCAGGTTTGTCGCGCTTATTATGTGCTTGAAGTATGCCGGCTCGCCTGTGAAACGGCCTCCGTGCGATGGGTATTTTGCTCCTTCCCTTCTCCAAAAATCTGGCGTGTCTGTCACATAGCTCACTGTTTTAATTATTTCTGCTATTACCTCGTTTTTCTCCTTGCCTATTATGTAGGCCGCGCCTCCTGCGCTTGCAGTATACTCGAGTGCGTCGCCAGGCCTGCCCTGCGAAGTGTCAGAGCCTATCGCCATGCCGTATTTTATCATACCGCTTTCTACTTCTGCTGTTACTATTTGCATGCCAGACGTGCCTGCTTTGCAAGCAAATTCCAAGTCTGCTGACATTGCGTTAGTGCTTATGTTGGCAGCTTCTGCCACTATGCTGGCTGTAGGCTTTACCGCATAAGGCGGCGACTCAGAGCCAACGTATATCGCGCCTATCTGCTTAGGGTCTATTCCTGCATGCCTTATTGCACGCCTTGCGGCTTCCACTGCAATAGTAGCAGAATCCTCATCTATGCCAGGCACGCTTTTCTCTATTACGTTCAATCCGCTTGTTATTGATTCTGCGTCTTCTCCCCATACCCTTGCTATTTCCTCCGCCTTTATCCTATACTTTGGCACATATGCCCCATAGCCAACTATTCCTGCCACTTTTATCGCCCTTATTTGTTATTTGTACTCGTCAAGCAGCCCCTGAACCTGCTCTTTTGTGTGCTGAGGCTGCTTTATAAGGCTGCCGTTCTTAAGCGCTATGTCAAGCTCGCTGTATACAGGCTTAGATACCTGATAGAACAGGCCTATTGGTATTTTGCTCCAGTTAGTCCTCTCAGCTTCTGTAGCCTTTTCGAACGCAGCAGAGAGGTCGCCAGGATTGTATGTTGGCTCTATCTTGTATATCCTCTGCCTGAACCAGTCGAATGTGTTAAATGTGTTGAAAGACACGCACGGGCTGAAAACATCTATAATGGCAAAGCCCTTGTGCACTATTCCCTGCTTTATTAGCTCAGCAAGATGCGCAGGGTCTCCAGAGAAGCCCCTTGCAACGTATGTCGCACCTGCGCTTATAGCAAGCGCAATCGGGTTTACTGGCTCCTCTATGTCGCCAAAAGGCGTCGACTTTGTCTTGGCGCCTTCTAGGCTTGTAGGCGATGCCTGGCCTGTTGTCAAGCCGTATATTTGGTTGTCCATCACCACATATGTCAGGTCTATGTTCCTGCGTGCAGTGTGTATAAGGTGCGCAACCCCTATGCCATAAGCGTCGCCGTCTCCTGTTGTGCCTATTACTGTAAGCTCGTCGTTCGCAAGCTTTACTCCTGTTGCTACTGGCAGCACCCTGCCGTGAAGGCTGTGTATGCCGTATGTGCTGAAGACATGAGGCATTGCAGAGCTGCAGCCTATGCCGCTTACAAGCACAACCTTGCTCTTGTCTATCTGCAAGTCGTTAAGTGCCTTTAGTATGCCTGCCTGCACGCCGTAGTCGCCGCAGCCAGGGCACCAGACTGGCTTTACACCAGAAGTATAAATCTGCTTTACTTGTTCCATTTTATACACCTAATCATTCAAATTATCAAACAAGCGCCTTGACCTGCCTGTATATCGATTCAGCTGTAAACGGCTCGCCGCTCCAGTCCCTTATTTTCTTGCTTATTTCAATGCCTGTGTTTAGCCTTATCCACTGCGCAAGCTGTGCGTTGTAATTTGCCTCTACGTCAATGAGATCCTTGCCTTGCAGCATCTGCTTTGTCTTCGCCTCGTCGAGAGGAAGAAGATAAGAGAAGGATATGAGCCCGAAGTCTAGGCCTTCTTTGTTTAGCAGATCCATCGCCTCCTTTGCTGGGCCGTATGTAGAGCCGAACACTACCATGAAGTGCTTCGCGTTCTCGTTGAGGATCTCTGGCACGAATATCTGCTCTTGCTTCAGCATCGTCTCCATTTTCTTCATGCGCTTTTCATACATCTGCTTTCTTATCTCAACGTACTGGTCTATTCCTGCAAAGTAGTCGCTAACAAGGTTGCCGTAAATGTCATGCTCATCTGTAGGCGCCACGAACTCCAAGCCAGGAGTTCCAGGTATAGACCTTGGCGATACGCCGTCATCCGTCAACGAGTAGCGTGCGAACTTTTCGCCTGTAGGTGCCTGCGTCGCGACCTTGCCGCGGTCTATGCTTACTTGAGTAGGCAATTCGTCTACGCTCTTGTAGCTCTCTGACAGGAACTGGTCCATCATTATAAGCACAGGGCACTGGTACTTCTCAGCCAAGTTGAATGACTCTGCACCTATCTTGTAGCTTTCCTCTACAGTTCTAGGAGCCACTACTATCCTTGGGAATTCGCCCTGCGAAGCATGCATTGCAAAGAGAATGTCTGCCTGCGAGTGCTTTGTGGGCAAGCCAGTGCTGGGGCCGGCCCTTTGCGATACTACAACCACTACCGGCGCTTCTATCATGCCTGCCATTCCTAGTGCCTCTACCATTAGCGAAAAGCCGCCTCCGCTTGTGCCGCACATTGCTCTTACGCCTGCGCTTGCAGCACCTACTGTCATGTTCATTGCAGCTATCTCGTCTTCTGTCTGCTTGAATGCAACGCCCTTGTTTTCATGCGCTGCGAACCAATGGAGTATGCCGCTTGCAGGAGTCATTGGATATGCGAAATAGATCTTGCAGTCAGCTGCATAGGCGCCTATAGCCAATGCCGTGTTGCCATCAAGCACGTATCTTTGCTTGCCGTCGCTGCCTATGCTGAACAGGTTTTCAACTCCTTGATAGTTGTAGCCTGCGCTTGCCACCTTCACATTGTCGCTCACTACTTTTTCGCCCTTCCTTCCGAAAGTAGCCTTTATCACATCGTCGAACTTGCTTATGTCTATCCCAACAATCTTTAGCACCGCTCCAATGGCAGCCACGTTCCTCATTATGGGGTCGCCTGCCTGCTGCATTGCTATGTCGAGAATTGGTATCGGCACTTTCTTGACAGCATCTGGCAGCGAATCCGCTTTTACCCTTGAAGGATCGTATATTACGACTGCCTTTTCGCTCAAGTGCGCTTTGTGGTTTTCAATAGCATCTTGGTTCAATGCAACGAGAACGTCTATTTTGTCGCCGTAGCTGTCTATTTCTGTATCTGCAAGCCTTACCTGGTACCACAGGTGGCCGCCTCTTATTATTGATTGGTAGCCCCTGTATGCGAAAACGTGCAAGCCATTTCTTGAAGCAACCTTTGAAAGAAGTGCTCCGCTAGATTCTATTCCATCGCCGTTTGCCCCGGCGATTCTTATGGTTACACCTGACATTAAAACACTTGACTACAATATTTTCAGCAAAAGCTTATAAAGCAAAACCAGCAGTTAACCTTTTGCCGAACAAAAATTAGCCTCTTTTCGCATTTGCCAGCGCCTTTGCCACGCTGTCTGTGGCTTCCATAGTGGCTTTTGCAAATACAACACTGAACACGCGCATTCCGATTTTTACCTTTTCATCTGGCACTAGCTCTGCTATCCTGTCAAGCACATCCAAGATGCTTGCTGTGTTGAAGACTATGCTTCCCGCAATGCTATATGCTGCAAACTTCACTCCAGAGACAGTGCGCTCTTCCAGCTCTACAAGCTGTTTCAGCTTCAATGGCATTCTTTCACATTAATTTTTTGTTTTTCTTCCTTTTTATTCTTTTGCTGCTGCTTTGGCAAAGCAGTGTGCGTTGGCTAGAAAGATATAAAAACATTTGCCAGTTAATTATATGATTATATACTCATTAATTTTGCAAGCAACTTAATTCTAATGCTTAAACAAAATAAAACAAGGTGAAAACATGGCACAAGAGTCAAATTCTCTAGGTCAGCAGTATTACATACTGCCTGAAGGAGCTACTAGGCTTCTGGGCAGGGAGGCGCAGCGCGCCAACATAGCAGTGGCATATGCAGTAGCAAGCATAGTGAAATCTACACTAGGCCCGAAAGGCATGGACAAGATGCTTGTGAGCGAGCTTGGAGACATAGTGATAACAAACGACGGAGCTACAATACTAGACGAGATGAACGTAGAGCACCCTGTTGCAAAGCTCATGGTAGAGATAGCTAAGACGCAGGATAAAGAGGTAGGCGACGGCACTACAAGCGTAGTCGTGCTAGCAGGCGAGCTTCTGAAGAATGCTGGAGACCTTATTGAAAAGGGCATAAATCCAAACACAATAATAAAGGGCTACGACCTTGCTGCAAAGAAGGCAGAGGACATTTTGAGCAAGTACTCTACCCCTGTTAAGATAGATGATGACGACACGCTCCAGAAGATTGTGCTCGTATCTGGCGGTTCTAAGAACATAGGCTCTGACTCAACAAGGAAATACCTTGCCCAGCTCGTTATAAAGGCTGTAAAGCAAGTGGCTGAGAAGCAGGGCAACGCAGTATCTGTAAACAAGGACTACATAAAAGTCGAGAAGAAAGAAGGAGGCAGCATAGAGGACACGCAGCTCATAAACGGCGTGCTCATAGACAAGGAAGTGGCTCATCCTCAGATGCCCAAGTCGATTTCGAACGCAAAGATAGCCCTTCTTGACGTCGCTCTTGAAATAGAAAAGACCGAAACAGACGCGCGCATAGAGATAACATCGCCTGACCAGATGGAATCGTTCCTTAAGCAGGAGGAGAAAATGCTTAAGGAGATGGTTGACAAGATCGTGCAGAGCGGCGCAAACGCGATATTTGTAGAAAAGGGCATAGACGATGTTGCTCAGCACTACCTTGCAAAGGCGGGCATACTAGCAGTGAGGCGCGTAAAGAAGAGCGACATAGAGAAGCTTGCAAAGGCAACTGGAGCAAAGCTGGTGACAAGCCTTGACGACCTATCGCCTTCTGATACGGGCTTTGCTGGACTTGTGGAAGAGAGGAAGGTAGGCGGAGAAGAAATGGTATTCGTAGAGAAGTGCAAGGATCCGAAGAGCGTGACAATATTCGTACGCGGCGGCAACCAGCAGGTAATAGACGAGGCTGAGCGCACCATAAACGACGAGATTGGCGCACTTACAGCTGCGCTTGAAGCAGGTTCTTGCGTGTTCGGCGGAGGCGCAATAGAGGCAAGCCTTGCAAAGGATCTCAGGGACTATTCCAACGATGTCGGAGGCAGGGAGCAGCTTGCAATACAAGCCTTTGCAGACGCCCTTGAAGTAATACCTAAGACTCTTGCTGACAGCGCAGGAATGGATCCAATAGACACAATAGTGCAGCTGAGGAACAAGCAGAGGGCAAAGGGCGGACACGTATACGGCATTGATGTATACAGAGGCGAGATAGCAGATATGAACAGGCTTGGAGTAATAGAGCCTACAAAGATAAAGCAGCAGGCAATAGCTAGCGCCACTGAAGCAAGTGTGCAGATACTCCGCATAGACGACATGATAAGTGCAAAGGCCTCGCAGCCTTCCGGCGGCGCAGGGCCTCAGGGCGCTCCAGGAGCAGGAGAAGAAGACTGATTAGCTAGCAAAGCCCTATTTATTTTATTTTTCTTTTTCTTATTTCCTTTTCTTATTTTCTTCTTTCTATTTATTTGCTTATTTAGATTGTGATTGTGTTGCAATTGCGCACAATTGAAAGTCAATAAGCCTCCTAACTATTTTTATACTTTTGCAATAATCTACTTACTGATTGATTGGATGAAGGCAATAATAACGTCTGCCGGGCTTGGAACAAGGATGAAGCACGTTACGAGCATAATACCAAAGGCGCTTTTGCCATTGTTCAAGAAGGAAGACAATGCAATAGTCACAGAGCCGATGATAGACCTAATAATGGACTCGCTCGCAGCATCAGGCATACAGGATTTCTGCGTTGTCGTGGGCGCGCACGGCAGAGTGCTGCTGGAGCACCTGTATGACAAAGGGCTTACCTTTGTCGTGCAGAAAGAGCCAAAAGGATTCGGCGACGCCGTACTGAGGGCAGAGAGGTTTGCAAACAGCTCTTCTGTTTTTGTCCACGCCGACGACGGCCTGCTTGTTGGTGGATATGATGCCGGAATAAAGCTTTTCAATGAGAAGCAGGCAGAGGGCGTTGTTTTTGTAAGGCGCGTAAGCAATCCGAGCAGATATGGCATTGCGACCCTTGGAGACGCCAGCACTTTCATGGGGCACAACGTCTACGAAGTTCTTGATTTGGAGGAAAAGCCAAAGGCTCCTAAATCAGATTTCGCGCTTATTGCTGCTTATGCATTCTCAAACAAGATATTCGACGCGCTGAAGCAGGTTCATGTGGACTCTGGAGAGCTTGAGCTAACCTATGGCATAAAGAAGCTCATCGATAACGGCGGCAAGGTTTATGCAATAGAAATAGGCAGCAATGAAAAATGGCTAAACGTCGGCGACCCTGTCAGCTATCTAGATTCGCTTCAGTATTCTTTCCATAATCTATAATATGCTATAATGGGCTATAATCAGCTTAATCAGGCTTTGGCTTTTTCCAGAAAGTCTTTGGCATTATAACGCTGCTGAACTGGCTAAGTCTTTCCTTGAACGGCATAAGGTCCTCTATCATGCCGCTGAGCTCATCAGCCATCTTCTTTTCAGGCGCAAACCCCAGCTCAGGCAGCACCTTCCTTTCAGGGTTGTAGTAGTGCCTTTCTAGCTCAACCCTCGGGTTTTCAACGTGCTCTATGCTGACGCTTAGCCCAAGCTTTTCTCCAGCGCTTTTTACCATGTCTGCTATCTGGTTTACAGAATAAAGCTCTATGAACTGGTTGACTGACCTGTAGGCGCCGGTTTCAGGAGGCTTTTCTATGAGCAAAGCAAGCGCCCTTATGCTGTCTTCAAGGGCTATGAAGCCGCGCGTTTGGCCTCCCAGCCCATAAGGGGTAAGAGGCACTCCTAGAACGGCTTCAACGCAGAACCTGTTGACGACAGTGCCCCACGTCTCGTCGAAGTCGAACCTAGTTCTCAGGCTGTCGCTTTTTATCTCCTTTGTCCTTGTGCCGTATACAGGCCCTTGCATAATGTCAGTTATTGTAAGCCCGAATATCCTGTTGAAATAGGCAAGCAGGTAGCTGTCAAAGACCTTTGAGAAGTGGTACACAGAGCCGGCCCACCTAGGCGTGAAGATGTTGTCTTCCTTGCCGTTGACAACTGCCTTTACAAAAGGCGCCTCTGGTATGTCAAAATTAGGAGTTCCGAATTCCCCCATAGTGCCCATTTTTATCAAGTGCGTATCGGGCGATAGCTGCTTTAGCAGGTAGATCAAATTGAGCGTGCTTACCAAATTGTTTGAAATCGTGTAGTTGGCATGGTCAAGGTCTATCATCGAGTAAGGCGCTGACCTCTGCTCTGCGAAGTGCACGACTGCCTCTGGCTTCTCGCTCTCTATCACTTTTTTCATGAATTCCTTGTTTGTCACGTCGCCCTGTATGAACTTTATGTCAACGCCCAGCTCCTTCTTTGCAGCTGCTATTCTCTCAAGCGGCATCTGGAGCGGGAATGCGGAGTCTGAGCCCACTTCGTTTACAGCTTTCCTTGTCGCAAGGTTGTCAACGCCAGATACCTCGTGGCCTTTAGCCGCAAGCCTAAGCGCAAGCGCCCAGCCAAGATGGCCGTCTATGCCCAGTATAAGGACTCTCATGCAATCCCCGCTAATTTGTCTGCTTGCACATTTTTAAGTCTTATGGCGGTAATATTACCTATTGGTTTTATGGCTGGCTTAGTAATAGTTTTAGGAACCCAGGGCGCAGGCAAGTCGTCTGTGCTTTCAGCTTTCAAGCAGAGCGTCAAAGTAGTAAACATGGGGGACGAAATGCTGAAGCGTGCAATGCAGGAATACGGGATAAGCGATAGGGACAAGCTCAGAACGCTGCCAGGCTATGCCGAGAAGTCTGAGGCATGGCGCAAGGAGATACTTGCCGAGCTTGCAAAAAGCCAAGAGAACAGCGTTCTAGATACGCACGCAAGCATAAAGTCTGGAAACAGGTATACTGTTGGGCTTACTGTGGAAGACCTTGAAGAGTTAAAAGGCTCTGCAAAGGGAATAATATATGTAGATGCAACGACAGCCGAGATAATGAAAAGGCGCACAAACGACAAGAGCAGGAGCAGGGAAAATGATACCGCAGAAGAGATAGACCAGCACAGGAACATAAACCTCTCGCTAGCCTCGTTTTTCTCAGCATACCTTAATATACCACTTTACATAATATACAATAAGGAAGGGGCCCTTGAAGAGACCCAGAACAAAGCAAAAGAGATACTTTCTCAGCTTTTGGGGATTTGAAATGGAATTGCTAGGCGCAAGCCTGATAATAGGCGCAGCTCTTTACGTAGCGCTTTCGATATTTCTCCAGCGGAAGCTGGTTAATACAAAAAGGCTCAGGGAAATTCAGGGTATAGTCAAGGCGAAGACAAAGGAGCTCACTGAGCTCAGCAAGAGCAACGCAGACCAGAGCACGCTGATAAGCAAGCAAAAGGAGCTTACACCCTTGCTTAGCGAGTCTATGATGATGCAGTTCAAGCCCATGCTAGTGATACTGCCTTTGTTCATAGTAATCTATTACGTGTTCCTTCCAATGGCATTTGCCCACGTGTCGGCAAAGTTCTACCTGCTTTCATTTGGAATGAACTACCAGCTCTACTTTATTGTTTTCAGCTTCATTTTCGGAATAATAGGCTCGATAATTGTGGCGGTGTATGACAGGAAGAAGCTCAAGGAAGAAACGATGAAGCAGCAAGAGCCTCAGCAGAGCTAGCTAAAAAGTCTCTATCCTTGGCCATACTATTTCCTGCTCTTCTTTTGTTTCCTCTATCTCTCGCTCTACAGCTATGGCGCTCATCCTGCTATAAGCCAGAGCTCCTATGCTCAAGAAAGTCAAGACGCTTACAGCAGCAAGATAGGTCGCGTTGCTGCTTATGTATTCGAATGCCGAGGCAACTAGAAGTATTATGGCAATAGTGCTTGCAGGTATGTACATTCTCTCAGACTTGACAAGCATCAGCAAGCCAGATGCTGCTACAGCAAAAAGAAGAAGCAGGTTAAGGAAAGACACACCATATGGATAGTTTATTGAATAAATGAACGCAAGCCCTGTCTTCTCTATTTCACCAAGAAGCAAGCCGTACTGAGAGTAGCTGAAGGCACCGAGAACAGAAGCATCTAGAATAAGCAATATGCCTGCAAACAATGCGAAAGTATTCGTTCTCGCTACTGTGGGGTTTGCTTCAACATTTTGCTTTTGCTCGTATGCCATTGCCTGCAGCTTTTCTGTTTCTTCCTCAAGCTCCTGCTCCTCAAGCTTCTTTTTAACCTCCTCTTCTATGCTCCTTGCCTTTTCAATCTCTTCCTCTGCTCTTGTTTTTGCCTGCTGCTTTGTTTCTTTCTCGATTGTCTGGCGTGCAAACTGAGGCCGCGCTTGCTGTGTCTGCGGCTTGGCTTGTTCTTGAACCTGAGGCTGTGCCTGTGGCTGAGCTTTTGGCTGCTGAGCAGTATTTTGCACCATTCCCCTTTTTTTGAATATCAAAATGTCGTTTACATCTACGGGCATTCAGACTCCCAAGCTGGCCCTTCTCCTTGCCTGGGCCTTTTTCTTTTCAAATATGCCCAGATGCTTTGCACAGCTTATGCAGTAGTAGACTTTCTTCCTTTCAAAGAACTTTACGTCGTTTCCAGTGTGCATGTCTGTGGAAAACGCCACTACCTTGGTATAAGCTACTGCCTTGTTTCTTGGAACCTTTCTTCCACAGTTGTCGCATATCACTAATTCTTCTCGTCCTCTCATAGAATTGCCTTTTGGTTATTGCTGTTATATATAACCTAAGCAATATAATAATATTTAGTTTGTTATCTAATTGTGGTGTAATGCGCGTTCTCGTGTTGAGCAATGTGCAAAAGGGCCTTGACAGCGTAGTCGGCATTCTGGACAAAGCAGGGCACAACATTGTGGCAAAAGAGGTTTCGGCCTCGACGGCAGAGCTTGCAGACATGGTTTCTGGAGAGCTCGCCAACGGCTACGACGTTTGCGTTGTAATTGCAAAAGATCCAATTGGCTTGAGCATGCTTCTCAACAAAAGGAGCGACATCTTTGCAGCCGTTTGCAATTCAGCTGATGACGTTGCGCTAGGCAAGTCTAATAATGCCAACGTGTTTGTGGTGCGCAATCCAAAGTCTACAGAGATAGAGCCGATAGTAAGCGCTATTTCAAAGCTAGGTTACAGCAAGAACTTCTTCAAGCTGAGCTTGCCAAAATTCCAGCTCAGATTCAGCAGCAGCAAGCCCCAGCAGCCTGTTTTGCAACAGAAGAAGCAGAAAGAGGAACAAGAACTTGAAGAAGACGAAGAGGAAGAGCAAGAGGAGCAACTTGGCAAGGGATCAAAGGGCATGCTTGGCAAGCTGAAGAACGCGCTTGGAATAGTC
>JBMFVN010000014.1:0-14407 GCA_049965975.1 Candidatus Micrarchaeia archaeon
GTGAGGGGCGTCGCGATCGTGGATCGCGCAGATGCGGACATGGATAAATTGGTCACGATCTGATCGCAACGCACCCTCCATACGCGAGCATAATATCTTATACAAAGAATTCAAACCACAAAAGAGAAGGCGATCTATCAAAAGTCAGTTCAATCAATGAATTTTCTGACGAAATGAGAAAAGTGGCAAAGGAGTTTTATCGCGTGCTCAAGCCAGGAAGGTACTGCGCAATTCTAATTGGTGATACGCGAAGACACAAGCACCAAGTACCAATATCATTCAGGGTAATGCAAGTATTTTTAGACGCAGGTTTTGTGTTGAAAGAAAGCATAATTAAGGTTCAACATAATACAAAAACTGCACCGCTGTGGGCAAAGAAATCAATGAAAGACAACTTTTTGCTATTGATGCATGAGCATCTGTTTGTATTTAGAAAACCAAGTGCAAACGAAAATATAACAGAACTTGCAGAGAGCATGAAGTGGTGGTAGCGAATCAGGCATCGTTTGACTGCTTACTTTCTGATTCGCCGCTGCTTCTCGCCTTCTTGAGAAGGAAATTCTCGTATTTCATTGCGCCTTTTGACAGCTCCC
The DNA here is from genome assembly GCA_049965975.1 of Candidatus Micrarchaeia archaeon. GTDB lineage: Archaea > Micrarchaeota > Micrarchaeia > Micrarchaeales > CABMGC01 > JAGDXZ01. The sequence goes on from JBMFVN010000014.1 coordinate 594, forward strand.
CGAATCTGGCTTTCGCATCACTGAGCTTTATCCTTGTAACATGCTCGCTCTTCTCGTTTATTATGTTCAGCGGCGGAATCTTGAACGCGTTGACGCTGTCGAAAACAAACCTCTCGTGCTGTGAAGCGGCATCCGAATCAGACATTATAAGCAAGTTCACTTCTATGCCTTTGTTGCCCAGCTCCTTCTTGAAGTCAACGAAGTTCCTGTTGAAGCTCGAGTCAAAAGCCTCGGGATAAGTCAGTATGTCTATCTTCTTTACGCTTGTATTCTCTGAAAGAAGCCTGTAAAGGTTCTGGAGCGAAGCTGAATTGACATGCTTGTCGACTATCATGACGTGGTCGCTAAGCCCCGAAAACACAGTATCCCTAAGCTTAAGCAAATTCGCAAAAGGCTTAGAAGGCTCTATCTCTATCGATTTTGATATTGGCGCCTTTCTGACAGATTTTCTTGAGAATATAACAAAGTAAACATCCAAAGCCATTGCAAGAAGCATACTGGCATATAAGCCATTTTCAAAAACATAGTTTACGCTTATTGAGAAATAAGAGAAGACCACCAAAAACAAGATGGTGAATATGAAAGTCACTACAAAATGTGATATGGCATAGCGCCTCATGGCCTGCCCAAACCTGTATGCCTTTGTCGCATATATCACGACCGCGATCATGAATGCGATCAGAGAAATGAGAAGAAGCACGTACGCTTCTTGGATCGCCCTGTGCAATGAGCTTGTTTCTGCTATTGTTGGCGCAAGAACTTGCACTGGCTTAACCATTGACAAATTGCTCTGTATAAAGGCGCCTGCGCCCACACCGTAGCTTATGGAAAATATATCAGAGACATAAAGCACGCCAATGATGAAAAGAGCCGAGAACAAAACTAGAAAAATCGAAGCATATGCCGGAATTCTTTCTTGAAAGCCCATTCAACCACTGTTCATATATGCGCTCAATCTTTTAAGCACACCATACTTCTCATCATTTGGAACGTTTGCCTTATCTACCATTTGCCTCATTTCGTCAATCAAAGAATCGTAGACTCGCCTATTGACCCTAAACGGTATGCCATCCTTGCCACCAACGTTGTATGCAAATGCCACAGGATCCCTGTAAGCAAGATCCTTGTCGTATATTAGGCTTGCTACAAACGCAAGGCTTCTAATGGTGCGCCTGCCAACTCCTTTTACCAGCATGAGCTCCTTATAATCCTTAGGGTCTAATTCATTTGCTTTTCTTATTGCTTCAAGGCCTTTCTTGCTTATGTCTATTTGAGGTATTATGCGGTGCCTGCCCGGATACTCACTTAGCTCGTAATTGAATTCGTGAAGCGCATCTACCATGCTTTCCCTAACCCACTTGTTCTGTTGTGCGGTAAGGTCAAGAGTCGTTTGATGCATTTCTGCGCTTATGCCGCTATGGGGCTCGTTTGCTATGTCGCTAGAATCTATTTTGTCGCTGAACCACTGGAACCTTATTGCACTGTTTGAATTTGCCTGCATAGCCTGCTGCACAACAGCCCATTTGCTCTTTGAGAAAATAAAGCTGTGCTGGTATATGCTTATGTCGTCGTAGACCATAGAACCATCGGTCTTTGCAGCAAGCCTACTAAGCTCTACAAGCCTTTCTGCATCAGGCACTGAAAGCCTGTCGGCACCTGCTATTATGTCGTTTGGGGCGTTTGTGCCAGCCTTTCCCTTGCCTCCGGCTATTGCAATTTCTTCGTTGTCTTTCAGAGCTTCCTTGAGGGCTCCCATGGTAACAGTTGTAGTGCCGCTGCTGTGCCAGTCGTAGCCTATCGCGCATGCAAATGCCTGAAACCAGTTTGTGTCGCTCAACCTGTATACGAGCTCGTCAGGCCCGAAGTCGTCAAGTATCACCTCTGCTATGGCTCCGCCTAGCTTTACCATCCTTTGAAAAAGCCATCTTGGAGCTGAGCCGCCGTGAAGCGGCAGCCTTGTCATCGTATGCATAATTTCATTTTACATTCAAGATAAAAATACCTTTCCTAAGAGCTTGCATTTTCTATTTGATACAAGGTAGCTGCTTCGTAAAAATCCTTGCCAAATGAGAAGTTGTAAGACGTGATAGGCATAGCTGTACAATTGCCGCCAAGCCAGTCTGATAGGGCTTTTTGTTCGTCACGATAGTCAAAGTTGGTAAAAACATTTATTAGTAAAGAGTTCGCGTCCAAACTTTTGCAAGCACCTATTGCTGGAGAAAAATTGTCTTTGTAGCTAGACACAAAGTTTAGATATTGCGAATCGAGATATGGATTTTGACTGTTTACTACTGCGATGCTACTACCCGTTTTGCTCATATATGCCACAGCTTGCTGAAAAAGGCAATTGTAGCCTTTTATTCCTGATCCGTAATAATAAAATCCAGTGTAAGTCTCGAAATTTGTAAGAGCAACAAATACTACTGCAAGCGCCACGATTAGTCGCGCCGCCTGCATATTCGTCTTTTTAATGTATTTGTAAAATTCAAGCAAGGCGTATGTGGCAACAATGGCGATCGGCGCCGCTACCATGTCGAAATATCTCTCGACTACCGAAATCGGAACATAAGAGAACAAGGATTTACTTCCAAAAAACGCATAAAGAAGTACGGCCATGAATGTGATAGAAAACAAAGTAATATGCAATTCTTTTCTTATAATACTTAAGATCATTCCCACAATTGCAATGGCGACAGCTAGGCCTAATGGGTATACATGAGGGCCGTAATTTGGCATACCTAAAAAGTATAGGAGGAAAATCGGATTTATGGAGATATTAAACTGGTCTAAGTTTGCACCAAATGTTGTTGGGGAAAGTAGCTTAAAACCAGCATAAATATGCAAATTGAATAAAGGATTTCCAGTCATCACAAAGAAATACAAAAGCATTGCCATTATAGGTACTGACAGCCCAAGTATTCCGCAAGCGACTTGCTTCCTTGCACGCTTTTTAACCGCAAAATAAGCGAAATACAGAATAAATAGCGCAGGAATCATGAGCCCTGCTGTTTTAACAAGCATCGTGAATGACGCAAAAAAGCCAGCAAGGAAAAATCCTTTTTTAGAATTTAGATTTATTGCATCATACAGGTAGTATGTTGCTATCGCCACTGTCAAGCCGGTAAAAAGGTCAGGCAAAGCCCTTGTGGTGTAGCCTATGACAAAAGGTGCAGTTACAAACAAAAAAGAAGCGAGTGCAGCAAAATATTTGCCAAACATTTTTCTTGCCAATAGAAAGACAAAAACTGCGGTCAGAAGATACTCTGCCAATGAGGGCAACGACGCCTGGAAAATTCCATAGCCAAACAAGAGAAAAGAGAAAGCAAGACTCGCAATTGTCAGGGTTTCAACGCTGTAAGGTATAGCATCTGGTTTGAATGTGCCGTTCAGCATTTGATGCGCAAAGAGTATGTAGTAGTTGTCATCATAATAGGTGAAAGGCCCCGTATAAAGAAGATACGAAAGAATAACTCCCAGCAAAAGTACCAATGCCAAAAGCAAAAGGCTTGTTTTATCGATTTTATCAGACTTGCTTCTTTTCATCAACGCTCAGCTTAGTATAAACAGAATAAGATTAAAACTATTGTCTTGCCTGCTTGTCATTCGTTGCTATGCTTTAGCCTCAGCATTTTCAGCAGCAAATTGCAGCTGCTGTTTCAGTTGTTGCAGCGTCTTTCTTGCAATGCGCCTCATTCCACGATTGAAATCGTGGGCTTTCTGCTAAGCATTTCGTAAGCTTTAAGGGATTCGCTATCAAATGCATTGTAGCCCAGCTTGATAAGCCTTTTCGCAAGGATCTCGGCACCGGTGCCGACAGGTATTATTGCCTTAGGATCGACTTCTGCAATGTATTCTGTTGCTTGTCTGAAATCGGCGTGGTCGCTCAATGCAAACTGCACGTTTGTGTTGAACTTGAATATCTTGGCCCAGCCAGTAGCCACCGCGGTGAAAAATCTGCGCGAATTGCTTGCCATTGCCTTTGCTATCTTTTCAGAATCGGAATTTGTAAATATGCCGACAAAGTTGCCTTTAAGCTCGTGACCGGGCTCACAAGCAGAATAGTAAAGGCGTATGCCATTTGCTACATAAACCTTGCTGAGCTTTGCTATTTCTTCACTTACCGTAGGCACGATGCCAATCTCGTTCATTATTTTGATAAGCTCCTGCGCTCTGCCCAAAGAGTAGGCCTTGAAAATTATGCTGCCAAAATTTATCTTCGAGTTGACATAGTGCTGAATAGCAGTAACAACTTCGTTTTTGTCGTCAAACACAAGATTCTCATACGGATATGTCGAATCCAGAATAACAACATCAGCATGCCTTGTCTCTATTTTTTCAGCAAGCAAGGGCTCTGCCATTTGATAGTCTCCGGTATACGCTATATCGAGCCCTGTCTCGTAGTTCTCTATAAAAAGCTGCCTTGAGCCTAGCACATGGCCTGCATTTAGCAGCTCTGCACCCTTCGGTATTTCCAAAGTTTCGACGCTTTTGCCCTTTGCTGACAAAAGCTGCGCCGTTATGCTGCTTGCCAGAATTTTGTCCCCATTTCTAATTCCCGCTGTGTGATCCGAATGTGCATGCGACACGAATCTGAAATCGGCATCGTCTTTGGAGTCTATCGCTACTTTGTAGTAACCGGAATCTACAAACATCAGGTCGCCAAGTAAAATGGGCAAGAAAGAAATAAATAGCATATCGTGCAAAATTTAACTTATGGTAGAAAGCGTAATAATAATAGGATCAGGACCGGCCGGCTTGTCGGCGGCAATTTACGCTGGCAGGGACGGCTTTTCGCCGCTTGTCATAAGCGGCTATGCGAAGGGCGGGCAGCTTGAGCTTACAACTACTGTTGAGAATTTTCCAGGCTTTCCTGATGGCGTTCAAGGACCAGAGCTCATGGACCTTATGCGCAAGCAGGCCGAGAAGTTCGGAGCAAGGTTCATAGACAAGGATGCTACCGCTGTTGACCTAAAGTCAAAGCCATTTAAGGTGACTGTAGAAGACGACATTTACGAAGCAGACAGCATAATAATAGCCACAGGAGCAAACGCCAAATGGCTTGGCTTGGAATCCGAGAAGAAGTTTACAGGCAGGGGCGTGAGCAGCTGTGCTACCTGCGATGCACCGTTCTTCAAAGGCAAGAATGTAATTGTAGTAGGTGGCGGCGACACAGCAATGGAAGACTCTTTGTATTTGACTGGTTTTGCGAACAGCGTTACAATAGTGCACAGGCGCGACGCTTTCAGGGCTAGCAAGATAATGCAGGAAAGGGTGCTTTCGAATCCTAAAATAAAGGTAATATGGAACAGCGTAGTACAGGAAATAAAGGGGGATACAAAGGTAAGGTCTGCAGTGCTTAAGAACGTTGTCACAAACGAGCTCACTGAAATTCCTATCGACGGTGTATTCGTCGCAATAGGATATGCGCCGAACACTAAGCTTTTTGAAGGCCAGCTCCAGCTCGACGAACAGGGCTACATAGTAACGCATGACGAGGTAAAAACTGACATTCCTGGAGTGTTTGTTGCTGGCGATGTAGCTGACAAGTTTTACAAGCAGGCGTCTACGGCTGCGGCAAGCGGCGTGAAATGCGCACTGCAAGCCAGAGCTTACCTATCAGAGCTTTACTACAACCAGAAGCACAACACAAGCGCAGGCCAGTGAAACAAGCAATTACTAGAAATAAGAGCTTAGACGTTTCTGGCCTCTGAACGGCTTCAAGCCTGAAACTCTCACTCCTATTTTCCTCACAAGCTGCTCGCCGTCATAATAAGCCCTCAAAAGCTCCTTCGCTGCCTTAGCAATTTCAGCACTAGAGTCGCTTGAATAGTTTATGCTCTTAGATTTCAGGTGCTCGTCAAAATTTGAGAACCTAAGCTTGAGCGTTATAGTTGAAAAGGAGAAGCCCTGCCTTGCGACTTCCTGAGCGATCTCATTCGACATTTCGTCTATTGCCTTGTCCATGAGCTCTATGCTGCTTGTATCTTCTTCGAAAGTTTTTTCCCTGCCTATTGACTTGACTTCGTAGTTCTCCTGCACCTCGCTTTCGTCTATTCCGTTCGCATTCTTGTATATGTCTATGCCATAAACTCCGAACTCGTCCATGAGCTTCATAGGGTTGGCCTTTGCAAGGTCGCTTACCGTCTTGTAGCCCTCGCTCTCGAGCTTTGCCGCAGTCTTTTTGCCTATCCCGTAAAGCTTGCCGACAGGCATGTTGGCGATGAACTCTTTGGCTTCGCTTTCCTTTACTAGTTTTACGCCGTTCGGCTTTGCGGCTTCGCATGCCATCTTTGCTATAAGCTTGTTAGGTCCTATGCCAATTGAACAAGGCAGGCCCAGCTCTGTCTTTATCTCTTCTTTTATCTGCTTTGCAAGCTCTAGTGCATTCTCATAAGTTTGCGCTTTCTGCGACACGTCTAGAAAAGCTTCGTCAACGCTTGCCTGCTCGAACTTGTCGGCGTATTTCTTCAGAATAGACATTACCTTATTTGACATGCTTTCGTAATAAGGCTCGTCAAGAGGCAGAAAAATTGCATCAGGCTTGAGCCTGTATGCCATCGATATCGGCATGCCGCTGTGTATGCCGTATTTCCTTGCTATGTAGTTGCAAGTGCTCACTACTCCCCTGCCTTTCCCTTTCTTAGGATCTGCGCCTACAACAACCGGCTTGTCCTTTATCTCCGGCTTTCTCAGCTCCTCGCATGCGGCGAAGAAGTAGTCCATGTCAACTAGCAAAATTATTCTCATATAGAATCAAGCTTTACCTCTTCTATTTGGCCGTTGGGCTCCTTCTCCCTGAATACCTGCGTTGAGAACTTGAACAGCGAAACCCCTGACTGCCTCCAAGTATATGCTGGCAAGCCTGCTTTTATGCAAACATTTTCAAGGAATTGCCTTGGAGTCCATTTTTCTTCGACAGCAACAATCGGCAAAAGAAGACCGCTGTAGAAGCCGTATTGAATTATGAGGCCGTCTTGGCCTATTTTTATCTGCTTTTCTAGCTCTTCAGGCGTGCCCTTTATGGGCTTAGGCTCTGAAAGTATGCTTACCTCTATTATTATGCTTTGAAGCTCTTCCTTTGACACAGGCTCGAATCTCGGGTCTTCTGTCGCCGCTGCTATAGCTGCCTGTGGCAAAAGCTTTCGCATAGGCTCTATGCCTTCTGTGAAGCCTATGCAGCCCCTGAGTGACATGGTCTGGTATTCATAAAGCGTTACAAACACACCGTGCCTCTGGTCAAACTCGGCAAGCCTTTTCTCTATTAGCTCTGTGGAGAACTTTGGAGACGCAAGAAGAAGCTCAATAGTGTATCTCGCATTTTTGACAAGCTTTGCTCCCTGCTCCAAAGTGTAGAACTGCATTGAATCATAGAAGTATCCGCTGCAAAGTATAAAATTGCTTCTTTTTGGTGCTTGCTTGCTGATTTTGCAAATTCAATAGTCAAGGTACTTAGTTATCTCCCAAGGAGTTATATACAGAGAGTATTGGCTCCAATCCTTCATTTTATAGTCTATGAACGCCTCGAACAAGTGCTCGCCGAGCGTGTCTTTAAGAAGGGAATCGGTGGAAAGCTCATCCAACGCCTCTTTGAGGGTGCTTGGAAGTTCCTTTATGCCCAGCTCGCTCCTCTTCTGAGGGCTCATGTGGTAAACGTTCTCATCTACCGGATCGCCCGGGTCTATCTTCTTTTTTACACCGTCGAGGCCCGCAGCAAGAAGGCAGGAGAATGCAAAGTATGGATTTGCTGTCGGATCTACTGCTCTGTACTCGACCCTCTTCCTTGAAGCATAGGACTCTCCTTTGAAATATACCGGCACGCGCACGAGCGCAGACCTATTTCTTTTTGACCAAACTATGTAAACTGGCGCTTCGAATCCAGGGACAAGGCGCTTATATGAATTTACAGTAGGGCATGTAATTGCAGTAAGAGCCTTAGCGTGCTCAAGAAGCCCACCGATAAAGTACCTGCCTGTCTGGCTAAGCTCAGCGTACTCATCGGAGGAATCGTACATGGCGTTTGTACCATGCCAAAGAGAAATATGAGTATGCATGCCGCTGGCATTGTCTAGGTAAACCGGCTTGGGCATGAATGTGGCTATCAGGCCCTGCTTCCTTGCGATGTTCTTAGCTGCAAACTTGTAATACAGCACTTTGTCTGCTGTTTCAACGAGCTTTCCAAACTTGAAGATTATCTCTACTTGTCCGGCAGTTGCAACTTCGTGATGGTGCCCTTCTATCTTGAAGCCGAAGCTGTCTTCAAGCACACTTGACAACTCGTTCCTGTAGCTTATTGTAGTATCTTCTGGCGGAGCCCTAAGATATGCCTCCTTTGGCCTTAGCATTACATTGCCAGGCGTTATCTCTGGCGACTGTGGAAGAACTCTTGGAGCACCCCATGAATCTCCTTCGCCGCCGTTCGGGCTTGCCCAAGGGTCCCAAACAAGCTTTGTTGGATCTATAGATGAAAAAACAAAATGCTCTATCTCAGGACCGAAATAGCCGGTAAAGCCTAAGCTTGCCGCATCTGCCTCTGCCCTTTTTGCCACATGACCGCGAGGGCATACTTCCGAGAATTCCGCACTGCCGTATGCTTCCTTGACATCTCCTATTACTATTGCGCTTTTCTGCTTCTCATCAGTATACCAGGGCAACACGGCCAGCGTCGCTGGGTCGGGAACAAGCAGCATATCTGATTCATTGATGTTCTTGAAGCCCCTTATTGACGAACCGTCAAATTCTAGCCCTGATTCAAAGACAGAGCCGTCTATGTACTCGTGGGCAGGCACCACCTTGTCTTGGAGTATGCCACGTATGTCTGTAAACACAGAGTGCACCCATCTTATCCCATTATCTTTTAGCGTTCTTTTTGCCTTTTCAATTTGCTCTTCTTTTTCTGACATAAAATCCTTAAGACATAGCTGAATAAATGATTTAAATTTTTGCATTTAAAAGATATATATTTAAAAATAAACTAATAAAATGAATATTTATTCAAAGGCAATAAAATGGAAAACCAAAATGTCATCGATGAACTTGATTTGAAAATAATAAACCAGCTGCAAAAAGACTCCAGGCAAAGCTTCCAGGAGCTTGCCAGCAAGCTTGGAATAGCCGTTGGCACCGCATACAACAGGGTGAAGCAACTTGAGAAAAGCAAGGTAATAAGGAAGTACGCTGCAGTGATAGACCCTGCAAAGATAGGTGTTTCGCTTACAGCACTTGTTCTTATACAGGCGGAAGGCAGCCACATAGTAGATCTTGAAAAGCTGCTTGCAAAGATGGAAGAGACAATAGCAGTGTACGACATTACCGGGGATTTTGACATTGCAGTAGTTGCAAGATTCAAGGATACTAAGGAGTTGAATTCGTTTGTAAAAAGGCTTTTGGGAATGGCATATGTAAAAAGAACAGTAACAGATGTTATGCTCAATGTTGTAAAAGAGGACTTTACGCTGCCTGCCTTTTAGCAACAGGCATTTATTTTTCAATTACCGATAATTTTCTCGACTCTGCTCAATCTGCTTGACCAGCGGGAAAGCCATGTAAAACTCAATCCCTGACTTTTTGGCCTGCTCGATTACCTGCTGTGCCTCATCGCTCTTTCCGTTAGCTGCAAGATATTTTGAAAGATAGTAAATCGCGTTTGCGTTGCCGCTAGCAAGCTGCTTGTTTACAAGGGCAAGAGCCTGCTTTGAATTGCTTTCTACACTGTAGACCATGCTTGCATAGCCGTAAAGCTGACCCTGCTTGCTCGACAGGTCGGAAAGCGCCTTCTTTGCCTCGATAAGTCTGCCAAGCTTTATCAAAGACATGAACCTTACGAAAAGCAGCAAATCGCTCTTGGGTTCAGGACTTGAATCTACTGCATGGATTGCCTTGAAAAAGCACTCTTTGCTTTTTGCAGTAAGCTGCAAACTTTTTTCCCTGTTTTCGGAATTGAGCTCCATGAAACCGTTAAGGTTGTAGTTTACATTGAAGTAGAAAGCATCAGACAAATACCTGTAGAGCATTGCAGCAACGTAAAGAACCATGGGATTTACCGCGGTGCTGGCAAATTGATCGATCGATTTTTCTGCTTCTGAAAATTGCTTCTGATCTAGAAGCTGGCTTGCGCTTTGCATGTTTGACAAAAGCTCTGGATTTATGTTGGGCTCCGAGCCCACTGGAAGCTCTCCGTTGTAAAGCTCGCAAAAATTGCAGAAGTATGCGTTTCCATAAGCCAAGGTGCGCCTGCCACAGTAGCTGCAGACTTTCATACTAGGCTTTTTGGTCAGCAATTCTGAAAGCTTTGACATGATATCAACCTAAACTTCAACGCCAATTCATTTATTGCTTATCGTTGCCTTGCTCTCACTTCTTTTTTAGCACGGCAAAGAGATGGAGCAGCGAATAAGGTGCAATGTCTATTCCTTCGACAAAATCGAACTTTTCTGATACCTCGTCAAGAAACTCGTCGTAAACCTGCTTTGGCTTCTTGGCGCTGTCTATGCTCTGTGATTTTATTGCTACATAAGCATAACCGCCTTTTTTGAGCATTTTGCTGTTTCTAAGCAGTATCTCAGCCTGCATTCTGGACGATACGTCCTGATAGATTATGTCTACTGTGCCTACGTCTTTCTCATATGCTTCTGGGTTCATAGCGTCGTGCAAAATAGGCAGCATGTTCTGCCTTTTATCGCAGACCTTTACCAGATCCCTCATGCTCCGCTCTGATATTTCCACACAGTACACTATTCCTGAAACGCCTATTATGTCGCTTACATGGCTGCATGTTGTGCCTGTTGCAGCACCGAGATAGAGCACGCTCGAACCTGGAACAATCTGCATGTGCTTCATGCCTTTCAATATGGCGGCTGCAAGCTTGCTCCTGTAAGGGTTCCAAAGCCTGTATTCGGTGCCATCAATGCTAACAAGCTGCTCGCCATAAACCTTGTTTCCTAGCACAAAGTTTTTCGTGGCGAGCTTGCCGTCTATTTTGAAAACCCCGTCAAACACCATTTCCACGCTCATAGAATCAATTTTAGCTTATTTTCGCTCTGCTTTTTATTTTTATTATTGCAATAATAAAGCATAAGTTGATTGCGTGCCTGAGCCTTCCCTCACAGACTTGCTTGAAGATGTATTTGAGGCCATGGCAAATGCGAGGAGTGCTAATGAGCTTCTTTCCAAGGCTGCCTCGAGCTTTGCAGCCAGGCTCGGCCTTGATTATGCTCAATCCTATGATTTGTATGCGTCTGAAAAGAGCACAACACAATTCCAGGAGTTTGTTATAAACACGCACAACCCTTATGTTGACAACAAGATGAGCAGCTATTCAGCATTTCCTGAACTTGTGAGCAATTTCAACCTTGGCTACAAAAGCAGCATAACCCTACCTGTCTTCGTAGAATCTAAGCCAGTATTCTTGCTAACGCTGCTGTCAAAGCAGGAAGATAAAATAAGCAGCGAAATGCAGCAGCTTCTTGTGCCTGCTGCACAAATACTCGGCTATGCCTATGTTGCAAAGCTTGAAAGAGACAGGAACATAAATCTGGCAAGATTTTTTGACGCCTCGTTCGATTCGCACATACCCCAGTTTCTTTTCAAGGCAGATAAGACAATTGTTAAGGCAAACAAGGAATTTCTTGCAACTTTTGGCAAAACGCAGAAAGACGTTTATGGCAGACCGCTGAACGAGTTCTTTGGAATAAGCCAAGAGGCGTTTGAAAAAGCAAAGTTGAACGGCGAGCTGAAAGTCAAATCTTCAAACGGCAAAGCACAATTCCGCATTCTGATAAATCAGGTAAGCTCAAACATGTTCCATGCATTTGCATACGACATAACCAGGGAAACCACTCTTGAGGCAGAGCTTGCCGCAAGCGACCAGGCGCAAAGAGAGGCATTTCTTTTAATTGACAGCTCTACCTCTGTTTTGTGGACCAGCAAGAATGCAAAGAAAATATTCAAAATAGAAAGCCAGGATTTGGAAGGCAAAAAGCTTTCTGACTTTGATCCAGAATTCAGCTTACAGGCATGCAGCTCCTTCCCCTGCACAAAAGTTGCACACCTTAACCTTGGAAACGGAATGAGCGTAGAAGTAAGCCTAAGCATTTACAAGAACGACTTTGGCTATGCCTGCGTGGCATCAGGCACGAGCCTCGAAAAGTACCTTGCAAACATACAAAATTACATAAAAGCCATGGCAGAGTTTTCAAACGACGCGATAATAACTACAAACTCATTAGGCTATATAAGCTCTCTCAACAAGAGCGCTGAGAAGATACTTAGCTATTCTGCTTCTGAAATTTCAGGAAACGCGCTTACAACGCTTTATGCTGACGAGGAGTCGCAAAGAACACTCAACACGGCAATGTCAATAGCTAATGAGAAGGGTTCTGCAGGAAACATGTTCGTGAACTTGAGAACCAAGGCAGGAGAGGAACTGCCATGCGAGCAGCACGTGCTCAGACTTGTAGACGAGAACAATTCGACAGCAGGCTACATGCTTATATACAACGAGCTGGCAACAAAAAGGCTCATTGAAAACTTGCAGGACGAACTTGAAAAAACAGAAAGGCAGGCGTCGAACTACAAGGCAGAAAGCGATCTCAAGACGCAGTTTATATACAACATATCGCACGACCTCAAGACCCCACTAACAAACATAAAAGGATTTGCAAAGCTGTTCTATGACGGCACGTTCGGCGAGCTAAACGAGGAGCAGAAAAGGCACATAGGAATAATAATAAGCGAGTCAGACAGGCTGATGCAATTGATACAGCAGATTCTCGACGTAGCGAAACTCTCTTCTGGCAAGATAAAGCTAGATTTGCAAAAGGTCAACTTCGCAGACCTTGGCGAGAATCCGAGCATAAAGTCGCTTGCTGAGATGGCACAAAAGAAGGGGCTTGCATTCGAATGGCACGTAGATTACACTGTGCCAGAGATCATCGCTGACCCAAACAGGATAATACAGGTGCTTGTCAACCTGATAGGCAACGCAGTGAAGTTCACTGAGCATGGCGGCATAAGGGTCAACGCTTACAGGAAAGGAAAGAACATAAGGGTTGAAGTTTCCGATACTGGAATAGGCATAAGCAAAGAGGATAAGGCCAAGCTTTTTAGGAAATTCTATCAGCTGCAACACAAGGAGCTAACAAAGCAGGAAGGCTCAGGCACGGGCCTTGGGCTCGTAATCACCAAGGAGATAGTCAATTTGCATGGCGGCAAAATAGGAGTAATATCAGAGCCCGGCAAAGGCAGCACGTTCTGGTTCACCTTGCCGATATACGGAAAGAAGCGCAAGGAAAAGCAGCAGAAAAACAGCGAGCAAGAACAGCAATCAAGCTAGCTGCTCTGCTTTCGCTTTCGAAACATATATATTTGCTTTACTACAATGTAAATAAGAGGATAGCATGAGAAATGCGGTATTGTTCTTTCTTATTGCATTATCAATTGTTCCGTACTTTTATGCAAGCAATTTGACTTCGTGCATAAGCTGCTCGCAGGTCACATGCCCTGCTGGCGCAACGTGCCATAACATAGGCAGCTGCCCTAACGGCTTCGTGCTTTGGGGCTGCCAGTACGCGAACGGAACTATTGTATCTACCAAGCTTTCTAATTCAACGACAACTAACACAATAACCACAACAACGCCTTCGACCACGCTAACAACCAGCATTAGACCGCCGGTCCCAGCTCCTGCAAGCAGCGAAATATCAAACACAACAATTTACGAAATAGTTGCGATAGCTGCAATAGCGGTAATAGCGGCAGCAATGTATTATATGTTTGCGTCGAAAAAGCTTAACAAAGTAACAGAAACTCCGCCAACA
>JBMFVN010000014.1:14507-16044 GCA_049965975.1 Candidatus Micrarchaeia archaeon
GTATTATATGTTTGCGTCGAAAAAGCTTAACAAAGTAACAGAAACTCCGCCAACATCACTTTAGACTTTTTACAAAATCAGCAATTTCTTTCTTGAAGTCTTCCGGCTTGTCTAGGTAGCAGGCATGCCTTGCTCCTTCAAGCAGTACTGTTTTAGCTCCGATCTGCCTTAACTTTTCAATGCCGCCTTCTGGATCTGCTACGCTGTCGTTGCTTCCCCATATTCCAAGAATTGGCACTTTTATTTTATCAAGGCGTATCGAGTCAAGGTTTACTGGCCCTACTGCAATCACAGCGCAGATGTCTTTTGAATTTTCCTCTGCAAACTTAAGCACAAAATAGCCGCTTGCGCTTGCACCAAGAAGCACTGGCTTGTCTTTGATCACTGTTTGTATCACGGCGCCCACCAAGCTCAGCATGCTGCTTTCCGGCATTTCTCCTTTGTTTATGCTATTAGGAAAGCCAGGCATATCTAAGGCAAAAGAAGCGTAGCCGAGTCTGTTCAAAAAATCTATGAAGCCGAAGCGGTTCCAAACTTGCGAATTGAAGCTGTAGCCGTGCATCAGCAGAATTTTCTTTGCGTTGCCTGTATTGGCTTCGAAATAAGTTATGCTTCTGCCATCAAAGGCCATTTGCTTCTGTTCCATAGACTCAGTCAGGCAGATTGTAGCCGCTTGCCTTGAGTCTGTCTTTGTCGCCAAGGCTGTAGCGCCATATGATGTCGCCACGCTCGTTGCTCTGCACCACCCACGGTTTGACAAGCACTATGTCGCCGTCTTTTATCCAAAACTCTCTCTTAAGTCTTCCCGGTATGCTGCAAAGCCTCTCGAAACCGTCAGAGCACCTTACCCTGAAATTCGAAGCACCGAGCACCTGTGAGACGATGCCCACTACCTCGCCGCTTTGAGGCAGCTTAAGCTCGTGCACTTCTTCGCTTTGCTGCTTGTCCTTTCTCATATTATCACTTCACTCTTCCTTTACTGTGTATCTCGCGCCGCAGGCCTCACACACAATTACTTCGTAGCCGTGCTCTGTTTCTTCTATGTGCGTATCAGGCTTGTGGCATTCCTTGCAAATAACATAAGTCTCGAAATACTTTCTTATCTTGTCGTTCAGCACATTTGGCTGAAACCTTGCGCTAAGGACAAGGGCCTGGCCGTCGAAGCTGGCAGGTGTTCCAAGCTCCTTGACAAGGAAATGGGCTATGAGCTCAGGCTTTCTGCGGGCTATGCCTGCTATTTGGCTGAAGTTCCTTATTAGGGTCTTTGAGCCTTGTATAAGCGAATCTACTGTTGGTACTACAAAATCAGTGCTTGAGCTCGCAGCGGTGCTGGGCATAGAAGCAAAAGCCCTGTCAAGTAGCTGCAAATATCTGCTATCCTGCTCATTCATTGTGACATCCTCCCAACCGTAAACGGTGTGGGCTTCCCAAGCTAACGACGGTATGATTGATATGGAACTAAAAGTATATATTCATTTGCAATAAAATCGTATTATACGGCGGGACACGCCGAAATCTACGCTCAGGGAGAGAGTGT
>JBMFVN010000015.1:0-14626 GCA_049965975.1 Candidatus Micrarchaeia archaeon
CAGAAGCACTATTGTAGTGTCGATTGCACCCATCAGAGAGCCAAGTATGAGTATGCTTAGTATTATGTTTTCGTGTTCCTTCACAGAATCGGCTTGTGATTTTTGCTTTATTTTTGTCTTAATACTTTATTTAGCTTTCGAAAATTGTGTTTCAAGTCGAAAAATCAAGCAACAGAAAGTAATATATCAATTAGTCTAGTATTTAACATGTGGTTTGATGGACAAGATAAGGCTTGCGAAAATCCTGTTTTTGATAAGTGGCATTCTTGTTGTTCTAGACTCAGTACTTGAGTACTTTGCTTTCTCATATTTAGAAAGCACTGCGCAATCGGCAAATGCAAGTGCTCTTAACAAAACTTATGCTGCAGAAGTAGCCAAGCTCAAAGCTGCCGGCCCTCTACTTGTTACATTGCCAATCGTAGGAGTAATATCTGGCATAATGTTGTTGCTTGTAGGTTACATGCTAGGCAACGGCAAGCCCCATATTAAAGCTTGGGCAGCCACTGGAATATTGTTTTCGCTTGTAAGCATTACCGGCAACGGCGGGTTTGTGATAGGCCTGATACTTGGCCTGGCAGCCGGAGTTGTCGCGCTTACAGCTTAGCTTCCGCTGTTTGTTTTTCTTTTTCTTTGCTGCTGAGAATGTGCAAGATTATCTTGGCTGACTTTTTCTCTTCTTGCTAGAAGCTGCTTTTTGCTTTGTTTTCTGGCGCATGAAAAGGAATAAAAAGGAAAAGCGCGTATATAGGAAAAGGTAGGGCTATGCTGTTCGAGGAAGTCGCCAAGTACTACGAAAAGCTTGAATCTATTTCCTCAAGGCTCGCAATGGTCGACACGCTTGCAGAAATGCTTGGGAAGGCCAAAAAGGATGAGATAAAGAATCTTATTTACATGACTCAGGGCACACTTGCCCCGCCTTTCGAAGGCCTTGAGATAGGCATTGCAGAAAAGCTTGCAGAAGAGGCAATAGGCATTGCAACCGGAGCTTCGAAGGAAGAAATAAGCTCGAGCTTTAGAAAGACAGGCGACTTGGGGATAAGCGCCGAGCAGTTTATCCAAAGCTCGAAGCTTAGGCGCATGAGCAGGAGCAAGCCCGAGCTTAACGATGTTTTCATGACCATGCTGAAAATAGCCAAGACCAGCGGGGAGGGAAGCAAGGATATTAAGATAAAGTCGCTAGCCGACCTTCTTGCAAGCTCTAGTCCACTAGAGGCAAGGTATATAGTAAGGTTCTCACTAGGCGAGCTAAGGCTTGGCGTTGGCGATGCAACAATACTCGAAGCTCTTTCTAAGCTTGTTACTGGTGAGCGCGCCTTCAAGGAAAAACTTGAAAATGCTTACAACATTTGCAGCGACCTAGGCACTATAGGAGAGGTGCTTGTAAAAGAAGGTACTAAGGCAATTGAGAATTTCAAGGTTTCTCTGTTCAAGCCCATAAGGCCTGCGCTTGCAGAGCGCCTGCCTACTTCTCAAGAGATACTCGAACGCATGCATGGAAAGTGTGCAGTGGAGAGCAAATATGACGGATTAAGGGCGCAGGTGCACGTTGACAAGAAGAACAAGCACGTCGAGATATTTTCAAGGAGGCTTGAGAGGCTCACAGACATGTTTCCAGAAATAGTCAAGGCCGCGCTCGAGGAGACAAAGGGCAATGAGCTCATCTTTGAAGGCGAGGCAATATCTTATGACGAGACAACCGGCCAGTTCAGGCCTTTCCAAGAAACAATACAGCGGAAGAGGAAGCATGAGGTAAAGGAGATGAGCGAGGAATTGCCGTTGCACCTCTTTGCCTTTGACATCATGTACTACAACGGCGAGGACTACTTGAACAAGCCATATGCAGAGAGGAGGAAGAAGCTCGAGGAGGTTATTCCAGGCACTGGCACTATAAGGCTTGCTGACAGGATTCTTGCTACTTCCGCAAAGGAGATAGACCAGTATTTCGAAGACGTTGTTTCAAACGGATTGGAAGGCATAGTCGCCAAGGACCTGAATGCCAAATACATTGCCGGCGCAAGGAAGTTCAGCTGGATAAAAATGAAAAGGAGCTACAAGGGCGAGCTCACCGACACGGTAGATCTTGTAATAGTAGGCTACTATACAGGAAAGGGCTCAAGGACCGAGTTTGGTCTTGGCGGTCTTCTCGGTGCAGTTTACAACGACAAGGAAGACGTGTTCGAGACAATAACAAAGATAGGAACAGGCTTCACTGAGCAGATGATGGTCGAGCTGAAGAGGACTTTGGACAAGATACGCGTGCCAAGCAAGCCGGCAAGGGTAAAGGCGCTTATACAGCCAGATTACTGGGTGGAGCCAAAGTATGTGATTACAGTAAAGGCCGATGAGATTACAAAGTCGCCAATGCATACAGCCGGTAGGCACGAGGAAAACGGAATAGAAATGGGCTATGCTCTCAGGTTCCCAAGAATAGTTGGCGGCGGCATAAGGCAGGACAAAAGCGCGGAAGAGGCTACGACGACAAAAGAGATAATAGAGATGTTCACACAGCAGAGGAAAACAAAGCTTTCAGAAGCACCATAGCAATATGCAAGGTAAAGCAAAGGAAGCAAAGTAAAATACGGAGCACTTGAGTAAACAAATCAAAACAGCAAAGCAGACAAAAATACGGGACTGTTTAGTATACAGCGCTGAGACAAAAAGTATTTAAATTTAAGTTAATTAAGACAACATAGGTCTGGCGACCGGTGAGTTGATGGCTGACTTCTCTAATCCATTACTGGATGCGAGCGAGCAGGCACAAGCCAACAGTGTGCCCCAAATAAAAATAGTAACTGTAGGTGTTGGCGGCGGTGGTAACAACACTGTTAACAGGCTGCTGAAAGTAGGCGTAAAAGGAACAGACTTAGTAGCTGTTAACACTGATGTTCAGCACTTTAAGATAATTGATGACAGAATAAAGAAAATCCTGATAGGCAAGAGCATAACAAGAGGTCTTGGAGCCGGTGGCGACCCTATGATAGGCGCCAAGGCAGCAGAGACCGACAGGCAAGAGCTCGAAGAAGTTCTTGCAGGTGCTCAACTTGTGTTCCTTTGCGCAGGAATGGGAGGCGGCACCGGAACCGGCGCTGCGCCTGTAATAGCGCAAATTGCAAAGGAGCAGGGAGCAATAGTAGTGGCAATGGTAACCTATCCATTCGACCTAGAGCGCGTAAGGAAGGTCAAGGCAGAGGAAGGCATACAGCAGCTCAGGAAATACTGCGACAGCGTGATAATACTCGACAACAACAGGCTTGTCAAGCTTGTTCCTAATTTGCCAATGAACGAGGCTTTTGCAGTTGCCGACGATGTTCTTGCAAAGGCGATTGGCGGGCTTGTCTGGACTATAACGCAGCCTAGCCTGATAAACATAGACTTCGCCGATGTTAGAGCAATAATGGGCAATGGCGACGTAGGCTTTATAGCAGTAGGCACAGGCAAAGGCAACGACAAGGTACAGGCAGCGGCAGAGGCTGTGATAAAGAACAAGCTTCTTGATGTCGACTACGAAAACGCCAAAGGTGCGCTAATCCACATAACAGGGGCTTCTGACCTTACGCTCGGTGATGCAATAAAGGCAGGAGAGCTTATAACTGAGCGCATGGATCCGAAAGCCAATGTAAAGTGGGGTGCAAGGATAGTTCCTGGCTACGAAGGCCAGATAGAAATAGTGGCGATAGTGACTGGAGTCAAAGGCGAGAGCATAGTGGGCAAGTTGCAGGACAAGGAGAGAACAGAAGCACCCACCGGGTTAGACTCTTTATGAGGTGAGTGAAACGACCGAATTTGATTACGATGCGTTTGTGCCCAAAGTTGCCGTTGTAGGGGTAGGCGGACAAGGCAGCAACCTTGTAAACAGGCTTTACTCAAATGGGATAAAAAGCGCTGACACGATAGCAATAAACACCGACCTCGCGCACCTCAACATGATAAAAGCGAACAAGAAAATACTGATAGGAAAAGAAATAACAAACGGCCTTGGTGCAGGAGGTTTTCCAGAAGTAGCAGCGAAGTGCGCCGATGTAAGCAGGGACGAGATAGAAAAGGCTCTTGAAGGCTACAACCTTGTTTTTGTTGCAGCAGGAATGGGAGGCGGCACCGGAACCGGCGCTGCGCCTATTGTCGCAAGGATTGCAAGGGAACAAGGAGCCACAGTAATAGGCACAGTAACATACCCATTCTCACTGGAGAGGAGCAGGAAGGTCAAGGCCGAATGGGGCATACAGCAGCTCAGCAAAGAGGCTGACTGCGTAATAGTGATAGAAAACGACAAGTTGCTATCATATGTGCCCAACCTGCCAATGGAAAAGGCCTTCGAGCTTGTGGACAACATAACAGGCAACGCTGTAAAGGGTATAGCCGACACTATAATGCTGCCAAGCCTGATAAACCTAGACTTTGCCGACCTTAAGACAGTAGTGAAGGAAACTGGCACGGCAGTGATAAGCATAGGAACTGGGCAAGGCTCTGACAGAGTCGAGCAGGCCATAAGGTCTACCAGAACGCATCCTTTGCTCAGCGTAGACTACGAAGGAGCAAAAGGCGCTCTTGTCCACGTCTCAGGAGGAGCGGACTTGACAATAAGCGAAGCAACAAGGATAGGTGAAGGTGTAACAGAAGAACTGGCTCCTGATGCAAACGTGATATTCGGAGCAAGGCTCGTGCCACAGCTTAACGACCAGATAACAGTAATGTCAATAATAACAGGAGTAAAGGCAAAGTACGGAGAAGCGAGAAGGAACGAGCAGGTAGAAGCCCTTAAGATCCAGAACATAGATACAATATTCTGAACGTTTCAGTTTTTTGTTTCTTTTCCTTTTTCAGCAAAGTTTTTAGTTTTAGAGCAAGCCTACAGTTTATTAAGGTGTTAGCAAGATTCTCTGATGTTTGGGCTTTATTGATAAAGCTTTAATCTAAGAGACTCTTCAATTTGATAAACTCCCTCGATTTGTTTTATTTCTGTCTTTGGCAGCTTTGCATACTTTTTGTTTAAATTTTCAAATGCCTTGTTGAATGCGTTATAAAAGTCGTCCTTCCTTATTGATGGCGTTATAACAGGCACAAATATCCTCTTTGTAAACTCGTCAAAACCAGGAATCAGGATTTCTTCAATTAGTTTGCCTATCTCAAAGGCTAGGCTTCCTTCCACCGGTTTGAATACTTCTAGTTCGAAGAAAACAGGTTCAAAAATAATCTTGCCGTTTTCGCTTGATACTTTTATGGTCGGATTGTCAGAAACCTCCATACGGGTTGACGACCTAGAAATACTTTGAAGAAGCAGGCGCCTGTCGAATTTCGAAGCATAGTAGCAAAAAACATCTTTTTGCTCTACTGGGGCTCCCGTAATTATCGCTGTTGCTATGTCAAACATGTTACTTTTCTTCTTTTCTTTTCTAAGATTAAATCTATAAGGAACGTTTTCGCGCAGCGCCTTAGCAAATTCTTCAGCTATTTCTGCTAATGTAGGCTCTGTTTGCTCTTTTTTGGAAATTCTCATAATATGCTTTTTTTCAAAGACCTATTTATGCTTTGTCATTTGCTTTCTGCTGTGCCTGTGTTAAGCATAACAGCAGCAAAGAGCATAAGATATTTAAGTTTCTCTGCATAATTTTATCGGGTTGCGATTATGGACGATTTAGGAGAGATTAGCAGGAAAACTGTAAAGGAACTGAGACCAGGAAGCTACGTGCTCATAGACGAAGAGCCGTGCAGGGTTGTTGAGACAGAATTTTCTTCTCCAGGCAAGCACGGCGCAGCAAAGGTAAGAATAACTGGTGTTGGCATCTTTGACAACCAGAAGAGAACTCTTCTTGAGCCAAGCGATGCCGATGTGGAAGTGCCGGAGATAAAAAAGAAAAGGGCACAAGTAGTAGCAGTAGCATCTGGCAGCGTTCAGCTCATGGATTTGGAAACATATGAAATTTACGAAGCCAACACAGGGCAAGATACAGAGCTTCTAAGTAACATAAAGCCAGGCCAGGAGGTAGAAGTGCTTGAAAGCATGGGCAAGAGAATAATAACAAGAATACTAGGTGGTGAAAAATGAGCGAAATAAACATAAGCGTGAGCAAGGACCTGACAAACAAGCTTATGAACAGGAGAGAGCTTGATTGCATAGTTACATACGCTGAGAAGACGCCTTCAAGGCAGGAAATAAAAGACGCCTTTGTAAGCAAGTTCGCGCTAAATCCAGAGACTACTGTTGTAGTAAATATAAATCAGTCTTTCGGCTCAAGGGCCAGCAAGGTTCTAGTTTACTCATATGCAAGCAAAGAGGCAATGAGAAGCGTGCCGAAGTACCTGCTTGAGCGGGGCACGAAGAAGAAGGAAAAGAAGGAAGCAGGTCAGGAGAAGGCGGCGGCTCCAGCCGCAGCG
The DNA here is from genome assembly GCA_049965975.1 of Candidatus Micrarchaeia archaeon. GTDB lineage: Archaea > Micrarchaeota > Micrarchaeia > Micrarchaeales > CABMGC01 > JAGDXZ01. The sequence continues at coordinate 6,373 of JBMFVN010000015.1, forward strand.
CAAGAAGCGGGTAGCAGCGGCAACGCTGAAGCCAAAGAGTGATCTAAAAAGGCGTGTAAATGGCAGCTGAACAAAAGCAAAAAGAAGAAAAGAAAATAAAAGCGTATAAGCCGGCAGTGAAATTCTGCCCTAAGTGCGGCTCCAGGATGGCAGAGCACAGCGACAGGTTTACCTGCGGAAAGTGTGGCTATACCGAATGGAAGGAGAAGAAACCGGCATGATCGAAAGCTTCTTTGTATACAAGGAAAAAGGAATAAATACAAAGCACTTAGAAGCAGCCTTCGAAAAGAATGGTATAAAAAAGAAAACTAATGCTGATCTGGTAATAGCAATAGGCGGAGACGGCACCCTGCTAAGGGCTTGCTCTAAATTCTTCAAAAAGCCTGTCTTGCCAATAAAGGCTGGCTCAGACTTCGGGCTGCTGTTCAAGCACAGCATTTCAGAAGCAAACATGCTTGCTGAGAAGGTGGCAAACAGCAATTACAAGCTGATAAACGAGCCGCTTCTCAAAGCGCATGTTGGCAATATGTCGTTTTTGAGCGTTGGCGATTTTTACTTTCAGCGAGGTCGTGAGAACGGCGCAGTAAGATATAACATAAGAATAAGATACGACAAAAAGGCGATCGGCATAAAAGCAGTAGGCGATGGCTTCATAATTTCCACGCCGCTTGGCTCAACAGGCTATTTTAGCTATTTGGAGAGGCTTTATGGAAAGCCAGCTAGGCCCATAAGAGGCATAGGCTTTGAGCACATTTTGCCGCACTATCTTGAAGAGACCGTTAACGGGAAAAAGTCAAAGCCAAGGCTGAGGCGCATGCTTTCAAAAGACTTTCTGCTTGAAGCAAGGCCTACAAGAGACCTAGATCAGTGCCTTTACTCGTCTTCTTTCGTAAATTACTGTGTGCGAATAAGAAAGAATCAGCGCATGCTTTTCGAGCTAAGCGACGAGCATGCAAATATAATGGAAATATAAAATATGAATGTAAAATATGAATGCGCTTGTTTAGTTTATTAGCTTATGGCGGTGTTGTGAAAAGTGCAAAACTAAGAAAAGTCGATGCGCATGCCAAGCCAGGAATCGATAGGGTCAGGCTTGCCAGCGGATTTTTCCTGTTGCTAATAGGCATAATGCTCATTTTGCAGATTCCAATCGTGCTGCTATACTATGCAGACCTGATCTCTTACAATTCACTTGATTTCTTATCGACAGCCATGCTGTCAATGAGCTTCTCGATCTCTGCTTTTGCTTATCTTATGGCTTTCAAGAAGTTGAGCTTTAAAGACTCTGCAAGGGAGCTGGGCCTTGGCCGAAAGGAGCTTACTATTAGCATTATAGCGATAGGCATAGTACTGTTCCTTGCAATATTCGCGCTCGAGGGCATTGTGACAGCTATTGAAAGCTATTTCCATATAACGATAAGCACAAACGTTGCAGAGGTTATGGCCGGCGCACCTATGTGGTTCTATATTTTTGTAGCAATCGTTGCACCTATAAACGAGGAAATCCTTTTCAGAGGCCTTCTTGTGCCACGTATAGGAATTGTTGCTAGCGCCGTTGTATTCGCCTTGCTGCATTATACTTATTATTCGAGCTACGGAATAGAAGTCATAGCAGCATTGGTTTTCGGCCTACTCGCAGGCTATGTTTACAAGAAGACCGGCTCGCTTTACGCCAGCACAGTAGCTCATGTGCTTGTAAACATATTTGCAGTGATAAACCTGCTGGCATGACCTAGATGATTTGTTGCCAATACGCTTAAAGCTCGTAATCGAAGGCCAAAAATATCAGACTAATGTAGGCTACATTGCGAGGGTGGCAAAGAATTTTGGCATCAGGCGGCTTTTCTTTGCAATGCCACGGGCAAACATAATAGGCAAGAAGGCGATTACCTATTCAAAGCACGCTGCAGACCTGCTCGAGAATGCCAGCATATACGACAGTCTTGACGAAGCAGTGAGAGACTGCGATATTGTGGTTGGCACAACAGGCCTTTGGGGCAAGGCAAATGCAGATTACAAGAATGCAATGCTTCTGGATTCTGCAGTTTCTCTTATAAGTAAAAGCTGCTCGCGAAGGCACTGCAATGTTGCGCTGGTTATAGGCAGGGACGACATAGGAATGAAAAAAGAGGAGCTTGACAAATGTGACATAATAGTGTATATTCCGGCAAGCCCAGAGTACCCTGTTCTAAATGTTTCGCACGCTCTTGCAATAATGCTTTACGAGTTTTCAAAAGCGGAATTTTCAAGCGCGTATAAACAGGAGAAGCCAAAAGCAGAGAAAAAAGAGCTTGAGCTTCTTTTCTCAGAATTCGAGAAACTTATCGCTGGCAAGAATATAAGAAACAAAAAAGTAGTAGAAAGAGTATTCAAAAAAATTGTTTTGCAATCAAACCCTAGCCGGAAAGAGGTTCACGCCCTTATAACCGCACTCAAATGAGATTACTCCTCTGCCTTCTTTCTCTTTATTATCTTTACCTTCTTAGGCGTTACCAGTATCCTCGTCTCGTCTATCTGCGCTATGTCGCCGTCTATGCTTGCTACATAGTTCTTCAATGCCGCGATCACGTTGCTCCTGGTAGTCGGCCTCTTTGAAAGCTCTTCTATATTTAGCAGTATTATGTTCTTCTTTGCAAGCTCGTCTTCGACAAGCTTTACCTCGTCTTCGCTTACTATTGTCACTGGCTTGACATACATGTCAGCCGGCTCGTGCAGCACGTCGACGTCCTCCATTTCTGCCGAATTCATGTATTCTCCTATGTCTATTCCTTTCGAAGAAGATACTCCGAAAGCCTGGCTCAGTTTATCAAAAACTCCCATTCTTCTCACCGATCGCCTACTTTTCTTTTTTCAGAATATATTTTTAATACTTTCCTTCGAAAGCCTTGTATATTCAGTAAAGCGAAAAAATGTTTGTCGTCGTAGAATTGATATCGACGTTCAGAATGCGTTTACCTGCTCCATTATCTTCTTTGCTATCTCTTTGCCGAAGAGCTTTGTTATTTTTTCCTCGCTTCCCTCTTTTCTTAGGTCAGCAACTCGCCTTATGCCGTTGTTGTACATGAGCCTGGCGCGCACCCTGCCTACTTGTTCGAGTCTTATCAGGTCAAGCAGCTCTTTCTTTACGCCATACTTTACCCTTACCCTAGCCTCGTGCAGCTTTGCCACGTTGACGCCTATAAGCTTTGCGAGCTCTATGCTTGAGTAGAGAAGCCAGTCAGCGTTTGTTATCTTGGTAAACAGATAGCCTGGAGTCGAGCCATACTTCGCTATTATGTCGCGTTCTGGAATCTCGTTGGCCCAGTCGTTAAGCATGAGTGCGGTGCTCATTGGCTTCACAGGGTCGTAGAACGGCATTTCTTCATCGAAATCTATGCTTGCCTTCTTTAGCAAAGGCAAGTAATCGCTAAGCGCCATCTCTGCTTCGTCGGTCGTCTTAGCATAGGGCCTCATTTCAAGCGTGTTAGAAATTATGAACAATATGCCAAGATCGTCATTGGCATAGGGTAATGTGTCAAGAAGCCACTTTGCAGTAAGCGGGTCTATGTAAAGTTCGCTTATTCTTTTGCCTACTCTTGTTGCCTGGTACGCGCTTCCGGACTTTGTGACAAAGCCCCATTCGGCAAACGTATCTATTATGCTGCTTGACATCTCGTAAAGCAGTTCCCTGTTGCCGAACTGAAAGCCGTAGAACGTGCCTGACAGAAAGTCAGCAATAGCTTCCTTTGTCCTGAACATCTCGGTAGCAACAAAAGCTAGAACATGTGTTCTTAGAACCGGCAATACCCCGAGCTTTGACGAGATCGGGTCAAGAGGTGCATTGATATACCTTTGGAACAGGTCAGCTATCTCATATTTGCTTCTTGCTATAAGAAGAGCCCTGCCTTCCTTGTCGTAAGTAGGCCTGCCTGCTCTTCCGAACAGCTGAACAACCTCATTTACACCTAGCTTGTTTGCACCTTCTTCCTCGCTGTACCTGCTTGTATCCCTTACAATTACCGTGTGTGCAGGCAAGTTTACTCCAAGGCCGAGTGTGGTTGTTGAGCATATTACCTTTATCAGGTTGTCCTTGAACGCGTGCTCTACAGCATAGCGCTGTTCATTGACAAGGCCGCTGTGATGGAATGCCACTCCCCGCTCAACGAGCTTAGCGAGCTTCTCGCACTGCGCAGTAGGCCTGCTTAGCGCATGCAGTATCGCATCGCTTACTTGCTTCAGTTTTTCCTTCTCTTCCTTGCTGAGAGTCTTTTCAGTTATCTCAGCAAGCCTCTCAGCCCCGCTTTCAGCGTATTTCTTTGTGGCATAGAAGACAAGAAGCTGCTTGCCCATGCCTAAGGTGTCTTGCGCTATTCTGAGCTCAGGGATAGTGCTTGTGCCGTTCAGCGGCACTTCCTTGTCATCAAAATAGGCCTTGCCGTTGTAGGCAACGCCCTTTTCCAGCTTCACCGGCCTGTAGTCGCTTTCTACAAGCTTTGCATTGAACCACCTTGCAAGCTCGTCAGCGTTGCCGATGGTCGCGCTCAGAGCGATGAACTGCGCATGCCTGCACATGACCTTCAGCTTTGTGATAAGAACGTCTAGGGTAGGCCCCCTTGACGGGTCGTCGAGCATGTGAACCTCGTCAAACACTATTACGCCTATCTGGTCCAGCCAGTCTATTCCGTGCCTTATCAGGCTGTCCAGCTTCTCTGTTGATACGAAGATAATGTCATAGCCTGAAAGCCAATGGTCGAGAGAGTCCAAGTCGCCAATTGATATTGCAACCTTGAGAAATGGGTAGGCGTTTTTCATCTCCTCGTATTTCTCGCTTACAAGCGCCCGCATAGGCGCCACATAAATTGCTTTTTTGAAATCGTGCAACACTGCGCGAAGCATGGCTATTTCTGCGATAAAAGTCTTGCCGCTTGCAGTAGGCGAAGCTACAACTACATTGTTTCCGAAAATGAGCCCCTTGCTTATCGCTTCTTCCTGAGGCGGAGTGAGCTTTGAAATGCCTCTCGCTTTTGCTGCCTCGACAAGCTCCTTAGGCAGCATATTCTCTATTTCACCCAGCTCCATTTTATCTGAATAACATTTGCAGCAAAACTATTTTAGGCTTGCATTTAGGTTCTGTTTACAAAATACTAGAAGTGATAAAGACAGAATAGCAAGGAGACTGGTTACGTTTCAGGGCTATACCACTGCAACGTTCGTATGGCTTGACAATGGACAGGAATGAAAAAGCGGCAAAGGTAATACTCAAAAGAGCTACCCTCGGGCAGAGGGGAAGTTACGCTCATGGAGAGCGTATAAACCTCAACAAGAGGCAGTTCTCGAGGAACTGAGAACCGATAAAACACATCATTTGCACGAAGCGATGAGTTCATTAATGCAAAGGCAGCCCACGCCGTTTACGAGCAGGCGGATGCCATCGCAGCAAAATTTTCCTAATATGGCATAAATAGAAGGAAAAATCAATATATAATATGACAAGTTTCAAAGAACTTATTAAAAACCCAAGTAGTATTACCCAAATATTAAGAAAGGGAGAGCAAGACGAATGGAAAATTTCGATAATTAAAAAAGGGGGGCATAGCAAAAGGGGTTTTTGTTCACTCACCTGACGAGGCGAAGCTCGATGAACAAGAAAAAAATAAGGGATATAAGTTGCATGTAGATGTAGCCAAAGAAGATCGTGTTCGTTTTCTCAATGAGGCAATACCGCTACTACTTGATAAGCACGTACCATTCAAAGTATGGGAACCAAATCTGTTAGAAGAAGAAAACGGAACAACTCAGCAGGGCAAACTACTGACTATATACAATTTAAGCAGATGTAATGCACTGGAGGTAATAAAATTGCTTAACCCAATACTCCAAAAATATAGGGTTGGCAAATTGCCTCCCTCCGAAATCCCATTATCTAACTACATTTCATATCGTTACGCAAATTTTTATGACGATCCCCTTAAAAATCCATGGAACCAAACAGATGTAATTGACGGTGATCAAAGCAGGAATGGAGATGAAAGGGTATGGAAGTGGGTTAGGACACTAGACGAAAAACCAAAAATCGTATCAAGAGAAGACATTGCACATGGTGCAGATGGGCGTGCGAAAATAGGAGACATAGTTGCCTACCTCACAGAAAAAGGTTATGTTGCAGCTGAGCTTCTTGATTATAATATAAATGAGCATAAACTAGTTTTACAGATTATTTCAGGATCGCAAAAAGATGAAATAACTATCGCAGATTTGGGAAGTATATCTAGAACCCCTCGCGAAAAAATTGACACATTTTTTCTAAATTACCTAATAGCAATGCTTAAATATCAGTAAATTTAACCGTTTAATAGTGTTTATGCATTGTGAGGTAATGGCGTGAGACTCTTTTTTGGTAAAAATAACGAAGAAGAAGAAAAAGTAAGAAATGCTATTTTTACTGCAAATAGAGGAACCAATGAAGAGAAAATGAAGCTGTTAGAGACTTTGTTAAACTCAAAGAATTTTGATGTATTGATTGCGGTGACTCCTAATCTCGTTGCTGGTAAAAATAATACTGAAATTATCAGCAAATTGTGGAACTACATAATACAAAATAAGCCGGATTTGCTCGAAGCGAAATCAGGGAATGGTGTTTTGGCTGCATCTTTTATCGGCACCAAATTTGAAAGCGATTTGTGGAACTACATAATACAAAATAAGCCGGATTTGCTCGAAGCGAAATCAGGGAATGGTGTTTTGGCTGCATCTTTTATCGGCACCAAACTTGAAGATGATTTGTGGAACTATATAAAGCAGAATAACAATCACGCCATACTGAAATCTGGCAAAGGTTCAGATAACTTTGCATATCAGATGGCGCTTAAAGGCAATGACAAAAACGTAATAGACATGATAAATTGGATGGACAACCCTCAAATACTTGCAACAGAAGCAGGGAGAAAGAGCCCTGGTTTTCTTGATGGAACATATATGTACAAGACCCATGTAATCAACCTTTTGGCTTCTCGCAATGACGCCGTTCTGATGGCCCTAGTCAAGTATGTAGAGAAAGTTGATAGATTAGACTTGTTAAAGTTAAGATCCAAGAGACATGAGCACGCAGGCCGCCACGAAAACTATAAATGTTCTATTTCGGCCATCGAGCAAATACTAATTTATCATGGAGGCACAAATGTGGATATAGAATTGCTCGATTATTTGACAAAGAAAAAAGATAAAAAAACACTTTATTCAACAATCCCTGAATTTTTTGGTTATTTACATGGGCGCCAAATCAGCATAGAACCTGAAATAATTAAGAAAATGTTTGACTATGTTGTAGCTGTGGATCCAAATGCAATGAGCTTCCTAAGTAAGGAAAACGATTGTCTTTGTGCAGAATATATAGATTTCCCTATTGTATCAGCGCCAAGAATATTATATGGAAAGGCGTTAGCTTTTGAATTCGCTGAAGCTACCAAATCCGAATCCATGCCTGCTGAGAAGGGCAAGGAATTGCAGCGGCTGCTTGCGGAGCTAGCAAGCAAGCATCCTAGCTTGTACCAATTAATTTACGATGCGATAACAATATATGGGTATTCTGAAATTAAGCCCGAGCTTTATGCGATTATGCTGAACTCTTTTAAGTCAGTTAAAAGAACTTAATTGTCAAATCTTTCTTTATAAGAGTTTTTCTTTTCACTTTTATATTTCCTGCATTCAGCTATTACTCTTTTTAATGTTGAGAGCGTATGTTAAAAGAGTGGTTTTATGGGCTATGGCTCTGATATAGGCAAGGCGTGGAACCTGCTTTGGCATCCAGAAAGGGAAAGCAAGCAGCGCATGGACATAATGTCATCGCTTAAGTTCTATTACGAAATAGGGATCGTTGGCATGCTGGCGTATGTCTTTGTGGGCGTAGGTCTTCTTGCGCTTGGCATAAGTCTGCTACCTTATACCTATTTCATACCGATGCAAGCGCACTTTCTTGCATATTCGGTCTTCTTGCCCTATTACCTTGTAGTATTCGCTGGCTTGCTTGTCTTTCTCGTCCTCTTTCCCGTTAGCATAGCTGTCAACGCCTTTCTTTACCAGCTTGTTGGCAAATACTTGCTCAAGTCCTGGGCAGGCGACTACAGCAGGACTTTCGCTGCTGTAACGTTCAGCTACATGCCGGTTGTTCTTTTCTTCTGGCTCATGGCGGTTCCATTCCTGAAAGTGCTGATTGCTGTGCTCGCAATTTGGCAGATAGCAGTATTGATAATTGCGTTGTCTGAGCAGCAGAGGACCA
>JBMFVN010000016.1:0-14356 GCA_049965975.1 Candidatus Micrarchaeia archaeon
ATGTTGGCAAGGCCCTTGAGGTGCCTTGTTGCGCCCTCCACCTTGCCATTTATTTTTTCAAATATCGGGACTTTTGCCAAAAGCCTCTTGTTCGAATCGTAAAGCTCCGCATAAGACTTCGTAAGATCCTCCGCATTTTTCAGCTTGCCGTGCACATAAACTATTCTGTAAAACTTAGCCTTGCTTCTATGCAATGCAGACTCGAACATTTTCCAGTTGGCTTCCGAAGGGTCTGCACTGAGCTTTTCAGCAGCTTTCAAAAGAGCATCCATGGCATCACTATAAATATCCTAAAGCCTTAAGCTTTTCCGCTATTCCGCTTTTTTCGCCTCTTCCTTTGCCTTTTGACTCTATCTCAGCGACAGTCTCCCGCATTACATATGTCACGTAGTCCGAGACTGACGAAAAGCCAGTTTTGCTTATGATCTTTTTTATTTTTGAAAAAAGAGGGGCAGGAATGGTTATTGTCGTGTACTTCCTGCTTTGCACGCCAAGCCCTCGTTTTCTATCCATTTGCTCGCCCGTTTATTAATGTTGTAACATTATATAACATTAAAATATAAAAAGGTTGTGGCAGGCTTTGTCTCTTTTGCCATTTCGCCCCCTATAAAGCAGCAAGCATTCAGGATCTTGCACAGCAAACGCTTTAAGCGCCTTTTCTACCGCTTCTGCTATATCCTCAAGTGCATTTGCCCTGCCTGCGCTCTGTGTGCTTTGTTCTGTCTGCATAACAGATACGCCAATAATAGAAAAAGAAGCCAAGGTGTAAATATCTTGCCTGTTACTTTGAATCATGTTCGGCCACAAGGAAAAGAAAGCGCCTGTTCAATCGCAACCTATCGAGAGGAAAGCAGAAGCCATAGAAGAGCTCTCCGATCCTAAAGCACTCAAAGAGTACCTCGCATCAAAGGCCATTATAGTAATATACAAAAATTTGATGCAGTTCGGAAGTTAGGATCATAAATGTCAAAAGTTTTAGCGTGAGAAACGATCTAATTCCTGAGGTTGAGAAGCTCCTTGCCGAGAACGGGTTTGTAAAGAGCCCAACGACGGCTTCAAACGTAGAAATGTATTCAAAACAAGAAAAGAGGCAGTGATTACTGCTTCCAGTATTTCTTTGTCCTCACGAAGTTCTTCTGGGCAATAAGCAGGTCTATGAAAAGCTCCCTGTATGTTTTCCTTAGCATTTTGAGTATGCGCGCAGCAGTGGCAAGCCCTATGCCATAAGTAGAAAGAGCCACAAGAGCCCTGTTCCCATAAGCCTCTACAAGGCTTGCCTCCTTAATCATATTGTCAAATTCTTCCTGCTCCTTTTCGCTCAGCTGCTTGCCCTGCTTCCTCTTCTGCCATATCTCCCGCCTTGCGTCGCTGTATGTGCAAAGCATCGGGCTCTTGCACCTCTCACACAATATCCTCGAGTCATTGCCTTTTATCTCGTGCTCGAACACAAAGCCGCAATAAGTGCATAGCAGCTCGACCTTCTTTCCTATCACCTCTTTTTCCAGGTCGTTTATTTCGCTTTCGCTGTGCGTCTCGACAAGCAGCTCAGAATATGCATAATTTGCCTTGAGCAGCTCCTTGCCAAAAGGCGATACCCCGGTCTCGCTTTGTATTTTTATGCGGCCGCTTTTGAGCCCGTTTAGAAAATCAACAGCTGTTTCTTTGTCGAAATAGTTCTGCAGCAAATCACGCTTTGTTTCGTAGTATATCGGAGTTTCCTTGTAGAAGTTGAGAAGCCTCTGTGCCATTGTCTTGGTTATCGTGGCGTTCTTGTCGACGATTCCTGCGAGCTTTGCCGTTTGCACAAACCTATACCTAAACAAGTCAGAGCTTGTAAGATAGGCGTCGCCGTTCAGGAGCTGGAGCAGGCCGCCGCTCTTGAGAAACTTGGAAACATCTGGCTTTGTGATAGAGTTGGCATAGTGCACAAATAGCGCATAAGGCGTTGCGCTGACTCTTATCTGGGTGTTCGCAGCTATAGACATGGCGTATGCAAGAAGCCTTGCCAAGAGCTCATTGGCTGGCCTGCCGAGCGGCATGTAGACTATTGAGTACTCTTCTTCGTTTTCTACTATTACTTTTTCCTCGCTAGGCACAAAGTATTTGGCTTGCTCTTTTTCAAGCTTTTCAATTTCGGAAAAGGCCTCGGCACTGAGAAGCTCCTTGTATTGTGAAACACCCTTCTGCATGAGCTCGAAGACTTTCTTTGCAGTGTTGCGGGTTACCGGAATATCTTCGCCTTCCCAGTCTGGTATTGCAGCCTCTATTTCCCTGCTCTGCTCTACTTGCACAACGTCCTTGTCTATGCTTATAACCCGCCAAGGCATGCCTTTTGTTATGAATACTGTGCCCTCATCCAAGTAGTTTGAGACGAAGCTTTCGTCAAGCGTTGCTATGATCTTGTTTGAAGCAATGTCCTTTACTATGTATTTTGCTATTTCAGGTATAACGCTTATGTTTGCATAGAAGTACTTTCTTGTCTGCAGGCTTTGCCTTAGCTTTTCGCTGTCTGTCCTTACGAGCTTCTGCTCCGCTGCAAAATCAGCAATGCTCTTGAAAGCATCAAATGAAAGCCCTGAATATGGGGCAGATCTTTTTATTATTTCATACGCCTTCTTCAAAGGCATTTCGCCGTACTCGAGCGCCATCGCGCACAATTGGTTTATCAGCACATCTGCCGCATTTTCCTGCATGCCCTGCCTTTCCAGATCGCCAGACTTGGCCTGCAGAAGTATTGCAAGCGACTCTATGGCGTCGATAGCGTTTGCAACTATTACCCTGCCTTTTGCAGTTTCATGCTCCCTGTGGCCTCCTCTGCCTATGCGCTGAACAAGCCGTGTAACCTGCTTGGGCGAGCCGTACTGTATCACCAGGTCTATTGAGCCTATGTCTATGCCAAGCTCGAGAGAGCTTGTTGCTATGATGCTTTTCAGCCTGCCTGCTTTGAATGCTTCCTCTACGCTTATTCTTTCGCCCTTGTCTAGAGAGCTATGATGCACGCCTATTCCGCCGAACGGCTCGAGCCTGTCAAGGTAAATGAGCTTGTTTCCGAGAGACTCTACAACCTGCCTTGTGTTTGCGAAAATTAGCGCAGATTTCGAGCCTTTTACAAGCTCTGAGATCCGCTCTATCCTTGCAAGCGCCTGGGCGTTGAGGTTGAACTGCTCCATGAACTGCTTCAGCTCGTGCTCAGGCTTCTGCGGCATTTCTATGCCTATTTCAAGCTCCTTTTCTGATTCTGCCTGCACAACCTTCGCATCGTCGGCGTAGGAAGCAAAAAGCCATTTCTTGACCTGTTCGACGTTGCCTATTGTGGCGCTTATGCCGACTCTTTGGAACCTGCCAGCAAGCTCTGCAAGCCTTTCAAGCGCAACAGCCAATTGAGTGCCCCGCTTGTTGGAGAACAGCTCGTGCACTTCGTCTACTATTACTGTGCCCACACTGCTCAGAGCGCTTTTAAGCCTCTTTGAAAGGAATAGGTTTTGTAGGCTTTCCGGAGTAGTTATGAGAAAAGTCGGAGGGTTTGCAGCCTGCTTCTGCCTTTCTGTTTGCGTTGTGTCTCCATGCCTGACTGCAATTTCCACTCCTGTTTCTTTTGCTAGCCATTCAAGCCTTTTTAGCAGGTCGCGGTTTAGCGCCCTTAGCGGTGTTATGTAAATTACGTTTATGCCCTGCTTTTTGCCAAGCCTGAGCCTGTTCAAAACAGGAAGTACAGCAGCCTCTGTCTTTCCGCTGCCAGTAGCAGCTATGATAAGGCAGTCGCTGCCTGATTCAACTACAGGTATTGCGGCCTTTTGGATAAGGGTGAAGCTTCCATACTTGCTTAGAAAAAGATCGTATACGCTTTTTTCTTGCATGTTCATCCTATCGGAATGTATGCAGTGCCGTTAACCTGCTGTGTAGAGTTGTTGAGTGTGTAATTGAGAACAAGCTTCAAGCCAAGATTGAGAGCAATTCCGCTCATCTTTGCCCCTGACTCGTAGCATGTTGCATTTATGCCTATTGTGCTGTTGCTTTGTATAGTTTCGTTAAGCGTTTGAGGAATAGCCTTTGGAGTCATGTAGCAAGACACAGAATTTAGCCTTGCAGTGCTTCCAAGGTTCCTAAGCCTGAATCCGAGCGTGCCGTTTGTCCATGTTACATTGGAGCACGCAAAAGTGGAGTTGAACGAGCATGTGCTCTTTATGCCAGAAACAAATGCCAGATAGCCGCCCTTTATGCCATATCCTTTTATTGCCTGTATGTTTATCGGCACCTGGTCCATTATCAAAGACGTGTTGACAAGAGAATACACTGAAGCATTGTAGCTGTTTATGTAAGCAGTTGTTCTTATCAGCGAGCTGCCGTTTACAATGTGTGCTGTGCTTACAGGAAACACGTATTCGCTGCAGTAGCTTTCATTTCCAAACGTGTTTATAAGACCGTAGCACACGTTGCTCGAGTTTTTGCTAACGCTGCTGTTTGATACTGTCGCGTACATAAGGGTCCTGTTTGCAAACAAAGCAAAGTCGCCAGAAATTTCGCCCACTTTGCCTACAAATGAGTAATTGCCTATGTTTGTGGCATTTGCCATGGTTTTGTTGTAGAAGCTTGCAAGCCTTATGCTTGTAATTTTGCTTGTGTTGAGCTCTGACAAGCATGTGCCGTTGCCCATGTAGCCAAGGATCTTTATCCAGCCGCGCGAATAGTAGCTGCACAGAGTCGTATTGCCGCCAAGGCTTACAAACGTTACGCTGATGCCGTTCCTCGTTATGTTTTCCGACTTCATGCCAGTTATCACAGCAGCTGTGTTTGTCATGTTTGGAGAAACATAGCCCTGAAGCCAAATGGCGTATGCCTGGCTGCCGTTCTTATACTGCGCGCTTGCAGAGGCGATTTCTCTTATGTAATAAATTACATAGCCCAGCACAGCGTTTAGAAAGCTGTTTATCCTGCTATTTGGCGTAAGGCCCATTTTCAGGCCGTATGTGGAATTAAGGTAGCTTGCAAAGACATATGCCCCTGAATCTAGCTTTATTACGCTCTGGTTTACTATATTGCCCGCTGGCAGCAAAGAATAAGGCGTTGCGTTTTCTGCAGGTGACACATATGCTGTGGTGCTTGTCTGCGCGGTCGCCCTGTCTGCTATATTGTAAAGCCTGCCCGGGTCTGCTACTGCCTGTATCGTGTAAGTGCCAGGGTATGCGGGCGTGTAGTTGTACAAGATTGTGAGCTCCTTGCCAGCTGGCAGCGTGATGTGGTAAAGCATGTTGAAAGTATTGTTGACGTATATGCCTATGCTCATGTTTTTTATCGCCGCGTTGCCATTGTTGAACACAGTTATCGGCACTTCGATGGTTTGGTAAGGATAAGCATGAATAAGGCCTGTGTTTGTGCTCAGCCTTATGCTTATCATCGGCTGGTAGAGGAACCTTATTGCTAAAGCTATCCCTATTATGGCGATTATTGCAAGTATCCAGAAGTAAATTTCATTTTTCATTAGGCTCACCGGATATTTTGCTCTTGTTCTTGAGCTCGCCTATTGCTTGGTCTATTCTTTGTGTTATGTCTTTATAGTCTTGCTCGAATATGCTGCCAAAAACGTTTTCAGGGTCGAACCTGTCTCCCTGGCTTGGTGGCCTGAAGTAAAACTTGCCGTGCGTGTTCTCTATCAAGCCCATTTTCTTCATCCTGAGTAGGTGGTATCTTAGCGTTTTCTCATTTATCTGCTCCCAGTTTGAGTTTATGTATTCCTTGAGCTCTTCAGCGCTCGGATCCCTCTGCTTTATGAACTGGAAGTTGACTAGGGCATCGAGCACAGCTACCGCACTCTGCCTCGATTCTCCTTGGTTTATTATGCCAAGGGTGAGGGCAAGCCATCTGGCTATTGCCCTGCGCGTTTCCAGCACAGTGCTGTCAAGCCTTAGCTTTCTAAGCGTCATCTCCTTTTCGACAAGCTCTGCTTCGTTCAGCATAAACAGGCCTATGCAAAATTATTAGCAAAAATAAATATAAAAGACAAATGCAGAAGCCATGCACGATTTGTAGACAAGCTGTAAATAGCTTGTTTTTCAACATTTCTCAATCTACATGCTTGGAATTCTAGGAAAAAGGGCAAGAGAAGCAAAGGAAGAGGTTAAGCAAGAACCGCCTATCGAGCCAAACAGCCTTGTAATTGGCAGGATAAAAGAAGCAAGCCTTGATGATATAGCCAAGGCCATAGCTGCAACAAAGGCAGAGGAAGTTGAAATTATTGACGAAAAGCAATCGCGCTTGCTAAAAGGCCTGCAGCGCAGCGGTTCTGATCCTTACGAGGTAAGGCTTATCCGGCGCGACACGCAAAGCTTTGCAATAAGCGGTGCTTCACTGACTTCCCTGCTTTCGCTGCTTAGCGAGCAAGGCTTCGTAAAAGATGAAGAAATAACTGCGGAAGGCGTGCAGATATTTAGAATGAAGAAGCAAAACTGAGATTCTTGTTTATCTTTTTGCACCTGCCATTTAGATACCTTTTTATTTTTAGAATCCTAACTTTAGTTAGGTTTTTGAATGCCGGAAGACGAAAATGACATCGAGAAGCTGCTTGGCGACTATCAGGCTATTCAGGAGCAGATGAAATCTTTTGCTTCACTGCTTGACCAGCTGCAAAGCCAAAAAGAAGAAATAGAAAAGGCAAAGGAAGAGGTAACAAACTCGACAGGCAAGGTCTACATAAGCGTCGGTGGGGTGCTTGTAGAGACGACAAAGGAAAAGTCGCTTTCTGATCTTAGCAGCAAAGCAGAGCTTACAGAGCTGAGAATAAGCACTACTACCAAGCAGTACAACGAGCTCAAGAGCAAGGAGAAGCAGCTTAGCGAAAAGATAACGCAGCTGTACAAGCAGGGCGGCGGTGAGAGCGAGTAATTGGCTGATCTCTTGACCGATTTCATTTCATTCGACAAGCTTGTAGAGCTTATAAAGCGTTACGCGCAGCAAGACGTCTTGCTCACATTCCATTCAATAGGCGATCGCGACGCTGTGGGCTCGGCCGTTGCCTTGTCTGAGTACTTGCCCAATTCAATAGTGGCGATGCCAGATTTTCTTACAAACAACGCAAGGAAGATGCTCGCTTCTGTGGGCTACGACAAGAAGATAAGCGCGAAGTTCGCGCAGACGAGCGCGGTAATAGTTACCGATGCCGACAACACAGAGGTTCTTGGTCCATTTGCAAAGGAGCTTGCAGACTACAAGGGCGAGGTTCTTTTCATAGACCACCATCTAAGGGCAGAGGGCCTTGACACAGAGCTGCCAAATGCTTCTGCAGTTTATGTTTTCAGCGACGAGTCCTTCAACTCAACGTGCAGCATAGTGTACGCCTTGCTAGAGAGGCTTGGAGCAAAAGTGGGCAAAGAGGCTGCCACGCTTCTCGTAAACGGCATGATTGCAGACTCTGCAGATTTGCAGAATGCAAGCGCGACAACTTTCTTGCAGCTTTCAAAGCTTTTCGAAATAGCAGGCACAACCTATTCTGCAATTCAGGAAGAATATCATTCTAATATACCTCTTGCCAACAGGTTCATGACACTGCAAGATGTCAAGCGGGCAAGCGTGGAAAATACCGGCAAGTACTTGATTGTTTTTGGAAAGGCCACAGAGCATGCTAACGTAGCTGCAGATACGGCAATGAACATGGGCGCTGATGCTGCAGTTTTCTGGGCTGTAACTGAGTTAGAAGCCTCAATTTCCGGCAGGCTGAGGTCGCCGCTTGATAGCAAGCTCGGCATACACCTTGGCATATACATGCGAGACATAGCCAAATTGCTTAACGGTACTGGCGGTGGCCATGCGTGTGCTGCAGGCGCCTACGGTCCAGAAAAGGACAAGGTAGAAGAAGCAGCAATGCAAATAGTAAACAGGCTAAGGGAAAAGATGAAATAATAATAAAAGAACCACAATCGGCATTGAGCTACGTTTTTATCTTCTCTTTTTAGGCAACTAGCAAGCTAATAAATGTTGAACGAGCAATAAGATCATGAAGCTTGCAATCGTCTCTGATTTTCACCTTGGCTATGAGCGCTTCAGGAGCGACGCCTTTAGCCAGGCTCACGAAGCCCTGATCAAAGCTGCAGAGCAGGCTGACGCTATGCTTGTGCCTGGAGACATCTTCGACAATAGGGCTCCAAAGCCTGATGTCCTCGCTGAAGGCTTAAGCCTTTTCAGAGAGCTTTCGAGCAGGAAGTGGAATGCTGAAATAGAGCAAGTAACTGGAATGTCAAAAGCATATACAAATGCCCCTATAGTGGTAATACCAGGAACGCACGAGCGCAGGGCTGTTGGCGAGGAGAACCCAATAAGCCTGCTCAGCCTTGCGGGCTTCGTTGTAGACGCGAGCGACTCAGTAGCAATAATAAAGAAAGGCGATGAGCGTGTCGCTGTGCGGGGCATAGGCGGCATAGCCGAGGAAAGGCTCAGGGATTACCTCAAGACAGCAGAGTTCAAGCCTGTGCCCGGCGCGTTCAACATACTTATGTTCCACCAGTCAATCTACGAGCTTATGCCTTTCAGCAAGGATTTCATCCACTTTGACGAGCTGCCAGAAGGCTACGACCTCTATGTAGACGGCCACATACACAACAGAGTAGAGGCAAAGGTGCATGGCAAGCCTTTCATAATACCAGGCAGCACTGTGCTCACGCAGCTCAAGGAGACTGAGCAGGAAAGCAAGGGTTTCTACATTTACGACACTAAAACAGGCGAGGCAAGGTTTCAAAGCATAAACTCAAGGAGGTTTGTAGTGGTGAAGGTAAGCGTAGAAGGAAAGGAGCCCAGCGAAATAACAAGCGAAATCTCAGAGCAAGTTGCAAAAGAAGCAGGCAAGGGCGACATGCCAATAGTGCAGGTTTCGCTTTCTGGCAGCCTGAAACAGGGCTTCAAGCCTGGCGACCTTAGCTTCTCGCAAATTGTCAAGGATTTCGAAGGAAAGGCGATTGTGGAAATATCAGGATCAGGCATAGAGGAAGCAAGCGCGATAGCAGGAGAATTCAAGCAGGGCATGCTAGAAGGACTGCCAGTAAAGGATTACGGCACAAGCCTGTTTATCGAGAAGCTCAAGCAAGCCGGCTATTCCCTGAGCATATCGCCAACTGCTTTGTTCGACATACTTAGCGGCGAAAGCAAAGACAAGGCAGTGAAGGCCGCGCTCGACAAGCTGCTTCAAGGAGACTAAGCCAAGCCGGCTAAAAAGCAGCAGCAAGCATGTCTTTTGCTTTTTGCACACGCGGCATACTTTGCTTTATAATTATTTCTCATGCTATATTAATCATCGATATTATGATTTCACTTCCAAGAGGAACGCGCGACTATGCCTTAGACGAGGCAATAGCGCTTAACAATTTGGCAAGCAAGGCTGAAGCAGTGTTCAGGCGCTTCGGCTTTTCTCCTTTGATCACTCCTGTAATTGAAACTAACGAGGTGCTCAATGCAAAAACATATGGCGACGAGCTTAGCAAGGAGGTGTTCGGCATTGCCAATGAAGATTCCAGCCTTCGCTACGACTTCACTGTGCCGTTGTCAAGGTATATGGCTCAAAACAAGGACCTAAGCCTGCCGTTTAAGCGATATCAAATAGGCCCAATTTGGAGAAAGGACGAGCCTCAGTTCATGAGGCTCAGGGAGTTTTGGCAGGCCGATGTGGACATTGTAGGCAGCTCTGAAGTTGGGAGCGACGCAGAGGCTTTGTCCGCAACAGCAATAGCGTTGAATGAAATGGGCCTGTCGCAGTATACTATCAGGCTGAATAGCAGGATTCTGCTTAACAGCATTCTTGACATGTTCAAAATAGAAAAAAGCAAGTCGCTTCAGGTTTTAAGGCTGATAGACAAGCTTTACAAGCTCGGGGCTGATCAAACAATTGCTTCACTTGAACAGCTAGGCATAGACTCAAAGACTGCAGAGTCTGTAATTTCTTTTGTAAGTTCTGGAGACTTAGAAAGCAAGAAAGAAGCACTTGCCGCTTCTTCGCCTGTTGCAAAGGCAGAGCTGGAAAAGGTGGATGTGCTGATGAAGCTTGTAAAAAGCTACGGGCCTGAATGCAGCATGGAGCTTGACTTGTCGCTTGTAAGGGGCTTTGACTACTATACCGGCTTTATCTGGGAATTTGTTGTCGAAAAGGAAGGCAAGCGATTGCCTTCATTGGGTGGCGGCGGAAGGTACGACAACCTCATAGGCCTGCTTTCAGGAAAGGGCAAAAGCTTGCCAGCTACTGGTTCTTCGATAGGCATTAGCAGAGCCTTTGATTTGCTTTACGAAAAGACAGGCGTGAAGACATATTCAAAGGCTTTCATAGCATATGTGAGTGATTCGCAGTTCGGGTATGCGCTTGACTTTGCAAACAAGCTGCGCGAAGAAGGCATAAATACTGATTTAAACGTTTCAAAAAGGTCGCTGTCTAAGCAGCTAGAATACGCAGCTTCGCTAGGCATACCTTTCGTTGTGATAATAGGAGACGAGGAGCTTAAGCAGGGCAAGGTAAGGGTAAGGGACATGTCTACCGGTTCTGAGGAGCTTCTCGACCAAGAATCTGCTATAGAAAAGTTGAAGGTGTAAAAATGCCAAAATCAGAAGTTGAAGAACTTACTGAAAAGACTATTTCAAACGGTGGCCTGCTTGCAAGGCTTTACTTCGACATGCAGAGCGAGAAGCAAGAGGACTTGCAGCCGCTTATGGCCGATTTGATAAACAACAGGCTTCTCAAAACACCAGGGGTTGTGTACTGCTACGGCAGCATAGAGCCGCCAATAAAGATAGAGCAGGACAATGTGTACTCGACAAGCGCTGAGCTTACAGTTCTTTTCCAAAATGTTACAGCATTGCTGAATGTCGCTTTCATGTTCGCGCCTGCAGGCATAGAGGTAATAAGGCCAGAGAAAGAGTACCGCATTCCAATAGCAGATTTGCAGTCTGCGGTGCTCGATGCAGCCCAAATTTCGGCAAACTATTCTCAATACATTCTAAGCAAGGTGCTAAGCCCTGAAGACTTCGCCAAGATTCAGAGCGACCTCAAGAGAAGGGAAGAGCTTGGCAAGAAGCTGCTTGAAAAGAGAGAAAAAGATCAAAAAGGCAATGAGCAAGGCAAATAGCCCGCTATTTCTTCAGCTGCGCGTGTGCGCTTGCAAGCTCTTGGCCCGCTTCTGCCGCAAGCAAATTGAGCTCTCCAGCTAGCACTGCGCTTGCTATAAGCTCTGCAAACGCGCGCTTTGTCCTGCCTTCATCGTCTCCTTCGCCGTAAACCCCGCTGGCCTTGAGCAGTTCCTTGGCAGTTTCCCTGTGAGTGCCGCCACCATAGGTTCCTATCTCAAGGGCTGGCAAGTATACAGAGCAGTACAAGCTGCCATCTTCAAGCGCCTTCGCGTCGTCAAATGCGTTGACTCCATCAACTATCTGTGCAACATCCTGGCCGTATGCGATGAAAGCTGCTGCAAGTATGTTTGCCACATGGGCGTTGTGGGCAAGTGAGCCAGCAAGGCTAGAGCCCATGTAGTTCTTGACGTAATTTAGCTCTTCTATGGTCTTTGCATCTGCTTTGAAGTATTCCTCCAAGGCTTCTTTGGTTATCACCGCCTCTGCCACCACCGAGATGCCCCTGCCTTTTATTATGTTTATTGCAGAAGGCTTCTTGTCTGCACACATGTTGCCGCTTTCGCTCACAAGCTTAGCATTTACTCCGCGTTTTGAAAGTTCCTCTATAAGCTGCTTGGTCGTAGCAGTGGCTGCGATAGTTACCATGTTCATTCCCATTGCTGCCTTTGTATCTGCCGAGTAGCGCAGGTAGAGAAGCCTGCCAGTAGAAAAGGCGTCTACATTTAGCAGGTTGAGCCTGCTGTTGCTTTTTGCAAATGCCTGCCTTAGCATTGCTATGCCCTCTGCAGAGTTGACATAGCGCATCGCCTCTGCTGTGTTTTTCAAAGAGCCTGTATCGATAGCAACGCTTCTTGTCATTCCGTTGCTCAATATCTTCGCAGTAGACCCGCCGCTCTTGTTTATAGCGCTTGCTCCCCTGTTGACTCCGGCAACAAGCTTGCCTTCTGTAGTAGCAAGGAAGAACGGGTATTTGCCTTTAGCGTATTCGCCGTTTACCTTAAGCTCTACCAGGCCCACAGGAACCTGCACGGCGCCTATTGCATTTTCTATGTTTCTTTTGCTTGCATCTGAAAAATCGATAGAGTGCTTTGAAACATGCTCAAGTTGCGTGTGCGAAATGCGCTCAACGTACTTCCTTCTTATCTCCACAGCAAGAGAAGCGTCTTGCACAAGCTCATCGACTTTGTATGGCTTTATCTCCCCTGCTATGATTTTTTCAACGATCTCGTCTATCTGCTTTGCTTCCATAAAACCAATTAAAATTAACAGGCAGTTATTAAATTGTTTGTTCGGGCATGCGATGTTAAGCGAAGTTTACCTGCTTATTTATAGATTCCCTTTCAGATTTTTCCTCATGCTCATTGTTGCGCTTCTGTGCCTTTGCTAATGTGAATAAGAAAAGTTGAATGCAGCGGCATTTCGCTGCTACCTTAGTGCGTCAGCAATCACTTCAGAAATGTCAATCTTTGCGTATTTGTTATTTATAGTGTTTGTAGTTATGATCTCGCTTGCTCCTGCTTCTTTTATCTTTTTGTCAGCATCATCAAGGAATAGGCCGTGCACCGCCATTACGTATATTTCCTTTGCATTGTGGCGCCTAAGCACGTTCGCAGCGTTTACTACTGTGCCGCCTGTTGCTATCATGTCGTCTATTATTATTGCCGTTTTGCTAGCAAGATTGTCAGCGATGTCTTTTGTAGTTATTTCGCCGGTTATTCTGTCTCTTTCCTTGTCAAGCGCTATTGCCTTCTCTGCTCCTATTTCGCTTGCAAACGCCATTGCCCTTTCAGTGCCTCCTTCGTCAGGAGACACCACAACTATGCTTTTGCTTTTTGCCTTTATGATTTCCTTGGCGTAATGCGCGAGCAGGGGCATTGCCGACACGTCTTTCAAACTGACAGCAAACTGCTCCTTTGCCTCTTTGCTGTGTATGCTTGCTGTTACTACTTCTTCTATGATTCCTTTCATTAGCTCTGATAGCTCGCGTATTGTAACAAGCTCGCCAGGCAGAAAGGCCCTGTCTTGCCTTGCGTATGCCAAATAAGGAAGCACAGCATGAATGCTTGCGCCGTTGTCTTTTAGCGCCCTTGCAAGTACCAGAAACTCTAGCACTTTCTCAGGAGGATTGGGAAAGAGCCTTGCAACCAGTATCACGCTTTGGCTTGCGTGCGCGCTTCGAAGAGTAAGCTTGCTTTCGTTGTCTTTGAAAACGGTTATTTTTGCAGTATCTTTGTCTATGTCAAATGGCACGCGCAAGCTCTTGGCAATGCTGCTTGCCAGATCCTCTGAGCCTTCAAGCGCAACAACAGCATCGTATGCCTGTTTCTCCACGCTAAGATTTCACAGTGCATTTTAAAAAGCAGTGCCTGCTTTTGCTTTTACGATATTCGTCATTTTCCAAATGAATTAAAAAAGTATATTAATCCCCTTTTGCTCATTCTGCTCGAGTACATGAATACTTATTTCATAAAACTTGGAGGAAGCGTAATCACAGACACAAACAAGCCTTACACCGCAAACATATCTAGGATAAGGAGCATATTGGGCAAGATAAAAGAGGCTCAGGCTAAAGGCAGAATGAAGGTTCTGATAGGCCATGGCGGCGGCTCTTTTCCGCACATTCCAGCGCACAAATACAAGGTCAACGACGGCTTGGTTCACAAGTTCAGCTGGAAAGGCGCCTCTATAACCCATTACATTGCAGAAGAGCTTAACAGGATTGTCGTCAACGAGGGGCTTAAGCTTGGTCTTAAGGTATTCTCTTTTGTTCCTTCAAGCTTTGCGTTGTGGCACGACGGCCTGCCTCAGAGCGGCTACGCAGAAAACATAAAAGAGGCTCTGAACAGGGGCTTTGTGCCTGTAGTTTATGGCGACGCTGTCTTCGATTCGCGCAAAGGGGTTACTATTGCTTCTACAGAAAACGTATTCAGCTTTTTATCGAGATGGATAAGGCCCAGCAGGATTATCCTTGCGACAGACGTCGACGGGGTTTTTGACAAGGACCCAAAAAGCAACAAAGACGCAAAACTGATAAAAGTAATAGACAGCACTAACATAGACAAGGTGCTTAACGGAGCAAGCGGGTCTCACAAGATAGACGTAACCGGAGGCATGGCTTCAAAGCTTGCAACCCTTTACCAGATAGTAAAGCAGAACGATTCAATGGGAATAATAGTCAATGGGCTGAAGAGCCAGGCTCTTGCAATGGCCCTCAAGAGAAACATAGACGAGGAATCTGGCTATTTCACAGTAGTCAAGCCAT
>JBMFVN010000017.1:0-2793 GCA_049965975.1 Candidatus Micrarchaeia archaeon
AAGCATCTTGTAATCAGGGAAGAAGGTAATGAACTGCATAGGTGTGTCTGAGCCAAGGCTGTCATGAATCCATTTGGTCAACGTGTTGCAGTCTTCTAGCGAGTCTCCAACCTTCGGCACGACGAGGTCTGTTATCTCTATATGTATGCCTACTTTCTTCATGTATAGCAGCGCTTCGTAAACGGGCTTTAAGCTTGCTACCGCCATGTACTTGTTTGCGAACTTCTCGCTGCCGTTGCCCTTGAAGTCAACTACTGCTGCGTCTATAAGGCCTTTCATCTTGTCTATTGCCTCTTTCGTCAAATAGCCGTTTGTCACAAACACATTGTAAAGGCCATTTTCGTGAGCAAGCTTTGCAGCGTCAAGAGCGTACTCTATGAATATGGCAGGCTCGTTATACGTATACGCTATTCCCTGAGCGTGCTGCTTAAGTGCCATTTTTACAAGCTCTTCGGGCATTAGGTCGTAGCCTTGTATTTCCCTGTCTTTAGATATATTGTGGTTCTGGCAGAACAAGCAACCGAAATTGCAAGAAGACGTGCCTACGCCTAGCACGTAGGTTCCGGGCCAGAAGTGGAAGAACGGCTTTTTCTCTATCGGGTCAAGCTGTATTGCGGCAAGCGTGCCATAATTCTCTAGGTAAAGCTTTCCGTTCTTGTTGGCGCGCACATAGCAGAAACCCCTTGAGCCATCTGGTATTATGCACTGCCTCGCGCAGGCTGTGCATTGGACCTTGCCGTTCGGCAGCTTTTTATAAAGCGTGGCTTCCTTTTCCATATTATTACTTAGCATCTTTCTCCTATTTATTCCTTTTATTCCTTTATAACATAATTTAAACAAGCCAAGTCTCGATAATCAATCATCTTTTTCCTTGACTTTGCAAGTCATAATAGACAAATGCAGATGCTCATTTCTCTTTTTGTCTATTAAATTATACCTTTTTCGACAGTTTGGTGTTATATTTTTAAACTTAACTATCGATATGTAGAAACAGGTAGTTTTAATGAATAGACTCAGCATGAAAAGAATTGCCGTATTGGCAGGCGCCTTATTGGTCGGCGCTGCAATAGCAGGACCGGTTTCATTCAGCAATATACAAATAATAAACAGCGCAGGTCAGCCTGTAGTGCAGATAGTTGTGGGCTCTCAGGCAAAGCCAAGCGACGGCGTTGTTGCAGCAAACATTGCTGCAGTAATAGGCAACCTTGCCTATACCTCAACACCTGTTACAGCAACAGTAAACGGCAAGAGCGCAGTAAAGTGCGTTCCTGCGGCTACAGCGACTTGCACAGTGACTAATCAGCAGGTATGGCTTGGCGAGAGCGGCATTGCAACAGCAAGCGGCTCATACGGCTTCACTGCCTTGATTGGGTCAGTGCTAAACAGGGCAGACAAGCTCGGCGTTCAGCAATATGCAAAGACCTTGTCTTCAAACCCTCAGTATGCATACCCAGAAACAAACAGCATAACGTCTTCGCCTGCGGCAGAACCTTACTATAGCACAACAGTGCCAATCTCAGTAGGCGTTACAGCTAACTACAACGGCGGCGGCGTATCATTCTCAGGCTTTGGAAGCAACCCTGTAAACATTCTCCGCGTAACACCAGCAGAGGTTCCTTCGCTAGTAAGCAACTTCGGGCCAGGGCAAGAGAACGAATACCTGTGGGTAACAGGATTCCCGGTATATGACCAGAACGCGAACAAGTTCGCTTTGCTTGATGCAGGCGGCGCACTGCAGCTTGTCTTCAACAAGCCAATACCGCTGTATTCTGGTTCAGTAGCAGCGAAGTCTTTCAACAACGCAGTAATAAACATTGCAGGACAGAACTGGACAATAGTAAACGGCACACCTGCTGGAACAAAAATGACTTCTTCAACAAACTTCACACAGGGCGGCTGGCTTACACTTGCAGAGTCAATGACTCCATTGCAAACAGTATACGTAGGCCACAACATATCAAGCGGGCCGTTCTCAGTGCAAGTGGCAGACCTTGGTCAGCCTACTGCAAACGGAATAAGCCCTGCAGACATAAACGTGTTCTACAAGGGCACTCTAGTAAACACGACTTCAATAATGCCTCCAGACACAGACATGTTCAATGTCTCTGGGCAGAAGTTGTGGGTAAAGGTAAACAACACATTCGCAGGCCTGTACGCATATGAGAAATGGGCAAAGGTGCAATTGTTCAACAACGAGTACAAACTCGTAAGCGGCCAGCAGTTCAACAAGACAACAAACCCTGGCTGGGATGTGCTCCTTGACTGGGTCAACACATCAGGCACAGGCAATGCAAACGCTTTGCAGAGCATAGTAATATACAACACTTCGCCTTTGCAGGAACTATATCAGGGCCAGAGCTTTGACTTCCTGACAAGTCCTGCGGTATGGAAGTTGACTCTAGTAGGCGAAACACTGCCAACAGGCAACTTCGACTCTCTTACAGTAACAACGGGCTTCAGCAGCGGAATGGAATACCAGAACTTGGGTAATGGTCCTAATGCACCTAAGAACATAACAGAGCCTGCCCAGTTGCTTACTGTGAAGAGCACAATACCTGGTGCATTCACATACATGGGCAATTCAAACACAACAGTAGAATACGACTTGACGCCTTACGCACTATACGAAACCGAGAACGCGGCAGTAATAAATTCACTGCTTACTAATGTTCCTGTCAATTTAATAATAAGCAACACAGAGGGCAACTTCATAGGCACTTCAAGCAACCCTACGCTTTCAGTAACAATAACAGGCTATCCATCTAACACTGCAACAAGCACAACAAGCAACAC